>NZ_JACNME010000002.1:300000-580284 GCF_014270065.1 Quadrisphaera sp. RL12-1S | reverse complement strand
CTACCTGTCAGCGGCGCTGCTGCTGCCGCAGGAGTCCGCGGTGGCGTTCCTGCGCCGCGCGAAGACCGAGCGGGAGCTGTCCGTGGAGGACCTGCGCGACGCGTTCGCCGTCCCCTACGAGACTGCCGCCCACCGCTTCACCAACCTCGCCACGGTGCACCTGGACCTGCCCGTGCACTTCATGAAGGTGGACCGGGCCGGGCGGATCCTCAAGGCCTACGAGAACGACGGCGTGCGCTTCCCCACCGACGCGCTCGGCGCGGTGGAGGGCCAGCCGGTGTGCCGGCACTGGACGGTGCGGACGGTGTTCGACATCGCCGACCAGCTCAGCCCCTACCACCAGTACACCGACACCGCGGCGGGCACGTTCTGGTGCACCGCGCGCACCCAGCCCGGCTCGGGCGCGGCCGGGGAGGGCCTGGACCACTCCGTCGCCCTCGGGGTGCCGTACGCGCACGTGAAGTGGTTCCGCGGGCGCGGCACCACCGAGCGGTCCACCTCGCGCTGCCCCGACCCCGCGTGCTGCCGGCAGGCGAGCCCGGAGGTGGCGGCCCGCTGGCAGGGCAGGTCGTGGGCCAGCCCGCGCACCCCCGCGAGCCTGCTGGCCTCCACGCCGGTGGGCTCCTTCGGCGGCGTGGACACCCCCGCCGTCTACGACTTCCTGCAGGCCCACGCCCCGCAGGGGTGAGCGGACGGGTCGGCCTCAGGTGACCAGGCCCGCGGGCCTGGGCAGCACCAGCTCGACGTTGCGGTCAGCAGCCCTGCCCCGCAGGCCGTCGGTGGCCGGGTCGGGCCGGGCGGACTCCTGGGGGTCGTTGGCCGCCAGCTCCCGCGACAGCGACGCCAGGTCCAGCGGCGTGGCGAGCGAGCCGTTCCAGGTCGGCGCGGCGGCGCTGTCGACGACCGTCCCGAAGATCGACAGGGTGCCGTCGCCGTTGTCGGTGATCTCCAGCGTGCGCACCTGCTGCGGCCAGTCGATGTGGGACGCCGTCGTCACCTCCCACAGGCCTCCGGTGCCTCCCGGGCGCGGGCGCGCGGTCACGGAACTGGTGTGCGTGTGCCCGTTGACCCAGGCGATGACCTGGGGGTTGGCCAGCAGCGTCGCGAGCACCTGCGGTCCCAGCACGCGGGGCGCGGGGTCACCCCCGGTGGCGACCAGGGCGTTGCCCATCGTGTCGGCGGTGTGGTGGCTGACCACCACGGTCGGGCGGGTGGGCGCCGCGGCCAGCGTCGCCACCAGCCAGGCGTGCTGCACCGCGTCGAGGGACCCGTCGGCCTCGCCGTTCTCGTTGACCGTGTCCAGGACGACGAAGCGCACCGGCGCCGACCGCCGTCCCGCCGCGGTCACCGCCGGGGCGTCGACGACGTAGTAGGCGGTCCCGGTCGCGCGGTTCTCGGCGGTGAAGCCGTGGCCGACCGGGGCGCCGGCGGTGCTGAAGTGGGCCGCCACGACCTCGGCGCGGCTGACGAGCCGGCGCCGGGGGTCGGGGGAGACGGTGCGCACGGGTGCTGCTGCCAGCGCCGCCTGCGCCGGGGCGCCGCCTGCGAGGAGCCGCTGCAGGAAGGTCGTCGGGTCCGCACCGGCCGGCAGGCCCAGCGGCTTGACGCTGCCCACCGCGAGGGCGTCCAGAGCGGGAGAGACCGGGAAGTTGCCGGTGAGCAGCCCGTCGTGGTTGCCGTGCACGGCGTACCAGGGCATCCGCAGGCCGGTGGCGCGGAACGGGCGGACGGCCGCGGCCAGCAGGCCGGGGACGGTCGGGAAGCCGTGCTGGCCCCGGTAGGCGTCGGCGCCGCCGCTGGACCCGGCCGGGGTGCCGCCGGGGTGCCAGTAGTGCGTGTCGTACGTGGCGGCGTTCCCGTCCGCGACGCCCTCGAAGACGCCGGGCCTGCCGCTGTCGGGCGTGATGGTGGCGCCGTCGAGCAGGTCGATCGACCAGCGCAGCTCGTTGGCCTGGCAGTTGTCCGTGGCGTCGCCGGTGTTGAGGGCCAGCTGGAGGGCCGCTCCGGTGGCCGGGGCGCCCTTCAGCGCGTTCACGGCCCGCACCGTGGCCTCGCCGACGTGCGTGGAGAGCATCTCGTGGGGGCGGTAGGCGGCCTGGAAGGGGACCGAGGGGTCGGCGTCGGAGTACCGGTCGAGGAACTCGAACCGGGCCGGCGACTGCGTGTCCTGCAGGTGGACGTCGGTGAGCTGCACGAACGCCGTCATCACCCGCCGGGTCGAGGCGCGACCGGCGGAGGGGACGCCTCCCAGGTCCGTGCGCACCGTGTACGGCTCCCCGGGGCCGAGCACGTGGCGGACGAACCCACCGGCGCCCGGCGTCCCGCGCAGCAGGGTGCGCGCCAGCGTGGTGCCGGAGGGGCGAGCAGGGGTGGTCGCTGCTGCCGGCACCGCTGCCGCGGCGCCGGGCGCGCCGGCGAGCCCGGCGGCACCGGCGGCCGCCGCGGCGGCGAGGGCTCCACCCAGCGCCAGCGCCTCCCGGCGCGGCAGGGACGGTCGGGCGTGCGGGGAGGGAGGGCCGGGCTGCGCGGACACGGGAGGCACGCTGCTCCGCGAGGGCGACGCGTCGGTGAACGGGCCGGGGAGAGCGGGTGGCGCGCGGCGGTCACCCTCCTGGCGGATCACAGCGGGGTCCACTGCGGGGACGGACTCGTCGCCCGCGATCTGCCGTGGCCGGAGCGGCTACGTTGGTGGTCATGTCGACTGGAGGACGGTCCTCGTTCACCGCCTGGTCGCCCCTGCGGCCCGTGGCGCGCGCGCTCCACCCCACCCTGGGCGCGCCGTCCCCGCAGGTGCCCGACGCTCCTGCCGACCCCCCGCTGGCCCGGGCCGGGGCGGAGGCGCACACCGTGGCGCTGGACGCCGAGCTGGTCGGCCAGGCCCGGGAGCTGGCCGAGCAGCTGCTGGCCACCGTCGACGACGACGGTCGCCGCTGGCGGCACACGCAGGCCGTGGCCGAGCGCGCGGCGGAGGGCGCGGACGCCGTGGCGCCGGAGCAGGTGAACCTCCTCCTGGCCGCGGCGTGGCTGCACGACGTCGGCTACGCCCCGGCGGTCGCCCACACCGGCTTCCACCCGGTCGACGGCGCGCTGCACCTCCAGCGCAGCCTGTGGCCCCCGGCGCTGGTGGGGCTGGTGGCCCACCACTCCGGTGCGCGCTTCGTGGCGGGGGTCCGCCAGGTCGCCCACCTCCTGGACCCCTTCAGCCGGCCCGGCTACTGGTCGGGCCCGGTGGCGGACGCGCTGACGTGGGCTGACCAGACCACCGCCCCCGACGGGCGGCGGGTCACCGTGCACGAGCGCATCGCCGAGGTGCTCCAGCGCCACGGCCCCGGCAGCCCCCAGTCCCGCTGCCACGCCCAGCGCGGGCCGGTGCTCATCGCCGCCGTGCGGGCCACCGAGGACCGGCTGCTGCTGGCGCGCGCCGCCGGCTGAGGCGCCACCCCGGCGACGCGCCGGCCGGCCAGGTTTCGGCTCGGTGAACATCCAGCGGTTCCGCAGGCGCCCACCAGCGGCGGCCCGCACGCTGGTCCGGTGGCACGGGAGAGGGGCTCGCTGGTCGAGCGCGCCGACCCGGTGGCCGTGGTCCGGCGCTGGGAGGCCGAGCAGGGCCGACGTCTCGTGGACCCGCAGCTGGCCGCCTGGGAGGATCTCGACAGCGAGGCCGTGCTGCGCGCGCGGGCCGCGTGGGGCGACGCCGTCCCCGGGGGCACGCGCTTCTGGTCGCGGCGCCGCTACCTGAGCTTCGACGCCGCCGGCGCGCCCGAGCGGCTCATCGAGGTGCAGCTGCTGTCCGCCCACCAGCCGTCGGTGCGGGCGCGACACTCCGACCTGCTGGTGGCCGGGTCGCTGGGGGAGCGGTACTGGGTGTACGCCCTCACCGCGACACCCGCCGGTGACGTCTACCTGCGCACCCTCCAGGACCCCGCCGGCTGCGCCTGGGACCCGGCGTCCCCGTCAGGTGCCGCCGGAGACCACGACCCGCTGTGGGTGCTCCCGCTGAGCCGGGTCGGCGGCCCGGCGGTCCTCCTCCTCGCCTGACGGGCTGCTCGGGGCTGCCCAGCGCCCGCCGGGGACCCGCTCAGAGCGCGCCGGTGGCGGGGGCGGGTGCCGGCAGGTCCCACCCGGTCGTCCACGCGGCGGTGAGCTGCTCGGGCGGCACGGGCCGAGAGATGGCGAACCCCTGCGCGTGCAGGCGGCGGCCGGGCCGCTCCGCGGCGAGGTCGCGCAGCGCCTGCAGGTGCGCCGGGGTCTCAGCGCCCTCGGCGGTCACCGAGGCGCCCAGCCCGTGGGCCATCTCCACCAGCATCCGCACGACGGCCGCGTCGCGCTCGTCGGTGAGCATGCCCATCACGTACCGGCGGTCGATCTTCACACCGTCCAGCTGCAGGTCCCGCAGGTGCGCGAGCCCCGCGGCACCCGACCCGACGTCGTCCAGGACCACCGCCACCCCCGCCGCCCGCAGCGCCGACAGCGACGCGGACGCGGCGGCCACGTGCGCGGTGGTCGCGATCTCGGGCAGCTCCACGCGCAGCGCCCGCGGGGGCAGGCCCGCCCGGTCCAGCTCGGCCAGCACCTGGGGCACGAGGTCCCCGCGCAGCAGTCCGGGCACGGACAGGTTGACGTTCACGCACGGCGGCGCGGCCTCGCCCAGGGCGGCCACCCACCGGGCCTGCTGGGCCAGCGCGGTGCGCAGCACGTGGGCGTCCAGCTCGGCGCCGAACCCGGCGGCGGCGACGTCCCCGAGGAAGGCCGCCGGCGGCAGCAGGCCCCGGTGCGGGTGGTCCCACCGCACGAGCGCCTCGGTGCTGGCGAGCCGGCCGCTGCCCACCTCGACGATCGGCTGGAAGTGCAGGAGGAACCTGCCCTGCGCCACCGCGGCGTGCAGCTCGGTGCGGTCGGGAGCGTGCGCGGCGGTGATGGACGGCGCGGCGCCGCCCTCCACCACGGCGCAGCGGGACCCGCCGGCGGCCTTGGCGCCGTACATGGCGAGGTCGGCCTCGTGCAGCAGGGCGGTGGGGTCGAAGCCACCGGTGCTGACGGCCACCCCCACGCTGGCCTGCCCCGGGAGCACGCGGCCCCCGAGCTGCACGGGCTCGGTGAGCCTGCTGAGCAGCCGCTGGCCCACCTCCTGCGCCCAGGCGACCACCCGCTCCTCAGGCGCCGGGGGACGCAGCAGCAGGGCGAACTCGTCCCCGCCCAGCCGCGCGGCGAGGTCACCGGGGCGCACGGCCCCGCGCAGCCGGGACGCCACGCGCTGCAGCACCTGGTCGCCGGTGGCGTGGCCGAAGCTGTCGTTGATGGCCTTGAAGTCGTCCACGTCCACGTAGACCAGCGCCAGCGGCGGGTGCGCGGCGGCCAGCCGCTCCAGGAAGTGCTCGCGGTTGGCCAGGCCGGTGAGCGGGTCGGTGAGCGCCTTGTGGGCCAGCTCGGCGGCGAGGTCGCGCAGCACGTCCTCCACCTCCAGGTGCCCCGGCTGGCCGCCGTCGTCGTCGTGCTCGCCCTCGGCGAGGACGAGCACCTCGCTGTAGCGGGCGGCGCGGTCACGGGCCAGGACCAGCTGCGCCGCCCGGGCGACCGTGGTGCCCGGGGAGACCACGAGCGCGTCCCAGTCGGTGAAGGCGCTGATGGGCCGGCGCGCGTTCACCGACCGGCCGTACCCGAGCCGGCCCGCCATCGCGGTGAGGAACGGCCCGCGGGAGACCAGGCCCCAGCGCCGGTGGGGGTCCTCCGCGCGGGGGCGCACGGCCAGGCAGCCGAGCGCAGGGTCGGTGCGGAAGGCCTGGTCGACGTCCTCGCAGGGGTCCGTCGGGTCGAGCACCCCCACGGGTCGCACGAGGGGGGCGACGTCGCCGGCACCGCCGGTCCTGTCGCCGAGAGCAGCGCGGAGATCAGCACTCACACGATGATCATCGGCAGGGACGTCGGCCGCTCGAGGGACGCGCTGGTGAACACCAGGTGGCGCGCCGACGAGCCTCGGCGCCGGTGGGGCTGGTCGCTCAGGTCCCGGTGGGGCTCTCCGAGGGGCTCTCCGAGGGGCGCGGCGCGGCGAGCAGCTGCTCGCGGAGGATGTCGGCGTGCCCGCAGTGGTGGGCCAGCTCGCGGAGCACCTGCAGGTGCACCCAGCGCAGCGTGCGGGGGCCGCCGGGGTGGCCGGTGACGACGTCGTCGAGGTCGCGGTCGGCCACCAGCGCGCGGGCGGTGGCGCACGCACGCCGGTGCGCGGCGATGAGCGAGGCGGCGGTGTCGTCGTCGTCCAGCTGGAAGGTCTGCTCCACCGCGGTGACCGTGCCGAGCTGTGCGCGGGGGGTGCCGCCGACGCACTCCTCGAACCAGACCCGCTGCATCCACGTGACGTGCTTGAGCAGCCCGAGCAGCGTGGTGGCGGACGGCACCAGCCGGCGGCGCACCTGCTCGGCGTCCAGCCCGACGAGCGTCGCCTCGATCGCGGCGCGGTAGTGCTCGAGGAACGCGGTGAGCTGGGTGCGCTCGTCGGCGAGGGGGACGGCGAAGGGTTCGGCGGCCGGAGCGCTGTCGGACACGGCCCCAGGCTGGCACGCGCGAGCCGTGGACGCCCCGGCGGCGGGTGGGTACGGTCCTCGGGTGCTGATCGTCCGCACCGGGTGGTGGCCGTCCTCGCGACGGCCCTGACCCGACCCCACGGGCTGTCCTGAGGACAGCCCGGCGCGCACCCCGCACGGCGGCACCCCCGCAGGCAGCTCCCCACCCCACCTGGAGCCCTGCGATGTCCGTCCCGACCACCACCCCCACCACCACCCCCACCACCACCCCCACCCCCACCCCCACCCCCACCACCACCCCCACCAGCACCACCTCCACCGGCGCCGCGACTGCGGCTGACAGGTCGTTCGCCGTCGCCGCCGCCCGCAGCGCCGCCCTCGAGGCCGAGGTCGCCGCGGACCCGACGCGCTTCCGCGTGCTCACCGGAGACCGGCCGACCGGTGCGCTGCACCTGGGCCACTACGTCGGCACGCTCGCCAACCGCGTCCGGCTGCAGGACGCGGGCGCCGAGGTGGTGCTGGTGGTGGCCGACTACCAGGTCATCACCGACCGCGACGGCGTCGGCGCGCTGTCCCCGACGGTGCTGGGGCTCGTCGCCGACTACCTGGCCGCCGGCATCGACCCGAGCAGGACGACGGTCTTCGCGCACAGTGCCGTGCCTGCGCTCAACCAGCTGCTGCTGCCGTTCCTCAGCCTCGTCACGGACGCCGAGCTGCGCCGCAACCCCACGGTGAAGGCGGAGCTGGAGGCCACGGGCCGCCGTCCGCTGTCGGGCCTGCTGCTGACCTACCCGGTGCACCAGGCCGCGGACGTCCTCTTCTGCCGAGCGGGTCTGGTGCCGGTGGGGCGGGACCAGCTGCCCCACCTGGAGGTCACGCGGACCGTGGCCCGCCGCTTCAACGAGCGCTACGCCGGCGGCGAGCCG
This sequence comes from Quadrisphaera sp. RL12-1S, assembly GCF_014270065.1. Lineage (NCBI taxonomy): Bacteria > Bacillati > Actinomycetota > Actinomycetes > Kineosporiales > Kineosporiaceae > Quadrisphaera > Quadrisphaera oryzae. Next base: position 572,840 of record NZ_JACNME010000002.1, on the reverse strand, counting down.
TTCTTCCCCGAGCCCGACGCGCTGCTCACCGCCGCTCCGGTGCTGCTCGGCACGGACGGCACCAAGATGAGCAAGTCCCGCGGCAACGCCGTCGAGCTGCGCGCGAGCGAGGACGAGACGGCGCGGCTCCTGCGCGGCGCCAAGACCGACGGCGAGCGGCACATCACCTACGAGCCCCGTCGCCGCCCGGAGGTCGCCAACCTGCTGCTGCTCGCCTCGCTGCTGTCAGGGCGCGCGCCGGAGGCGCTGGCCGAGGAGGTGGGCAGCGGTGGCGGCGGGGCGCTGAAGGTGCTGGTCACCGACGTCGTCAACGAGCACCTGCGTCCGCTGCGGCGGCGCCGCGCGGAGCTCGTCGCCGACCCGGGGGCCCTCCTGGAGGTGCTGCGCGCGGGGAACGCGCGGGCCAACGAGGTGGCTGACGCCACGCTCGCCGACGTCCGCGCGGTGATGGACATGGCCTACTGAGCTGGCGCGTCGTCCGCGAGGATCACGGGATGACCATCGGACGAGCGCTGCTCACCGCTCCTGACGTCCCCGGGCCGGTGCTGGACCTCCTGCGGGCGGCGGTGACCGCAGGCCTCCTCGACCACGCCGACAGCCTCGCCGCCGGCCTCCAGCAGGCGGGCTGGGTGCGTGAGCGCAGCGGAGGCCGATGGACCTGTCCCAGCCACCGCGAGTGGAGCGTCCACTCCTCCGCGCACCCACCGAGACTCAGCGTCTTCACCGAGGGGGAGCGCGAGGTCGTCCACGGCGCCTTCACCCTCCTCGCCCGGCACCTGGGCAGCGCAGGACCCGGCCGGCCCCTCGTGCACCAGGTCGACCCGGACCGGCTCGACTGGCCGGGCTGGACGACGTCGGACGTGGAGGTGTCGCTCAACGCCAGCAGCCACCCCTGGGCGCCGCCCCCCGAGCACCTGCGGGCGCTCGCGGCGCCGTGCTCGCTGCACCTGGCGGTGGAGCGTCGCGATGCACCGAGGGACGGGCTCCCCTGGGACCACGAGCGCGCCCTGCGCCTGGCCCGGCACGGCTCACGGGTGGAGCGGTGGTACCTCGCCGCTCAGGACGACCTCACCGACGACGTCGTCGAGGTGCTCGGCCGCGACGACGACCCGGCCGTCGTCGCGGCTCTCGACGACGGTGCGCGTCAGCGCGTGGTGCACCGCGAGCACCAGGCCGAGCTCCGCGGGGAGGCGGAGCCGTCGGTCTACCTGGCGGGGGCGGACGGGGGCCCCGACCTCGACCTCGCGGGGACCGACCTCGCCGAGGTCGTCGACCTGTACCGCGCCGTGGGGTGGAGCGCGTACGCCGACGACCCGGCGCAGCTGGCGGCGGCGCTGGCCGGGTCGACGCGCGTCGTCGTCGCTCGCCGCGACGAGCAGCTGGCGGGGCTGGCCCGCGTCGTCTCCGACGGGGTGAGCATCGTCTACCTGCAGGACCTGCTGGTGCACCCCGACCACCAGCGCCGCGGCGTGGGGACGGCCCTCGTCCGCGCGGTGCTGAGGCCGTTCGGCGGCGTGCGCCAGCAGGTGCTGCTCACCGACGACGAGCCGGGCCAGCGGGCGTTCTACGCCTCGCTCGGCTTCACGCAGGCCGGCGAGGCGCCCTACGGGTCGCTGCGTTCCTTCGTGCGCTTCACCGCCTGACGCGGCGCCCCGCGCGCTCGGGTGCCGCGCCGGCCCGGCCCTCGGCCACCGCGTGGGCGAGAGCCACCCGGCGGCGGCGCGCGAGCTCGCGCGCAGCGGCCACGGCACCGACCACCAGCAGGACGACGAAGGCGGCCCAGCCGATGAGGGCCATGAGCGGCACCGCGCTGGCGGAGCCGTCGATCCAGGTGGGGAGCGGGAACTGGGGGAGCACGGGTCCTCCTCGACGCCGGGCTCCCGATCGTTCCGCACCCGGGCCTGCGTATCAACCTCCGCACCACGACGGCGCGACGGGTGGCCGCGGCTCGGCTCCGGCCGCAGGCTGGTCCCATGACCTGGCAGGACCGTCTCGGCGCCGTGGGCGTCTGGCGTGGAGCGACCGACACCGACCCGGCGCTGGCGGCGCAGGCCGAGCGCCTCGGCTACGGCACCCTCTGGCTGGGCGGCTCACCCCCGGCGGACCTGCACGCCGCCGAGCGGCTCCTGGAGGCCACGGACGCCCTCGTCGTCGCCACCGGGATCACCAACATCTGGATGACCGACCCGGCGGAGCTGGCCGACGCCTACCACCGCGTCGAGGCGCGCTTCCCCGGCCGGCTGCTGCTGGGCATCGGCTCCGGCCACCGCGAGGCCACGCCGCAGCGGGTGCGCCCGCTGGAGGCGATGAGCCGCTACCTCGACGTGCTCGACGAGCGCGGCGTGCCGGCCTCGGCCCGGGTGCTGTCCGCGCTGGGACCGAAGATGCTGGCGATGTCCGCGGCCCGCGCCGTCGGCACGCACCCGTACCTGACCGTGCCCTCCCAGAGCGAGCAGATGCGCCAGGCGCTGGGGGAGGGCGTGCTCGTGGCGCCCGAGCAGACGGTGGTCCTCCAGGACGACAGCACCGACGAGGCCGCGGCCCGCACCGCAGCCCGCGACTTCCTCTCGCGCTACCTGCAGCTGGACAACTACACCTCCACGATGCACCGCGGCGGCTTCACCGAGGCCGACACCGCCCTGCCCGGCAGCGACCGCCTGGTGGACGCGATCGTCGTCCACGGGGACGCCGCCGCCCTGGCCGCGGGGGTGCGCGCCCACCTCGACGCCGGCGCCGACCACGTCTGCGTGCAGGTGGTGCCTGCTGGCAGCGACGTGGCCGGCGCGCTGGGGGCGCTCGCGGGAGCGCTGGGGCTCACGCCGCGGGGGTGACCGCCGGGTCGCTGGCCGGGGCGGGGTGCTCCTCGGTGCTGCGGGAGCTGGTCAGCGACAGCGCCCCGGCTCCTGCCACCAGCCCGACGACGACGGCGAGCGCCGTGAACGCGACCCGCTCGCCGTGGAAGAACGAGCTGACCAGCGCGGTGCTCCACGTGCCGGCGGGCAGCGTGGCGGTGACGAGGGCGGCGATGAGGGTGCCGACCACGGCGGTGCCGATGCTGGAGCCGACCTCCTGCGCGGTGTCGTTGAGCGACGCGGCCAGCGAGGTGCGGTTCTCCGGCGCGGCGCTGACGAGGGCGACGGCGCAGATGGTCATCACCGTGCGCAGGCCCACCGTCATGACCACCATGCAGGCGGCGATGGCGGGGTAGCCGTGGTCGACGCCGACCGCCAGGCCAGCGAGCGAGGCGGTGAGCAGCCCGGCGCCGATGAGGCAGGCCACGCGGTGGCCGAAGCGCCGCGCGAGCCGCTCGGAGAGGGGCGTCGCGAGGACCATGGTGACGATCAGCGGCAGGTTGGCCAGGCCGGCGCGCACGGGGCTCCAGCCGTAGGCGTACTGGAAGTGCAGGATGAGCGCGAACATCACCGCGGCCATGGCGATGGACGTGCCGACCTGCGCGACCGACGCACCGCGGATGGTGCCGTCGCGGAAGAGCGCGAGGTCGAGCATCGGCTGGGCGGTGCGGCGCTCGTGGCGGACGAACGCGACCAGCGCGAGCACGGCGCCGAGGGCGGAGCCGGTAGTGGCGAAGGACAGCCAGCCGTGCTCGATGCCGCTGGTGAGGGTGTAGCAGGCCAGGCCGATCGCGGCGGTGGACAGGACGGCGCCGGGCAGGTCGAGCCGGTCGTCGGTGAGGTCCTCTCGGCGGTCGGCGGGGACGCCGAGCCGCACACCGACCCAGGCGAGCGCGGCGATGGGGGCGTTGACGAGCAGCAGCCACTGCCAGCTGACGTGGGCCAGGGCGGTGCCGCCGAGCAGCGGGCCGAGCACGAAGCCGCTCATGCCGACGACGATCATCACGGTCATCGCCCGCATCCTCAGCGCCTCGTCGTCGAAGAGCCGGAAGACCAGGGAGTTGGTGATGGGGGCCATGGCCGCGGCGGCGATGCCGAGGGCGGCGCGCACCGCGATGAGCTCGCTCGTCGTCGTCACGAGGACCACGGAGAGGCTGACGACGCCGAAGACGGCGAGCCCGACCAGCAGCACCCGCCGGCGGCCGAGGCGGTCGGCCATCGAGCCGGCGGTGAGCAGCAGGCCGCCGAAGGTCAGGGAGTAGGCGCCGGTCACCCACTGCAGGGCGGTGGTGCTGCCGCCGAGGTCCCGGCCGATGGTCGGCAGGGCGATGGTCAGCAGCGTGTTGTCGACCATCTCCACGAAGAAGGCGAGGCACAGGGCGAGCAGCGGGACCCACGCCGCTGTCAGCGACGTGTACGTGCGGGGCGACGTCGTGGTCGTCGTGGTCGGCGCGGTGGGGTCGGTCGTGGGCGTCTGGGCGGGGCTGGCGGTGCTGGGGCTCATGGCGTCCCTCCTCTCGGGAGCGGTCTCCGCCGCTGGATCGAACGGCGTTCGGTCAAGATAGAACGACGTTCGGTCGTTGCGCAAGCATGTGGTGTGATGGCGGCATGGCGGACGCACGCACCACCCCCGGGTCCGTTCGCGCAGCGGGTCCGCAGCCGCGGCCGGGACGGGTCGGCACGCGCCAGCGCGCCTCGCACTCCCTGGAGGCCGTGGTCTCCGAGGCGGTCACCCTGCTCGACGAGGCGGGGGAGTCCGCGCTGACCTTCCGCGCGCTCGCGGCCCGCCTCGGCGGGGGAGTGGGCAGCATCTACTGGTACGTCTCCAGCAAGGACGAGCTGGTCGCCCGCGCCAGCGACCACGTGCTCACCGACGTGCTCGCGGCCACCGAGGGCGCGGCCCGCGCGGAGGACCCGGTGGAGGGGCTCCGCGAGATGGCGGTGGCGTTCTACCGCGTCATCGCCTCCCGGCCCTGGCTGGGCTCCTACTTCCAGCGCGACTCCGGGCTGCAGCCCAACGCGCTGCGCCTCTACGAGCGCATGGGCCAACAGGCGATGCGCCTGGACCTCACGGCCCGCCAGCGGTTCCACGCCGTCTCGGCGGTCACGGGGTACGTCATCGGGGTCGCGTCCGACCTCGGCCGCCACCCCGAGGACGGCGCCGCGCACGACCTGGCCCCCGTCGACCGGGACGACACGACGCGCCTCGACGAGGCGGTCGACGAGTGGCGCTCGCTGCCCGAAACGGAGTACCCCTTCGTCCACCACATCGTCGACGAGTTCGCCACCCATGATGACGAGGAGGTGTTCGTCGCCGGGCTCGACCTGCTGCTCGACGGCATCCGCCGGCAGGCCGGCGGTCACTAGCTGCGCAGCGCAGCCGGCGAGCGGTCAGCGCACCGCGGGAGCGACCACCAGGGTGCCGGCGCCGGCGTCGAGGACGGCGGGAACGCCCACCGGCACGGGCACCGGGTCGGGCAGGTGCCCCAGCGGCAGGCCGCCCAGCAGCGGCACGCCCAGGTCGTCGAGCAGGTCGTGGAGCGTGTCGAGCACCGTCCAGCTGCGGTCGGAGAACCCCGCGAACTCATCGAAGCTGCCCACCGCCACCCCGGCCACGCCGTCGAGCGCCCCGGACAGGCGCAGCTGCGTGAGCGCCCGGTCCACCATGCCTAGGCCCGCCGCGCGGTTCGCCTCGAGCAGCAGGAGGCAGCCCTCCTAGCGCACGTCCACGACGCCGACCGTGCGCGCCATGAGCTCGAGGTTGCCGCCCACCAGGTCGCCGCGCGCCACGCCGCTGGTCGTCAGCGCGGTCGTGAGCGAGGCCGGGTCGCTGGTCGCGGTGGTGGACGCCGCGTCCAGCAGCTGTGAGCGCACGAGGTCCCGGTGAGCGCCGTGCACCGCGCCGTGGACGCCGGGCACACCCGATCGCCGCCACACCTGGTGCAGGGCGGTGATGCCGCTGTAGCCGACGAGCGGCTTGGGATCGCGCTCCAGCGCGGACCGGTCCACCCCCGCCAGCAGCCGCAGCGCCCCGCACCCGCCGCGGCTGGCCACGAGCGCTCGCACGCCGGGGTCGCGCAGCGCGCCGTTGAGGTCCTCGAGGCGGTCCGCGGGGGTGCCGGCCATGTACCCCCGGCGGCCGAAGGCGTGTGCGCTCGGCTCCGGGCGCAGCCCCCAGGACGCGAGGTCGTCGAGCATCCCCTCCAGGTGGCCGGGGTCCTCGGGCCAGCTGCTGGGTGACAGCACCACCACGCGGTCTCCGGGCTGCAGCCGCTGCGGCAGGCGTCGTGTCGTCGGGTCCTCCACGAACCGCGACGGTAGGCGCGGGCACCGACAGCGCGGTCGCGCCAGCAGTGCCCGGCGTCGGCTGAGGATGGCGGTCCACGACGAGCCGTCGACCCCGCGCGCACCTCGGCGGCCCGCCGCGTCGAAACCCGGGTGACCCGGAGCCGCCCGCGCACCACCATGGCCGGGTGCGAGGCAGGAGGAGGGAGGCGACCTTCGCCGAGACGCTGGACGCGGTCCGCAGCTCGCCCCGGACGCCGGCGCCGGAACCCGTCCGCGGACGCATCGACGCCAGCGGCCACCTCGTCGACCCCGACGGTCGAGAGCACCGCCGGACCGCCCACGACGTCAGCCCCGCCGCGGCGCTCGCGGCGGCAGCCGGGGGCGCGCGCGTGGTGTGGGACCCCTGCGGCTGCGGCGGAAGCTGCGGTACGACTTGGTTCTGGTTCGACGCCGAGGAGGTGGCGTCCCTGGTCGCCTCGGGCGCCCCGAGGGTGAGGCGCCGCGCGACGAGGCTCACGCACCTCTCGATCTGGGCGGACGGTGACGGGCACGTCCTGGTACTGGCGGTCGACGACGTGCGGTGGGGAGACCTGCTGGCCTGACCCGGGCCTGCCCTCCCGGCCCTCCCGGCCCTCCCGGCCCGACACGGAAACCAGGTGACGGGCCAGCGCGCGGGGCGCCAGCCTGAGCGGGTGGACCTCGAGACGCCGGCGAGTGCGGCAGCCCGGCGCGCGCAGCAGCTCGCAGCCCTCGTCAACGGCCACCCCGAGCGCGTCGAGGCGGCCCTGCCCGAGCTCGCAGCCCTGCTGCGCAGCACCTGGGACGACGGCGACGACGACGCCCTGGCCGACGTCGTCGCCGCCCTCGGCCTGGCGCACGAACCGCGCGCGGCGGAGCTGCTGCTCCCGCTGGCCCGGGCCGGTCACCCCGACCCCGAGGTGCGCTGCACCGTGGCGCGGGCGCTCGCCGGTGGCGTCGACGTCGAGCCGCTGCGCACCGAGGTGGTCGCCGCTCTGGTCCCGATGACCGCCGACCCCGTCGACGACGTCAGGGACTGGGCCTGCTTCGCCCTCGGGCTGGACGAGGCCGACGACCCCGCCTCCCGGGACGCGCTCGCGGCGCGCCTGGACGACCCCCACGAGGACACCCGCGACGAGGCACTGCGCGCCCTCGCGGCCACGGGTGACGACCGGGCGCTGGCGGCCGCCGTCGTCGTCCTGAGCCGGCCCGGGCCGATCGGGCTCCTGCACCTAGAGGCCGCCGCGGAGCTCGCCCACCCCGCGCTCGTGGCGCCGCTGGAGGTGCTCGCCCGAGCCTGGGTGCACGCCCCCGACGCCTTCTCCGAGGCCGCCGACGTGGCCCTGCGCCGCTGCCGCCCGCAGTCCGCCGTGGCGGCGGCCGCCGTCGAGGAGCAGCTGCGCCGGGTCGCCGCCGACGCCCGCCGGCGCGGCGTCCCGCACGGGGAGCTGCGGGGGAGCTGGCCGCGCACCCGGGTGGTCGACGTCGACGCTTCCGGCCGGCCGCTGCCGCACCAGGTGCCGCTCCGGCTGTGGTCGCACGACGACGACCCGGCCCTCGCGGTGCTTCCGCAGCTGGTCGGCACGTTCGTGCTGCGAGGGTCACCGTGAGGCCCGCTCGCGGCTGGCCCTCCAGGTGGGCGGCCGGGAGGCCGATGACCGGGGGGTGCACCGCCGACGGATGACCGACGCGCAGGGTCCCGCTCCCGCTGGACCCCCGCGGCCGCACCGTCCCGGCACCCGGCGCCGGCTGCTGGCCGTCAGCGGGCTCGGCTGCGCGTCCGCCCTGGTCATGGCTGCTGTCGGCCCTCTCCGCAACGCCCTGGGCGTGCCCGGTGAGCAGGCGCAGGCCGTGGTCGACCTGCTGCTGCTCGCGCTGGCCGTGGCGGTGCTGGTGCTGTTCGCCGTCCGCTGCGTGCGCATCGCCCGCGCCGGGGGCGGTCGGCGCGCCACCGCGCCGTGGGTGGTGTTCACGGCGGCCATGGCCTGCTACTCCACCGCGCAGGGGCGCTTCGCCGTCGTCGAGGTGTGGGGTGGCGGTGACCCGCGGCAGGACCCGGGGACCATCGCCTGCTACATCGCCGCGGCCGTGCTCGCACCGCTGGCGGTGGTGCTGGCGGTGCGCGCCGTCCACCCGCCCGTGCCGCGCGTGCGCACGCTGCTGGACGGGCTGCTCGCCGGCGGCGGGCTGTTCGTGCTCAGCTGGCTCGCCGTGCTCGGACCGGCGCTGGGGCGCGGGGACGTCCCGCTGGCCGCCGTCGTCTTCACGGCGAGCACGGTGGTGGGCGCCGTGGTGCTCGTGACGGCGGCACTGACCCTCGCGGTGCGCTGCCGCCCGTCGCCTTCGCTGGCGCTGCTGGCCGGCGGCAGCGTGGTCATGGCCACCTGCCAGGTCGCCTACCTCCTCATGGTCCGGTCGGGCACCTTCGCCCCGGGCGGGTGGATCTCCGTCGGCTACGCGGTCGCGCTGGTCGCCTTCGTGGGGGCCGCGGTGGCCGAGGACGGCGTGCCGGTGGCGCGGGAGCGTCCGCGCGCCGGTGGACCGCTGGCCGCGCTGCCGTACCTGCCGCTGGTGGTCGCCGTCCCCGCGGTGCTCCTCGAAGCGACCCACCGCCAGCTGGGCCTGGTGGAGCTGGGCGGCACCCTGCTGCTCACCACGGCGCTGGTGCTGCGCCAGGGGCTGGTGGTGGCGGAGAACTCCCGGCTGGCCCGCCAGCTGCAGGAGCGCTCGGCCGCGCTGGCGCACCTGGCCTACACCGACCAGCTCACCGGGCTGGCCAACCGCACGGCGTTCACCGGGGCGCTGCAGTCCGCACTCGACGCCGCCGCCGACGCCGCCGCCGCTGACGACGCCGACGCGCCGGGGCGCTCGGTGCTGGTGGCGTTCTGCGACCTCGACGGCTTCAAGGCCGTCAACGACGCCTCCGGCCACGCCGCGGGCGACTCCCTGCTGGTGGCGGTGGCGCAGCGCCTGCGGCACGCCGTGCGGGCCGAAGACGTCGTGGCACGGCTCGGTGGCGACGAGTTCGCGGTCCTCGTGACCGACGCCGGGCCCAGGGCCGCCGGCGCCCGCGCGGCGGCCGACCTGCGCGACCTGCTCCGCTGCGCCCTCTCGGCGCCGTTCACCGCCGGCGCGGACCGGTCGCCCACCTCCCGGCGTCCCTCGGGGACGGACGACGACGCCGTGCGCGCGCTCGACCGCGTGTCCGCGAGCGTGGGTGCCGTGTCGTCCAGCGACGTCGACGTGCCGCCCGGCGGCAGGGTGGACGCCCACGACCTGCTCCGCGAGGCCGACCACCGGATGTACGCGGCCAAGCGCCGTCACCACGCCGCGCGCGTGCGCTGACGCCCTCAGGCGCGCAGCGACGCCAGCCGCCGCAGGCCGTCGTCGTCCGCGGTGGGGTCTCGCCAGCGGCGCAGCTCGGCGTCGGCACCACCGGGCAGGTGCCAGGTCACCTCGTCGGTGGCGGCGGGCAGGGTGCTGGTCCACGCGCGGAGGGCGTCCACGTCGGCGGTCGGGTGGTCGGTGTGGACGAGCACGCGGACGCCGACCCGGTCGGTGCTCTCGTTCACGACGTCCGCGACGGGCACTGGTGGGTGCCCGGTCTGGGCGGCCTCGCGCAGCTGGTCCTCGAGGAGCCCGATGTCGACGCCCGTGGGTGCGCCCGTGATGAGCAGCGACGGCCCGGCGTGCTGGCGGTTGCCGTACGTCACCCACCCGAACGAGGACAGTCCCCGGGCCCGCACGGCGGCCACGACCTCCGGTGGAGGTCCGGGTGGGGGAGGTGGGACGGCAGGAGCGGGGACGACGTCGAAGCGGCAGCCCAGCCGCGCCCGCGTCGGCTCACCGGCGAGCATCGCCGAGAGGTCGACGTCGACGACGGCTCGTGCCGGCGACGGTGGGACCGGCAGCACCCGCGACGGCCCGGGGACTCCGGAGCGGACGGCGTCGAGGGCGTCGAGCACGGGTCCCAGCCCGAAGCCGGGCCGCAGCACGCCGGTGGTGGGAGTGGCGGCGGCGGGGGTGCCGTGGCTGCGGCGAGGGTGCACGTCACCGAGCACCAGCCCGAGCGGCACCGGAGCGCACCTGGAGTCCGCTGCGTCCAGGGCGAGGCGCCCCAGCGGCGACAGGCCGACGCGCGTGAACTCGTCGTCGGCGGGCTCGTCCCCCTCCGCCGACCCCCAGTTGCCGCCGTGGACCAGCAGCGGGTGCAGCGTCCGCCAGGGCTGGCCCAGTGCGCACAGCAGCGCGCGAGCCTCGTCCTCGGTGAGCCCGCTGGAGCCCAGCTGCTCGACGGCGCGCGTGGTCGGGGCGGTCTTCAGGCGGCGCGACCGCCACGTGCACGCCCGGTCGACCGCGCGCAGCACGGCGAGCGCCGTCGGCCGCAGGCCCGTGCGCCGGTCGACCGGTGCGCCGCCCACCTCTGGCTCGTCGATCATGGTCGGAGTCTGCCCGAGGGGACTGACGGGCCTGCTCCTGCGCCGCGGCTGCGCGAGGATCACCCCGTGGACCTCGACGGGGCTGAGCTCAGGCTGCGCGCCTGGGAGCCGGCCGACGCCCCGGGGGTGCTGGGCCTGCTCGACGCCGGTGCTGACCACCTCTGGGTCACGCAGTGCCACGCGCTGCACGGACCGCCCCGTGACGGCGAGCGGTGGCGGCGCACCACCGTCGCCGAGCTCGACGGTGCGGTCGTGGGCGCGGCGACGGCCGCACGGAACCGGGTGCACCCTGACCGGTTCTCGTGCGCGGTGGACGTGCACCCCGCCTGGCGTCGTCGCGGGATCGGCAGGCGGCTCCTGGCTGCAGTGCGGACGGGGGGCTCCGAGGGGCTGCCGCTCACGGGCAAGCTGCGCCCGTGGGACGCCGCGGCCACGGGCTTCCTCGCCGCGGCAGGGGGCAGCGTGAGGCAGCGCTGCCCCGGCCAGGTGGTCGACCTCGACGACCCCGGAGTCCTCGCCTGGGCCGAACAGCACGACCTCGCAGCCGCCGCCCCTCCTGGGCTGGAGACGGGATCCCTGGAGCGCCTCGGCGACCAGCACCTGGCACAGGCCTTCGCCGAGCAGTACCTGTGGGTGCACGCGCCGTGGTCGCCCGTCCCCCCGGGGGCACCGCGCCGTGCGCTCGCCGAGGTCGCGGTCGCCACGGCCGCTGAGGTGGACCGGGCGCTCAGCTCTGGTGTGTGGTGGCGAGGGCGGTTGATGGCGACCGTGCTCGTCTTCCCTTCCTCCAGAGGCTGGGAGGCAGTGGCGGAGACGGTGGTGCCGCAGGTGCGAGCGGTCGGCGTCCCCGCCCGGTGCAGCGGGGTCGAGGTGCTGCGCAGCGCACTCGCCCGGACCCTCGTGCAGCTGGCCCGTCGCGGTGACGAGCGGCCGCATCAACTCGAGCTGGACGGCCACGTCGACGACCCCCACCTCCAGCCGGCGCTGGCGGGTCTGCCGGTCGTGGAGCTCAGACCGCTCCTGCTCGTGCTCGTGCCGTGAGGTCTCGCGGGCCGTACAGCGCCGCGGGCGCCCCGGTCTCGAGCGCCCAGTAGCGGTCCCCGTAAGACCAATGCCACCACTCGCAGGGGTAGTTGACCAGGCCCGCGGCGGTGAGGGCGTGGACGAGCAGCCGCCGGTCGTCCGCTGCGGTGCCCGCCAGCCCCGGCGCAGCGGTGAAGCATGCGCCGTCGCTCTGCTCGGGCGTCGCGTCGTAGGCGCAGCCGAGGTCGAGCTGAGCGCCGTGGCCGTCGCACAGGGTGAGGTCCACCGCCGCCCCTGTGGGGTGCGGCGCCACCTCCGGGGGAGAGACGTAGCGGCTGGTCGCCGCCCGCAGCTCGGCATCCCCGAGATCCGGTCTTAGCGCCCGCAGCGACCCGCGGTAGCGCTCGAACCCCCGGGCCTGTCGCTGGGGCGAGCGGTACCCCTCCAGCACCAGCAGGCCGACCCCGTCGGGGAGCAGCTGCGCCGCCCGTTCGAGGCGCTCGAGCACGCCGGCCCGCAGCAGGCGCCAGTGCCCGTGCTCGTCCGCCATCCGGTGGTCCACTCGCAGGTGGGTGCTTCCCGCGGCGTCGACCAGAGGCTCACCGCACTCGCGCACAGGCACTGCGGCCACACGGGGATCGGCCATGACGATCACGTCGGACACGCCGGGAGTGTGCCAGTCAGGCCGAGCCCCAGCGCAGCAGCCCGCCGGCGACCAGGGACACCACGAAGGCGAGCAGGCCGCCGATGCGCTCGGTGGGGTGGCGCGGCCGCGGCAGCCCCGGCGTCGGGCCGGCGAAGAGCGCGAACAGGACCGCGCCGACCGGGGTGAACCCGATCCAGAACCACGCCCACCGCGTGAGCCGCCACGTCGGCGGCACGTTCATGATGAGGAACAGCAGCACCAGCGCGCCCGCCAGGTACAGAGGGCCGAGCACCTGCGGCGCCGGCAGGTACCAGCCGAGGAACGACGTCGAGCTGGGCGCCCAGCTCTCGGTGCGGTGCACGACGAGTCCCGGCTGCGCCTCGCGCAGGACGTCCGCGACGTCCCGACCGAGCACGGGCGCGCCGTCGGAGGTCGTGGACGAGACGACCCCGCCGTCGTCTGCACCAGCGGAGGACGTCGACCAGGTGACGTCGGCGCGGTGCTGCATCCAGCCCTCGCGCCACACGACCTGCTGCGTCGTGGTGCCGGACTCCGCCGCCGTGAGGCCCCCCGCCACGGTCACCTCGTGCACCGCTCCGGAGGCGACGGCGGTGCGGACCTCCTCGAACGTCCCGGCCCGCGTCCCGGCCAGCACCCCGACCAGCAGCAGCGCCACCCAGCCGACGCCGAGCGCCCACCGGAGCCTGTCGGTCCAGTGCAGTGGCCGCGGCGAGGTGGGGACCTTCCAGTCCAGGCGGGTCGTCGGGGGAACGCCGACGACGACGGCGCCCGTGGACGCAGGGCTGCTCGCGGCTGGCGCGTCGCGGCCGTCCAGGAGCGCGTCGGGTGCCTCGCCGTTGCTGCGGCGACCCCAGCGCCGGACGGCCCACACCACTGCGGCGGCGATCGCGGCGAGCGCCGTCCAGGTGAGCCAGAAGAGCATCCGCTGCTCGCTCTGGTCGCTGAAGGCGCCACCAGGTTCTGACGCTTCGACGGAGCGCCACGTGTTCCACCAGTTCCCCGCGGCCACCAGGCAGCCCGCCGCGACGAGCGCGAACGCCCACCCGATCCAGGAGTCGGGTCGCCGGTGATCTTCCCCCACCCGCGCAGCGTAGGCCCGGTCGTGGCGGCCGGGATGCGATCACCGGCGCGCCGCCCGAGAGTCGCACCGGCTACGACCCAGGAAGCAGGAGGTGGCCCGTGACCACGGACGTCGACCACGCCCTCGAGCTCATCACCGCGGCGCTGGCGGGCATGGCGGTGCTCATCGTGCTGCTGGTGCTGGCCGAGCGCGTGATCCTGCGCCCGCAGGCACCCCGCGCCGCCGCCCAGCCCGTCGCCACCCAGCCCGTCTCCGCACCCTCGGCGGCGCCCGTCCTGAGCGCCGCCGAGCCCGTCGAGGCGGGAACCGGCGCCCCGGTGTGACCCGCCCGCCCCCGTGCCGGCGGCGCCCTCAGTGCGTCAGCAGCACCTTGACCACGGCGATGAGCGAGCCCGCCACGGCCAGCCCCACGGCGCTCCAGAAGGCGCTGCGGGAGGAGCCCCGGCGCGCCATCCGCGAGGTCACCGACCCCGTGGCCGCCAGCCGCACCACCGGCACGAGCGCCGCCAGGAGCTGGGCGACTGCGCCCGCCGTCCCCTCCCACCCGGCCAGCGACGCCACCAGCAGCACCAGCGCCGGCAGCACGCCGGAGGTGACGATGGGCGTGGCGTCGCGCAGCTCGGCCCGCAGGTGCAGCTCCGCCTCCTGCTGGCCCCGTCCGACGCTCTCACCGATCCGGTGGGCCACCACGTGCGCCAGGTACGTCGTCACCATCGTCGCGAGGACGACGACGACGGCGCGCCCGCTGCGCACCGACTCCGGGGCGCAGCCCACCACGGCGGCCAGGACGAGCACGTTGCCGTAGACGTACGCGCTGACGCGGCTGCGCACCCGCTCGAGGTCGAGGTCGACGCGCCCGCTCATGCCACGGGCAGGGGGCTCGGGGGCTTGGTGGTGCCGTACGCGAACGTCGTCTCGATCGACTCCACGCCCGGGATGGCGCGCAGCTGCGTGCGCACGAACAGCTCGTAGGCCTCGAAGCTGGCGACCGCCACCTTGAGCAGGTAGTCATGGTCACCGGCGAGCAGGTACGCCTCGACCACCGCCGGCAGCGCCCGCACCCGCTCCTCGAAGACCGTCACGCCCTCGGGGGCGTGCGAGACCAGGCGCAGCCTCACGAACGCCGTGATGGGCAGCCCCACCTCGCGCCCGGACACCACGGCCCGGTACCCGGTGATGAGCCCGCGCTGCTCCAGCAGCCGCACGCGGCGCAGGCAGGGCGACGGCGACAGGCCCACCCGGTCAGCCAGGTCCTGGTTCGACATCCGCCCGTCGAGCTGCAGCTCATGGAGGATGTGACGGTCGATGTCATCCACGAGCAGCAGATCCTGCCACAGGCGGCATGACACACGGCAGAAGACGCAATCGCCTGCGGCGCTGTCCTGGCTAGCGTCGCAGCATGCCCACCACCCCTCGGCGACCCGGGTCCGGCCTGCTGGCCATGGCGCTCACGGTGCTCGTGTGGGCGGCGTTCGCGCTCAGCGTCCGCGCGATCGCCACCTCGGCGTGGGACCCCGCCGACGTCGCGCTGCTCCGCTTCGGCGTGCCGCTGCTCGTGCTCGCGCCGTGGCTGCCGCGGTCGCTGCGGCGCCTGCGCGGAGAGCGCCCCGCGGTGCTGGCCGCCCTCGCCGTCGGCGCGGGCCTGCCGTTCTTCCTGCTGTCCGCGGCCGGCGGCGCGCTGTCGTCGGCGACCCTCGTCGGGCTCGTCGTCCCCGGGTCCGTCCCGCTGTTCGTCACCGCGCTCGCGGCCCTGCTGTGGCGGACCCGCCCGGGCCGGCGGCAGCTGGTCGCGCTCGCGGGCGTCGTCGTCGGCATCGGGGCCATCGCGACCGCGGACCTGCTGCAGGGCGGGCCCGGCGGGCACGCCGCCGGGACGGCGGTGCTGCTGGTGGCCGGCCTCGTGTGGAGCGTCTACACGCTCGGGCTGCGCGCCACGCGGCTCGACCCGGTGGCCGCCGCGGTGGCCGTGTGCCTGCCGTCGTCCGTGGTCGCGGTGCTGGCGGTGGCCACCGGGCTCCTGCCGTCGCGACTGCTGCAGGGCACCGCGCCCGACCGCACGCTCCTGCTGTTCGCGCTGGTGCAGGGCGTGGGAGTCGGTGTGGTCGCCGGGCTCACCTACGCCGTCGCCATCCGCGAGCTCGGCGCCCCGCGCGCCGCGACCCTCGGCGCCCTGAGCCCGGTGCTGGTGGCGGTGCTCGCGGCGCCGCTGCTGGGCGAGCGCGTCGACGCCCTCGTGCTGGCCGGTGGCGCGCTCGTGGTGACCGGAGTCCTCGCCTTCCACGCCCGTCCCGCTCGCCCTGTCAGCCCCGTGACCCCGGAGGTCCGCGATGCTCCTCGCCCAGCTGCGCCCGTTCCCGCCCGACCCGGTCTGGTCGCTGGTCGCCCAGGCCGCCGCTGACGCCCGCCCGGGAGCGCTGGACCTCACGGTCGGGGTCTACCGGGACGACGACGGCCGCGTCCCGGTCATGGAGGCCGTCGCCCGCGCCACCGACCGGCTGGCGGCGCGCCGCGGGCCCAAGGGCTACCAGGGCCTGGCGGGCAACGGGCGGTTCAACGCCGCCATGACGTCGCTGCTGCTCGGCTCGGCCGAGCGCGTGGCCCGCGCCACCACGGTGCAGACGGTGGCGGGCACGGGGGCGCTGCGGCTGCTCGCCGAGCTGGTGGCAGCGGCCAGCCCCACCCGGCGGGTGCTGCTCGGGGTGCCCGCGTACGTCAACCACGTCCCGCTGCTGCGCGGGGCGGGGCTGCAGGTGGTGACGCACCCGTGGACCACGCCGGACGGAGCCCTCGACGCCGCCGGCCTGCTCGCCGCGGTGCGCTCCGCCCGCCCCGGCGACGTCTACCTGATGCAGGGCTGCTGCCACAACCCGACCGGCACCTCGATGTCGGTGGACCTGTGGGACGCCCTGGCCAGCGCCTGCCTGGACGCGGGGGTCACCCCCTTCGTGGACCTGGCCTACTACGGGCTGGGTGACGGCCTCGACGCCGACCTCGCCGGGCTGCGCCTGCTGGTCGACCGCGTGCCCGAG
This sequence comes from Quadrisphaera sp. RL12-1S, assembly GCF_014270065.1. Classification (NCBI taxonomy): domain Bacteria; kingdom Bacillati; phylum Actinomycetota; class Actinomycetes; order Kineosporiales; family Kineosporiaceae; genus Quadrisphaera; species Quadrisphaera oryzae. The sequence goes on along the minus strand of NZ_JACNME010000002.1, from coordinate 556,443 downwards.
GTGCTCGTGGCGGTCAGCGCGTCGAAGGCGTTCGGGCTGTACAGCGAGCGGACGGGCTGCGCTGTCGTCGTCGGCGAGGGTCCTGCCGGCGCGGGCGCCGGCGCCGGCGCCGCGCGCAGCGTGCTGGAGGCCAGCGCGCGGTCGCTGTACTCCCAGCCGCCCGGGCACGGTGCGGAGCTGGTGGCCGAGGTCCTCGACGACGACGACCTGCGCGCCCTCTGGCGCGCCGAGCTCGACGGCGCGCGGGACCGGCTGACCCGGCTGCGCTCGGATCTGGTGGCCGGGCTGCGCTCCCGCGGCGCGTGCGGGGTGGCGGCGGCGGTGGACGTGCAGCGCGGGATGTTCCTGCAGCTGCCGCTGGCTGCGTCGCAGATGCACGTGCTGCGGGTCGAGCACGGCGTGCACGGCATGCCGGGTGGGCGCATCAACCTCGCAGGCGTGCCGGCGTCGGCCGTCGGTCGTCTCGCCGCCGCCATCACCGCCGCCTCCCACCACCCGTGATCATGGGCGTTGTGCGCACTCCGTCCGGGCCGGCTTCACGGTGTCGCACCGGGCGGAGCAGGCACCCCGGCGAAGGCTCCGCCGTGACGTGACAGCCACGCGAGGCGGTCGAGCGGCCAGGCGATGACCACCGCACGTCCCACGACGTCGTCGACCGGGACCATCCCGCCACCGGGACCGTCCTGGTGCCAGCGGGAGTCCGCCGAGTGCTGGCGGTTGTCGCCCTCGACCCACACGGACCCCGGCGGCACGGTGACGGAGAACGGGAACTGGCTGGGGATCGCGCCAGGCGCCAGGAAGTCCTCTGCCAGCGCTGCGCCGTTGACGGTGGTGCGGCCCCGCTGGTCGCAGCAGGCCACGGAGTCGCCAGGGAGCCCGATGACCCGCTTCACGAGGTGACCGGTCCCCTCGGGCACGAGCCCGACCCACGTCAGGACCTCCTGGGCAGCGCCCGCCACGGGCCCGCGAGAGGCCGTCTGCTCCGGTGGCAGCCACCCGCCCGGGTCCGCAAAGACCACGACGTCACCGCGCTGCAGGTCGACGACGCCGGGGGTGAGCTTGCTGACGAGGATGCGGTCGCCCCTGACGAGGGTCGCCTCCATGGACTCGGAGGGGATCGAGAAGGCCTGCAGGAGCAGCGTCTTCACCAGCAGCGACAGCACGAGGGCGGAGGTCACCACCACGAGCGCCTCGCGGACGGCCGCGAACAGCCGACGACCGGGCCCGTGCGCGCGGCGGTCTCGCCGAGTGGCGGGGGCCGGCGGGCCCGCTGGCTCTGCGGCTGCGTCCGGCGGCGAGCCGGCCATGGCACCTCCTGGTGGTGACCGTACGAGGAACGGCCCAGCCCTCGCAGGTTAGGCCGCAGCGACCCTCGGCGCGGGCCTTCGTCGATCTTCGGCGGCACTTGCGGCGGCTGCCGGCTCCGGGCAGACCGCCCACCCCTGCCTCACGGGAGGCAGGGGTGAGCGCGAGCTGGCGGGACGGGTCAGCGGGGTCAGCAGTCGCAGGTGCGGCGGGCTGAGGGGATGTCCGGGGGTGGCCCCTCATCGTGCTCGCCCTGCTCATCCGGCTCGGGCGGCTCGGGCGGCTCGGGCGGCTCACCCGGCGCGGGTGCCCCAGCTCCAGGTCGGGGTCCCTGGTGTGGTCCCTGGTGGCCGAAGGCGCCGGGGTCGGTGAGCAGCAGCAGCTGCTCGGTGCGCCGCGCAGTGGTGTGCTCCAACGCCCGGCGGGGGTTGAGCAGCCACCGCTGCAACGGGTCGACACTGACCGGCGGACGCACCTGCGGGGCACCGCCCACCATCCGCACCTGCCACACACCGAGGGTCACCAGCACGTGGTGACGCCCGCACAACAACACCCCCTGGTCCACATCGGTAGGACCCCCGTGCCCCCAGGCGTGGGTGTGGTGGGCCTCCCACCACCCCGGCGGGGAGGTGCACCCCGGGATCACACACCCGCCATCACGAGCCAGCATCGCCCGGCGCTGGGCCGGGGAGAACAACCGCACGCTGCGTCCCAGCGCCAGCACCGCAGCACTGCCGCCCTGACAGGACAGGGTCACCGTGTGCAGCAGCGCCGTGCACGCCAGGTGCTGCAGCGCGGTGGTGCCCAGTCCCCGCCGGGTGGTCTCACAGCTGGCTTGCCCGGCCCCGGGCACACCGGTGAGCTGGTCGGTGGTGGCGGTGACGATGAGGCGCGCCGCCTCCCCACCGCGGGCCTGGTCCCCGACCCGGCCCAAGCGGGCCAGCAGTCCCAGGGCGTCGGCGCGGCGCTGGGGCGCGGTGCGCTGATCACGCACCGCCACCCCCGCCCGGCCGCCGGCCGGTTGCCCGGCCGGCTGGGCATCGCCTCCGGTGGCGCCCTCACGGTCGCCGAACCCCGGCAGGGGCTGGCCGGTGGGCTGGTCGGCGGGCTGATCGGCCAGGGGGGCGTGCACGGTGGGGTCGGGCTGGGCGTAGTGGTCGATGGCGGCTTTGAGCTCAGCGCCGGTGAGCGCGTCCAGGCGGGCGCGCACGTCCACCACCCCGTCGGCGTGCACGGTGAGGTGCAGGTAGCGCTTGTCCACGGCGTCGGGGTCGAAGCCGCGCTCGGGCCGGTCGGGGTCGATCGTGCGGGCCACCACCTCGCAGGCGATGACGGCCTGGGGGTGGCTCAGCCCGGGCAGGGCGCTGGCCAGCAGCGCATCAGCCAGCGCCCCGTGGGCGCGGCGCAGCCGCGCGGGCAGGGCGGCCAGGGTGCGCCGGGCCAGGGCGGCGATGTCGGTGGAGACCTGCCCGGCGGCGTGGGCTGCTCCCAGGCGTCCCAGTCCCTCCCCGCAGTGGGTGTGCGCTGGGCTCATCGCGGCTGCAGCGGCCACCTCCGCGTCCAGGTCCACACCCAGCCCCACACCCTCATCCACGCCGTCGTCCACGCCGTCGTCCACGCCCTCGTCCACGCCCTCGTCCACACCCTCGTCCACACCCTCGTCCACGCCGTCGTCCACGCCGTCGTGGCTGGTGGTGGCCGCGCTGAGGTCGGCGCCGACCGGGATCGGCAGCGGAGCCGGGGGCGTGGTCAGTGCCGTGGCCAGGCCTGCTTCGGTGCTGGCGCGGCGGGGGTCGGCACCGGTGTGGGTCAGCAGCAGGTCCACCACCGAGGTGGCTCCCAGGGTCTGCAGGTCTGCGGGGGTGAAGGAGGCGGTCAGGCGCAGCAGCGCCGCCTCCAGCACGTCGCGGGCGCGGGCGCCTTGGCGCAGTGCCTCCACCCGCTGGTGGGGGCTGAGGGAGGCGAGGTAGCAGGCGGCGGCTGCGGCCTGGTCAGCTCCGGCGCGGGTGGTGGTCATGGCCTGGGCCAGCGGACCAGTCAGCGGACCGGCCAGCGGCAGCGGCACTTCACCGGCAGACGTGCCATCGTCGTCCTGGGGAGCGCAGGGGTCGGCGCCGAGGGCACCGGGGGCCAGCGGCTCAGCGACCCAGTCGGTGCTGCTCCCCTCGGTGCTGCTCACCTCAGGGCTGCTCGCCTCGGGGCTGGCGCCACCGGTGGAGTCGCCCTCGTGGGGCGTCTCGGCGGCCGTCCAGGTCATGTGGATCACGCTAGGGGTCGGCACCGACAGTCGAACGGGCGTGCAACGGGCCTGCACAGGGGCATGATCCGTGCAAGTCGAGGTTCACCCGCATGCCTGGTCCTCACGTGGCGTCGCAGGGTGGTCACTCCCATGGGGGCGATCCCCGCAGCCTGCGGATAGCGCATCTCCCAGCCCCGAAGGCTGCGGAAAGCCACCACCTCAAGCCCGCGAAGCGCTCGGATCCGCAGCGCAGGGGTGACGGCGACCCCCGTTCCTGTGCCACCATCCCCGCATGGTGGCGGCGACCCCGACGGTGTGGGAGCGCTCCGCGCCCGACCCGGCCCTCGTGAGCAAGGCCCTGGCGGGCAGCGAGCAGCGCGTCTTCTGGCTCGACGAGGCGCCCCCACCCCCCTCCGCCCAGCAGCTGACGGCTGGCACCACCGCGGACCTCGTGGTGGTCGGCGGCGGCTACCTGGGCCTGTGGACGGCGGTGCTGGCCAAGCGCCGGGACCCGGGCCGCAGCGTGGTGGTGCTCGAGGCGGAGACCGTGGGCTGGGCGGCGTCGGGCCGCAACGGCGGCTTCTGCGAGGCGAGCATCACCCACGGCGAGGAGAACGGCCGCAACCGCTGGCCGTCCGAGTACGACCAGCTGCACCGCCTGGGCCGGGAGAACCTCGACGCCTTCGCCCGCGACGTCGCCGAGCTCGGCCTGGACTGCCACTTCGAGCGCACCGGCAGCCTCGCCGTCGCCGTCGAGCCCCACCAGGTCCCATGGCTGTCGGAGGGCCTGTCCGAGGGGGCGGACCACGACGTCCTGGACGCCGCCGCCACCCGTGCCCACATCGACTCCCCGATCTTCCTGGCCGGGCGCTGGGACCGCGACGACGTGGCCCTGCTCCAGCCCGCCCGCCTCGCCCGGGAGCTGGCCCGCGCGGCCCGCGAGCTGGGCGTGCGCGTCTTCGAGCACTCCGCGGTGACCGCCCTGGAGAAGCCGGGTGCCAAGGGCGGTCCGCAGGTGGTGCGCACCGCACGGGCCTCCGTCACCGCTCGGCAGGTGGTGCTCGCCACGGGGGTCTTCCCCGCGCTGCTGCGCCGCGACCGCCTCATGACGGTGCCGGTCTACGACTACGTGCTGATGAGCGAGCCGTTGACGGCGGAGCAGAAGCGGGCGGTGGGGTGGGAGGACCGCCAGGGGCTGACGGACCTCGCCAACCAGTTCCACTACATCCGCCTGTCCGCGGACGACCGCGTGCTCTTCGGCGGGTACGACGCCATCCACCACGCGGGCGGGCACGTCAACAGCCGCTACGAGGACCGCCCCGCCAGCTACGAGCGCCTGGCCAGCCACTTCTTCACGATGTTCCCGCAGCTGGAGGACGTCCGCTTCAGCCACCGCTGGGCCGGGGCCATCGACACCTGCACGCGCTTCGCCGCGTACTACGGCACGGCCCGCAAGGGCGACCTCGCGTACGCCCGCGGGTTCACCGGTCTGGGGGTCGGGGCCACGCGCTTCGCCGCGGAGGTGCTGCTCGACCTGCTCGCCGGCGCCGAGACGGAGCGGACCCAGCTGGAGATGGTGCGCCGCAGGCCGCTGCCGTTCCCCCCGGAGCCAGCGACGGCGGTGGGAGTGGCCCTGACCAGGGCCTCCCTGGACAGCGCCGACCACCACCAGGGCCGCCGCAACCTCTTCCTCAAGGCCCTCGACGCCGCCGGCCTGGGCTTCGACTCGTGAGCGCCTCGCCGGGGCGTCCGACCCGGCTGCTGTGCGCGGACGCGCTCACCGCCGACCTGCCCGAGGCTCTGCCCGCCGGTGAGGAGGTGCTGGCCGGCTCGCCGACGGCGCGCTACCGGGAGCTCTCCGGTGGTCCCGCGAGCGGTGGCGTCGAGGTGGGCCTCTGGGAGATGACGCCCGGGGCGGCCCGCGACACCGAGTCCGAGGAGCTCTTCGTCGTCCTCAGCGGCCGCGCCACCGTGGCGTTCGACGACGACGACGAGGTGCTCGAGCTGGCCGCCGGGTCCGTGGTGCACCTGCGGGCAGGCGACCGCACCACCTGGACCGTGCGCGAGCCTCTGCGCAAGCTGTACCTGCAGCTGCCGTGACCCGCGCGGCGCTACGGGCGCGCGAGGTCGGCGAGCCGGACGACGTCCAGGTCCACGCGGCCGCTGACACCGTCGACCCGTCCCCACCACGCGTGCTGCCACACGGACCAGCGCACGTCGGGGCGTCCGGTGAAGCTCACCAGCCACCGCGGTCGCTCTGACGCCTCGAGCACCGGGTAGACGCGTTCCCAGTCCTCACCGACGTAGAGCACCACCGGCCGTCCCCACGCCCGCCCCACCGCCTCCAGGAAGGCACCGAGCTCGGCGTCGACCTGCGCGCCACCGGGGCGCGAGGAGCAGTTGCCGGCCAGCTCCAGGTCCACGGCCGGCGGCAGGGCACCAGCCTCCGGCGGCGCGGTCCGCAGGAAGTGCTCGGCCTGCTCACCGCCCGGACGGCACGGCGTGAAGAAGTGGTAGGCGCCGCGCTGCAGTCCGGCGCGCCCGGCCCCCGCCCAGTTCTCGGCGAACCGCTCGTCGGTGACGTCGCCGCCCTCGCTGGCCTTGACGTACGCGACGTCGTCGGCTCCGGCGCGTGCTCCACGCCGCGCAGGCTGCGGAACGGGCGGCCTCCGGACGGGGACCTCGACCCCACCGGGCGGGCGCGTCGATCATGGCTCGTGCGACGACGCCGGTTCCCTTGGCCTCCCGCGGAGGACCGCGGCCGGGACCGCGACCGGGACGGTGGTGTGACCCCGGGCGGGATCACCCCTCCGCCGGGGGTCCTGCCCGGGTGGGACTGGACGCCACCGGGCGGGCTGGAGCTCCGCGACGCCGACCTGCCGTGGTGGGTGCGGGTGTGGCGACGGCTGCCCCTCGTGGACAGGTGGGCGCACGTGTGGATGTGGCACCACGGCGGCTTCGCGTTCCCCGAGCCGCCAGGGCAGGGCGGAGACCCCGCGGGTGACCGCGAGCCGCGTCGGCCGCTGCACCCCGCACCGTCCCTGGCGCAGAGCCGGTCCCCGCGGAGCTCTGGCGCGCGACGGTCCTGACGGGGCAGCCCGACCCGGGAGCACGACCGGGTGCTCCCGGGGAGCGCGCGGCCGAGGCAGCGGACAGACTCGTCGCTCGCGCGCACCGCTGGTGGGCGCGCCCGGAGCAGGAGAGCCACCCGTGAGCACGACGACCCCCGGCAGCGGTGGCGCCCCGCCGCCCCGCCCGCCCTCACACGGTCCCCGCGCACGCCGGCCAGCGCCGACCGAGCAGCCGAACGAGCGGCCGACCGGGCAGCTCGAGGTGCTCGACGAGCTGCTGGACGACGGGCGCCAGGACGACTTCGTCGGTGGACGCGACCTCACGCACTGGCCCACCGCGGCGGGCCGCGCGCTGCACGCGGCGGCGGTCCGCGCCCGGCGCTGGCTCGCCCCCCGCGAGGTGTGGGCGCTGACCCTGGTCGTCGGCCTGGTGGTCACCGCCGCGTTCACGGCGGCAGCCGCCGGTGTCTACGACGCCGTGGTGGAGGGGGACGGCGTGACGGGGCTGGACCAGCCCGCGCTGCAGCTGGCCCTGCAGCACCGCTCGCCGGGCCTGGACACCGCCGTCACCTTCTACACCGACATCGGCGGCCCGGTCGGCATGCCGCTGCTGGCCGCCGCCACGGCCGCCGCGCTGGCGATCGCCTGGCGGCGCTGGACGCCGGTGACGCTGCTGGTCACCACGATGCTCGGGTCCCTGGCCCTGACGATGGCCGGCAAGGCCAGCGTGGGGCGGGCCCGCCCGCCGCTGGCCGACGCCGTGCCGCCCTACGAGCACAGCTTCAGCTTCCCCAGCGGGCACACGCTCAACGCCACCGCGTTCGCCGGGATCGTGGCCTATCTGCTCCTGCGGAGGCTGCGCGCGGCGTGGGCGCGCCGCCTCGTCGTCGTCGTCGCCGTGCTGTTCGCGGTGACGATCGGGCTGAGCCGCATCTTCCTGGGGCACCACTGGTTCACCGACGTCCTGGTGGCGTGGGTGCTGGGGCTGGCGTGGCTGGGCGTGGTCATCACCGGCCACCGCCTCTACCTCACGCTGCGCCGTGGCCAGCACAGCGCAGGCGGTGGTTCAGGCGGCGGTCCGCGCGACCGATGAGGAGGGGGTGACCCGCACCCGCGCCAAGAACCTCGTCATGGCCTTCGTCGTCCTCGTCACGCTCGCCGTGTTCGCGCTCATGGCCCTCACCCCGACCGACCACTCGCGGTCGGGGTCGATGAGCGGTCACGACATGAGCCAGATGGACGGCATGAGCGGCATGGACGGCATGGACGGCATGAGCGGCATGGACGCGGACGCCACCGGCCACTGACGGCAGCTGACGGCAGCTGACCGAGTCGGCGGCCGCGGTCGGCTCGCCTCACCCGTCGAGGTCGGTGCCCGTCGGGAGCGCTCGCGCCGGCTGCGCTCCGCCCGCCTCCAGCGCTGGCGCGCCACCGCCCTCCAGGTGGGCGCGCACCCCGGCGGCGACGGCGGCGACGGGGCGCGGCGGCAGGTACGCGGACGCCCCGGCGCGCAGCATCCGGCCCACGGGCCCGGCGTAGTCGACGCCGAGCACGTCGTCCTCGACCTCCGTCACCACCACCCGCGCCCTCGGGAAGCGCGCCCGGAGCACCTCCAGCAGCTGCACGCTGACCGGGTTGACCAGCAGCACGTCGGTGCTGGCGGGAGCCTCGTGCAGGTCCAGCACGAGGTACCCGGGCCCGAAGGAGTCCGCGAGGCGGCGCCGGACCTCGCGGGACAGGCGCATCGCCGTCGCCACCACCTGCACCCCCTCGGGCACCTCGACGTCCGGCGGCGGCAGCCGCGGCGCGTCGAGCACCTCACCCTCCAGCACGGCAGGACGCACGGTGAGCACGCCCAGCGCGCGTCCGCCGCGGTGCAGCGGCACCTCCGCGCCGGCCAGCGCGGCCTCGAGGGCGGCGCGCACGTCCGGGGGCACGGCGGCCAGGTCGAGCGACGGGGGAGTCCTGCGGAGTCCGGCCACGGGGGCACCCTGCCAGCCGCCGGTGCGGTCGGGCGCGGACTCGGAGGATCGGCCCCTTGCGCGTAGCCGTCCGGTCACGCCGAAGGGGCGCATCCTCCGAGGCGCTCGACGGCGGCTCCCGGAGGGCCGGGTGCGGACCGCCCGCCGGTCAGTGCGACTCCCGGCTGACCTCCGGTCCGCTGGAGCCGACGAGGAAGTCGAGGTCGGCGCCGGTGTCGGCCTGCTGCACGTGGTCGACGTAGAGCCGTTCCCACCCGCGCCGCGGCGCCGCGTACGCCGCAGCGCTGGCCGGGCTCGGGGCGCGCTGCGCCAGCTCGTCGTCGTCGACGTCCAGGTGCAGGCGCCGGCCGGGGACGTCCAGCTCCACCCAGTCGCCCGTGCGCACCCGGGCCAGCGGGCCGCCCGCGGCGGCCTCCGGCGCCACGTGCAGCACCACCGTCCCGTACGCCGTGCCGCTCATGCGCCCGTCGCAGATGCGCACCACGTCGCGCACCCCCTGCTCCAGCAGCTTCGTGGGCAGCGGCATGTTGGCCACCTCGGGCATGCCCGGGTAGCCCTTCGGCCCGCACCCGCGCAGCACCATCACCGAGTCGGCGTCCACCTCGAGGTCGGGGTCGTCCACGCGCGCGCGGAAGTCCTCGATGGAGTCGAACACCACCGCCTTCCCTCGGTGGCGCAGCAGGTGCGGTGACGCGGCGGCGGGCTTGATGATCGCGCCGTCGGGCGCGAGGTTGCCGCGCAGCACCGCGATGCCGCCCTCGGCCAGCAGCGGCGCCGAGCGCGGGCGGATGACCTCGCGGTCGTACACCTCGGCGTCGCGCAGGTGCTCGACCAGCCGCGTCCCCATCACGGTGAGCGCGGTGGGGTCGAGCAGGTCCTCCACCTCGCGCAGCACCGCGAGGAACCCGCCCGCGCGGTGCAGGTCCTCCATGAGGAACCGACCGGCGGGCTGCAGGTCCACCAGCGCGGGCACCCGGGAGCCGATGGCGTCGACGTCGTCCAGGGTCAGCGGCACCCCGAGCCGCCCGGCGATCGCCAGCAGGTGGACGACGGCGTTGGTCGACCCGCCGATCGCCGCGAGCGCCACCACGGCGTTGTGGAAGGACGCCCGGGTCAGCAGCGCGCTGGGCCGGCGGTCTTGCTCTACCAGCTCCACGGCGAGCATCCCGGTGGTGTGCGCGGCCTCCAGCAGCCGGCTGTCGGGCGCGGGCGTGCCAGCGGTGCCGGGCACCGTCGTCCCGAGGGCCTCGGCGAGCAGGCCCATCGTCGAGGCCGTGCCCATGGTGTTGCAGTGCCCGCGGCTGCGGATCATCGACCGCTCGGACTCCAGGAACGCGGCCTGGCTCATGGTCCCGGCGCGCACCTCCTCGCTCAGGCGCCAGGTGTCCGTGCCGCAGCCGAGCGGCTGCCCGCGGAACGTGCCGGTGAGCATGGGTCCGCCGGGGACGACGACGGCGGGCAGGTCCACGCTCGCCGCGGCCATGAGCAGGGCGGGGATCGTCTTGTCGCAGCCGCCGAGCAGCACCACGCCGTCGACGGGGTTGGCCCGGAGCAGCTCCTCGGTGGCCATCGCGGCCATGTTCCGCCAGAGCATCGCCGTGGGCCGGACGTTGGTCTCGCCCAGGGACACCACGGGCATCTCCAGCGGGATGCCGCCGGCCTCGTAGACGCCGTCGCGCACCGACCGCGCCACCTCGGACAGGTGCCGGTTGCAGGGCGTGAGGTCGGAGGCGGTGTTGGCGATGGCGATCTGCGGGCGCCCCTCGAACGCCGAGCCGGGCACCCCGCGGCGCATCCACGCCCGGTGGATCGAGGCGTTGCGGTCGGTGCCGGCGTACCAGTGCGCGCTCCTGAGCTCCACGTCGAGCCCCTCCCTGTCGTCCCGGCCCACGATGCTCTACTGCTGGGCGTGGCGACGACGACGGGGGTCGCGCAGGAGGTGGGGCAGACGTGCGCGCGTTCGTGCTGACCGGGCCCGGTGAGGGCGGCGTGCAGGACGTGCCTGCCCCGCAGGCGCGTCCCGGCGAGGTGGTGGTGGACGTCGAGCGAGCCGGCGTGTGCGGCACCGACGCGGAGTTCTTCACCGGCGCCATGACGTACCTGCACTCCGGGCACGCCCGCTACCCCGTGGTGCTCGGCCACGAGTGGTCGGGGACGGTCGCCGCGGTCGGCCGCGGTGTCGACGCCTCCTGGGTGGGGCGGCGGGTGATGGGCGACACCATGCTCGGCTGCGGCGCGTGCCGCCGGTGCCGCCGCGGCCTGCAGCACGTGTGCGAGCAGCGGCAGGAGGTCGGCATCCGCGGCGGCCGCAGCGGCGCGCTCGCGGAGCAGCTCGCGGTGCCGGCGACGTCCCTGCACGCCCTGCCCGACGCGGTCGACCCAGTGCTCGGTGCGCTGGTCGAGCCCGGCGGCAACGCGCTCCGCGCGGCGCGGGCCGCCGGTGCCGGGCCCGGTGACCGCGTGCTGGTCATCGGGCCCGGCGCCATCGGCTGCCTCGTCGCGATGTTCCTGCGGGCGGCCGGTGCGGAGGTGCACGTGCTGGGGCTGCCCGGGGCTGCGCTGGAGTTCGCCCGCGGGCTCGGGGTCGGCGAGGTGTGGACGCGCGAGCAGCTGCCGCCGCTGCCGTTCGACGCGGTCGTCGACTGCTCCACCGGGACCGAGGCGCCGGGGCTCGCGCTGTCGCTGGTGGAGCCCGGTGGCCGGCTGGTGTTCATCGGCATCGCCCACGAGCCGACCCCGCTGGACACCCGTGAGCTGCTGCTCGCCGACGTCACCGCGGTCGGGGTGCTCTCGGCCTCCCCGGGGCTGGAGGAGACCATCGCGACCTACGCGTCAGGCGCTGTCGACCCGCGTCCGCTGGTGGCGGCGACCGTGGGTCTGGAGGACGTGCTCGACGTCCTGGCCGGTCACCGCCCGCCCGGCGCCGGCCCCGGCCCGAAGGTCCACGTCCGCCCCTGACCGCCCCTCCCGTCCGTGATCATGGACCTCCGAAGCACTTTCCGACCGTGATCATGGACGTTGTGCACACCTCCGTCCCGGGTACAGCCGCAGCACCAGGGTCCGCTGTTCGGATCCGGCCTCTGAGGTCTGCCGCCGTGACGGGACCTGGCGCCGGGTGCGCTCATCTTCCGGGGCGTCGCGCCAGGAGCAGGGTGACGAAGCCGAGCGTCCCGCGGTAGCCGCCGAGCCACGCCTCGCGGTGCTGCGCCGCCAGCTCCAGCACCTCGCCGCTGGACGGGTCGTCCGGGTGCTCCAGCGCCCACCGCGTGAGCGAGCCCGTCCACGACCACTCGTACGCGTCCCACTCCGCCAGGCTGCTGACGTGCCCGGTCAGCGGCTCCCACCCCGCCGAGCGGAGGGCGTCGACGGTCCCGGCGAGGTCGCGGTAGTCGTCGGCGCTCGCGCCGAGCGCCGCGAGCGCGCGGGCGCTGGGGGGCTGCTCCCAGAAGCACTCGCCCACCAGCAGGCGCCCGCCCGGGTGCAGGTGCGACGCGGCGGCCTCCACGGTCGGGACGAGTCCGCCGAACGCGTGGGTCGCTCCGATGCTCAGGACGACGTCGAAGCGCTCGCCCGCCGACCAGGTCGCCGCGTCCGCGACGTGCAGCTGCAGCCGGTCACCCAGCCCCTCCGCGTCAGCGGCGGTCCGCGTCCGCTCGAACCCCGCCCCCGAGAGGTCGACGCCCACCGCGCGCAGGTCTGGGCTCAGGTCCGGGCTCAGGCGGAGGGCGCGCAGCAGCCACGTCCCGTCACCGCAGCCCAGGTCCAGCACCGAGCGGGGGCCCGGCGGCACGGCCAGGGCGGTGCGCAGCAGCCGGTCGACGCTCGCGTCGTCCAGCGGGGCGGCGACGGGGTGGTCGGCGTGGGCGAGGTCGCCGACGAGGGCGCGGTCCACAGCTCGATCAGCCCTGCGGCTCGGTGAGGTGCTTCTCGAAGCAGAGGGTGCTCGGGTCGTCGGCGAAGTTCCCGTAGCAGGGGATGCGCTGGTAGCCCGCCCGCTCGTAGACCGCCACCGCCTCCGGCTGCTGGGTGCCCGCTTCCAGGCGCAGCGCGTGGAACCCGCGCCGCAGCGCCTCCTCCTCGACAGCGGCGAGCAGCCGAGCCGCCAGGCGGCGGCCGCGGTGCCGCGGCGCCACGTACATCCGCTTGACCTCCCCGACGCCCGGCGCCAGCGGGGCGACGCCCACGCAGCCCGCGTCGTCGTCGTCCTCCGTCGCGAGCAGGCACGTGGAGGAGGGGCCGAGCCCCGGCCCGGCGTCGGCGACGCCGTAGCGCGCCATCACCTCGCGCTCCTGCGCGCGCACGAGCGCGAGCAGGCGAGGGTCGTCGTGGGGGACGAGCAGGAGGGCCACCGGGCCACCCTGGCGTGGTGACCTCGCGGCGATCAACGGGCAGCAGGTCTCGTCATACTCTGATCAACGGAATATCTTTGAAGTCATGGGTACCCAGCGGCTCCAGGAGCCGTCCTTCCTGGTGCTGACGGCGCTGGCCAGTGGCCCGATGCACGGCTACGCCATCCTGAAAGACGTCAAGACGACCTCCGGCGGCTCGACCCGGCTCGGGGTGGGCACTTTGTACGGCGCTCTCGAGCGCCTCGCCGAGCAGGGACTGGTCGAGGTGGCCGCGGAGGAGGTCGTCGACTCCCGGCTGAGGCGCAGCTACCGGCTCACCCGCCAGGGAGCCGACGTCCTGGTGGCCGAGGCCAGGCGGCGCCAGGAGCAGAGCGTCGCCGCACTCGGTCGCCTCGGGGCCCTGGGCTGGACGTCGTGACGCGCCCCGCATCTTCGGCCTCGTCCGACCCGTTCGAGCGCTCCTGCCGCCGCTGGCTCCGCGTGTTCCCCTCCGGCTGGCGCCACAGGCGCGAGGAGGAGGTGCTGACCGTGCTCCTCAACGCCTCCCGGCCTGGGCAGCAGCGCCTGGACGCCGCGCAGGGCCTGGACCTGGCGGGCGCCGCGGCGCTGGCGTGGTCCCGCGCCACGGCGGCCCTCGCCCGACGTGCCCCGGGCACCTCGGCCGGGGCGCTGGTGCTGGTGACCGGTCTGGTCTGGCTGGTCCTGCCCGCCGCGGCCGTGCGCCAGAGCGAGCCCGTGGCGCTCCCCGACGTCCTGCCCGGCTACTCCTACGTCACGGCGAGCGCGTCGTCGTCACCTCCCGGTCCCGCCGTCGCGCTGTACCAGCAGGGGTACGGCGTGGAGCTCGCGGACGCCCCGCAGGCCGTGGTGGTCGGCGCCGGCGGGGCGGTGCGCCGGCTCGACCTGGCCGAGGCACGCGGGGAGGGGGCCCAGGGCGACCCCGGCGCGATGCTGCTGTCTCCCGACGGCCGCCGCGTGGCCGTCGGCCGCTACGACGACGACGCTCCTGACATCGCCCTCCAGGACCTCACCTCGGGGGCGGTCACGCACTCGGCGGTGGTGGCGGGTCGGGCCGTGCTCCCGCTGGCGTGGTCACCGGACAGCCGGGCGCTGCTCGCCGTTGTGCGGGACGCGCCGTGGAACCCCTACTCCGTCGACGCCGAACGCGGTGCCTCCGGCACGCCCGTGCTCGTCGGCGTGGACGGGGCCGTCTCCACTCTCCCCCCGGGTGCTCCCAGCGCGGTGGTCGAAGCTGCGTTCTCCCCTGACGGCCGGCAGGTGGCCCTCCAGGCGGAGGGCGGCTCCCTCGTGGTGCTCGACAGGGGCAGCGAGGACCTGCGCACGCTGGAGGCGACGGGATCGCTGCTGGGGCAGGCCGCCTGGTCACCGGACGGCCGGTGGCTGGCCGTCCGGCGCGCGTGCGCCGTGGGTCTGGTGCCCACCAGCCCTGCGCCCACCGACCCTGTGGCGCCGTCCGGGTCGGTGGGATCGGCCGCGGAGTGCGTTCCGGGCCTGTCGTCGAGCAGCCGCTTCGTGGGCTGGGCGACGCCGAGCGCGGTGGTCGTCGACGAGCCGGTCGACGCCTCCGGCGCGGAGCTCGACCCGCAGCCCGTCGTCGCCGTCGACGCCGTCAGCGGTGGGCGGACGGTGCTGTCCGGAGTGCCGACCGCGTCTGCGAACTACGTCGTCTCGCGCCTGCAGGTCCCGGCGGTCGCGCTCGCCGGTGCCGCGGGGCAGCACGGGACCGCGCCCTCGCCCGGCTACGACCACGGTCGCGGGGCCCTGGTGCTCCAGGTGCTGGCGCTCGTGCTGCTCGCGGGCGCGGTGGCGCTGCTGGTGGCTGCCGCCGCAGCCCTCGCACGGCGGGCCTCCCACCTGGTCACCGCTCGCCGAGTCGGCGGACGCCCAGGGCTCAGCTGAGCCCCGGGCGTCAGGGCAGCTGAGCCACCCACCGCGCCAGCGCCTCCGCGACCTCCGCCGGACAGTCCTCGGGGAGGAAGTGCCCCGCTGGGCCGCCGACGTCGACGACCTCCAGGCCCGGGACGTGCTCGCGGCACCACGCGACGGTCCGCTCGGTGACGAGCACGCCAGGCGTCCCGTGCAGGAGCAGCGTCGGCACAGCGCTGGCGCTCAGGTGCTCCAGCGCTGCCACCATGGCCGTCGCCACCGCCGCGGGCGCGCCGGCGACGGGGACCTGCCGCGCCCACGCCAGCAGCGGCCGCCGCGAGGCGGCGTCCGGGTAGGGAGCGCGGTAGACGGCCAGCTCGTCGTCCGGGAGCGACCGCACGAGCGCCGCGGGCAGCAGCGTGCTCAGGAAGAAGTCCTCCTCGAGCACCATCCGCTCGCCGACACCGGGTGTGCGGAGCCGCTGGAAGAGGTCGCGCCCGCCGTCGTCGAAGTCCTCCCAGCCGGCCAGCGGGCGCAGGTGCCCCTCCATGAGCGCCACCGCCCGGACCCGGTCTGGGTGCCGACGCAGGTGGTCGAGCGCCAGCGCGACGCCCCAGTCGTGCCCGACCAGCACCACGTCGTCCAGCCCCAGCGCCTCGATGAAGGCGTCGAGGTGCGCGGCGTGGTCGCCGAAGGAGTACGAGAGGTCGGGCTTGGCGGAGGCGCCCATGCCGATGAGGTCCGGCGCGACCCACCGCGCGCCCGTGTCCTCAGCGGTCGCGCGCGCGAGCACGTGCCGCCACAGCCACGAGGACGTCGGGTTGCCGTGCAGCAGCACCACCGGCCGCCCGCGCCCCGCCTCCCGGTACGCCATCGACGTGCCCAGCACGTCGACACTGCTCATTGGGTCGTCCACCGCTCCCGCAGCCACGCGAGCGACCCTGCCAGCGACCGGCGCTGGTAGTCGAGCAGCTCGGGGAAGCTGTCCGGCCGGGCGCGGAACGCCGCTTCCGTCCAGTACCCGGCGAGCACCGCGAGGTGCGCGTCGACGGCGCGCGCCTCCGCGCCGCAGGACAGCGGGCTCGCGGCGAACAGCGCCGCCGCGTCGTGCCCGTCGCCCCGCGCGGTGACGAGGAACGTCACCAGGTCCACCCACGGCGCCGCGAGGCAGCCGCGGCTCCAGTCGATGGTCCACACCGCACCGGTGGCGTCGTCGAGAAGGTAGTTGTCGGTGCGCGGGTCGAAGTGGCACAACGCCTCCCCGGCCGACGCCCCCGGCCAGGAGGCCTCCAGCGCCGCGAGCTCGTCGAGGTGCTCGCGGGTCCACGCGTCCAGGTCGTCCACCGCCAGGGCCCGCGGGCGCCCGCCGGCCAGGTCGCCCCACACGGTGAACGCCGGCCCGACCATCTCCGCCACCGACCGCAGCGGCACCACCGGGCTCGGCACCAGCAGTGCCACCCGCGCCTCGACCGCCGCCACCACGGCCGCGACGTCGTCCGCGGTCCACGGCTGCGCCGCCAGGTGCGCGTGCAGCGCATCGAACCACAGCACCACCCACGCGCCGTCGACCGTCCACCCGCGCAGCCGCGGGGTCACCAGCCCGGCGGGCAGCTGCGCGCCGATGCGCGCCTCGGTCAGGTAGTCGTGGCGGCGCTCGGGGTCTCGCGACGCCTTGACGAACACCTCCTCGCCGTCCTCGAGGACGACGACGGCGGCCGCGTCCGACGCGTAGACCCCCGCTGCCGCCGTCGCCGCCACCGGTGCGCGACCCAGCTCGCGGCGCAGCACGTCGACCAGCTCGGCGGGCAGGTCCAGGTCCCGGGCCACCCGCAGCAGTCTCGGGCTCAGTCCTCGATGACGTCCAGGCCGTTCTCGCGCAGGCGGGCGAGGCCGTCGAGCATGCCCTGCACCACCTCGGGGGAGTGGCCCTGCCAGTCGGCCACCTCCCCGACCACGCGCAGCGGGTGCAGCGTCCGGTACGACTCCGTGGGGTTGCCGGGGAACTTCTTGTCGGTGACGTTCGGGTCGTCCTCGAACGGGCCGAGCGGCTCCACGACGTACAGGTGCCCGCGCCCGGTCTCGCCGGTCAGCGCGGTGGACAGCTCCGCGCCCCAGGCCGCCGTCTCCTCCTTGGTGGTGAAGTAGACGTGCCGCAGGGCGCGGTCCCGGAAGGCCGACCGGTGACCGGGCACCAGCTCGTCACCGACCGCCAGCACCGCCCGCGTCCCGTGGAGGAACGGCCCCGCCACGTGGTCGCAGTGGTCGAGCGTCACCGGCACCCGCGCGCTCTCGCTCACTGGTCCGAGCTCCGGCCCGCGAGCTCGCGCGCGGCCGCGGCCTCGTCGTCGTCCATGCCCTCGTGGTCGACCGCGGCGTGCTGGCGGACCTGCTCGTCGATCCAGCGCTGGTGGCCCTCCCACGCCGACTGCTTGCTCACCCCCAGCGCCTGCCCGATCTGCGCCCAGCTCGCGCCGGCCGCCCGCGCACCGCGCACGGTGAGCTGGCGGCCGTACCCGGCCTTGCGGACCAGCACCTCGCTCAGCGCGAGCAGCTCCAGCGCGCTGGCGGGGTCACCGACGGCGGCGTCCACACCGGCGGAGTCAGCGATCTCCTGGCGGCGCAGCGCGTCGTAGCGCGCCGCGGCGGTCATCAGCGTGTGCTCGCGCTCCAGGGCACCAGGTGTGGTCACGAGCCCGCAGCCTCCTCGTCAGGTAGCCCTGACGTCAACCCCTCTAGAGTGACCTCGTGGTCGAGGTGCCGGAGGCGTTCCGCGCGATGCCCCGCTGGTGGCACGACGACGCGGGCCGCGCCTGGCTTGAGGAGCTCCCCGCGCTCGTCGCCGACCAGTGCCGTCGCTGGTCGCTCGCCGTGGACGGCCCCCCGTGGCACGGGTCGAACGCGCTCGTCGTCCCCGTCGTCGAGCGGTCCGGTCCGGGGGAGCCGCTGGCCCTGCGCCTCGCGCCGCCGGGAGACGACGTCACCGGTCAGGCGCGTGCGCTGCGCCTGTGGGCCGGGCGCGGAGCGGTGCTCCTCCACGACGTCGACGACGACGACCAGCGCGCCCTCCTGCTCGAGCGCCTCGACGGCAGCGCGACGCTCGCCGGCGTCCCGCTGCCCGAGGCGGTCGAGGTGCTCGCCGAGCTGGCCGTGACGCTCGCGGTGCCCGTCGCGGCGGACGTGCCGAGCACCGCGTCGGCCGCTGCCGAGCTCGCAGCGTCGCTGCCGGGGGAGTGGGAGGCGCTGGGGCGCCCCTTTCCGCGCCCCCAGGTCGACGCGGTGCTCCGCGCCGCCCTTTCCAGGGCTACCGCGCCCTTCCCGGACCTCGCCGTCGACGGCGACCTCCACCCCGAGCAGGTGCTGCGCGGGCGCCGCGCTCCCTGGCTGGTGGTGGACCCGCTGCTGCTGCGGGGAGACCTCGAGCACGACCTCGCCCGGGTCCTGTGGAGCCGCCTGGACGAGGTCGACGACGACGCCGGCGTGGTGGCGCTCTTCGACCGCTTCGTCGACGTGGCGGGTGTGCCGCGCGAGCGGGCCCGCGACTGGGTGCTCGTGCGGTCGGCGTCCTACCTCCTGTGGGGCCTGCGGCGCGGGCTCACGCTCGACCCGCCGAGGTGCCGCCGCCTCCTCGACGTCTTCACGTGAGGTCGGTGCGCAGCACGGCGTAGAGCACGCCGTCCCGGAAGGCGCCGTCGCGCCAC
This sequence comes from Quadrisphaera sp. RL12-1S, assembly GCF_014270065.1. NCBI lineage: Bacteria > Bacillati > Actinomycetota > Actinomycetes > Kineosporiales > Kineosporiaceae > Quadrisphaera > Quadrisphaera oryzae. The sequence goes on along the minus strand of NZ_JACNME010000002.1, from coordinate 537,912 downwards.
TGCCCACCGCGGACCACGCCCTCGCGCAGCAGCCCCGCCTTCTCCAGGCTGCGCTGCTCGGCGAGGTTCTCCACGTCGGTGTGCGCCTCGACGCGGTGCGCCGCGGTGTGGGCGAACAGCAGCTCCACGAGCCGGCGCTGCGCCTGCGTGCCGATGCCCCTGCCGCGGTGCGCCGGACGCAACCAGACGCCGATCATCGGGCAGCCCGACGCGGCGTTCGGGCCCCAGCGGCGCTCCTGCCAGTGCCAGCTGACCTCGCCGGCGACGTCGCCGTCGTCGGTCACCACGGTGAGCGCGCCGTGCCTCTCCAGGTCGCACCCCGCAGGGGCGGCCCGCGCGGCTGACGGGCCGAAGTCGTCGAAGGGGCTCTCGCCGCCCGTGAGCAGCGGCAGGTCCTCGGGGAGCTGGGGGCGCAGCACGACCACCGCTGCAGTCTGCCCGGCCTGCCGGAGCGGTGGTCCTGGCCCCCGGGTGCCGCTCCGGCCTACCCTGGTCCTGTGGCAGCGCCGCTCCGACGCACGCGTCGATTTGGGCGCCCCCGGCCGACCACCGGCTGCGGGGCCACTGCTGCACGCCACGTCGCGTAGCGCTCCGCAGCCGCCGGCCGGGGGTTGACCACCCACCGACCGAGCGCCAGGAGACCCGCCGTGCCCACCTCCACCTCCCACCGCACCACCGCCGACCTGCTCAGCACGCCTGAGCTGGTCGCCGCCCTGACCCTGCGGGACCTCACCGACCCCGCCCAGGGACCGCACGCTGCGCAGCTGCTGCTCGACGCCGTCACCAGCACGCTGTCCAGGCTGTGGGGCTGCCCCGTGCGCAGCGTGCGGCCAGGGCCGCTGGTAGCCGTCGCCGACAACTACGACCGGCTCGGCTACCGGACCGACGACGTCACCCGCGCCCGCCGGTACACCCGCTACGCCAGCCCGACCACGATGCTGCGCAGCCACACCAGCGCGGCGATGCCCCACGAGCTGGACCGCTACCGCGCTGTCGCCGCCGAGCGCGCCCGCGCTCGGCTCGACGGACGCCGGGCGCCCGCCGTGGACGAGCTCCTCGTGGCGCCGGGACTGGTCCACCGGCGCGACGTGGTGGACAGGACCCACGTCGGAGCGCCGTACCAGGTGGACCTGTGGCGGATCCGGACCCTGCGCACCGACCGCGCCAGCGACCGGGAAGCGCTGCTCGCGATGGCTGGCGCCGTGGTCCAGGCCGTCCTGCCGGGAGCCTCCTGGCGGGCGGTCCCGACCACCCACCCGTACACGACCGACGGGCTGCAGGTGGACGTCGAGGTCGGCGGCGAGTGGCTCGAGCTGGCGGAGTGCGGCCTCGTCGCCCCGGCCGTGCTGCGGGGCTCGGGCCTGGACCCGATCGGCTGGTCGGGCCTGGCCCTGGGACTGGGGCTGGACCGCGCGGTGATGCTGCGCAAGGGCGTCGACGACATCCGCTGGCTGCGCTCCGCCCACCCGCGCGCTGCCAGCCAGATGCTCGACCTGGAGCCGTGGCGGCCGGTGTCGACCCTGCCGGCTGCGCGCCGCGACCTGTCCGTGGTGCTGGACCGCGACGCCGTCGACCCCCCGGCGGGCGGTCCGCTGCTCGACGAGGAGGTGCTCGGCGACCGCGTCAGGACGGCGCTCGGCGAGCGGGCGTCAGACCTGGAGCGGGTGCAGGTGGTGGCGGTGACCGCACACGAGGACCTGCCGCCTCGGGTCCAGGAGCGCCTCGGGACCGTGCCGGGCCAGGTCAACGCCCTGCTCCGGCTGGTTCTGCGTCCGCTGGAGCGCACGCTGACGTCGTGGGAGGCCGACCTCGCGAGAGACGCGGTCTACCGGGCGCTGCACTGCGGGCCCCACGCGGAGCTGGCTCGCCCGTGTGCCGGTGGCGAGCTCGGAGGATCGGCCCCTTCGCTGTGACGGAGCCGTCACGCCGAAGGGGCCGATCCTCCGAGCTCCCTGGACGGGTGCCGTCGGACGCCGGTGGCCGTCAGCGACCTGCGGCTGCCGGCAGCCCGGACGCGGCCAGCTGCGCGCTGACCGCGGCCAGCAGCCGCTGCACCTCCGCCGTGCTGCCGCTCGGCGGGTTCCACACCTCCACGCCCACCACCAGGTCGCCCACGCGCGCGGCGCCGCGCGTGAAGTCCCCGCCGTCGCGGAAGGTCGCCGTCCACGCCTCGTCGGCACCGGGGGCGCTGACCGCGGCGGGGGAGACCGGGACGCTCGTCCACCGGCAGGCCCCGGTGTCCTCGACCGCGTCGCTGAAGGCGCGCCCGCCGGCACCGGTGGGCCACCCGGTGACCACCAGCGACACGCTGACCTGGGCCGGGTCGTTCGACTGCGGGTCCGCCGCCCAGCTCCACTGCCGTCCGGCCACCGCGTCGTCGTCGGCTCCGTCGCAGTACTGGCCCGGAACGGTCGGCTCCAGCCGGTACTGCCCGAGGTCCTGGCCCAGCTGCACGCCAGGGGGCAGCTCCCCTGCGGTGGCGGCCGAGGTGGCCACGTCCGGGATCTCGTACGCCACCGCGAACGGGTTCCAGCCCGGGGTGTCGCGCGCGGGGAAGGTCTCGCCCGGCGCGAGCGGCACGACGGTCGCGTTCGGTCCGCTGGGTGTCCCGCCGGGTGTCTCGCCGAGCGCGGCGTAGTCCGGGGTGTGCGGGAAGGCTGGGCTCGGTGTGGGGGTCGCCAGCGGCGGCGCTGACGTGGGGACGGCCGTCGCCGTCGGCTGCACCGACACCGCCGGGCCACCGATCGGCGCTGACGTCGGCAGCGCGCTCACGGTGACCGCCACGATCCCCGTCGCGCACGCCGCGGCGATGACACCGGCCAGCACCGGCACCCGGGGGACGCCGGGAGCGCGCGCCGGGCGCCGGCGCGCCCCGCGGCGCCGCACGGCCTCCAGGTCCAGCGGGCGGGCGCCGGTCTGGCCGTCCACGCGCCGCAGCGCGTCTCGCAGTCCCGCCTCGAAGGACGACGACGCCGGCCCCGCCGCGCCCGCACCCCCGCCGCGGGCGTCGTCGTCGTCCCGGTCGAGGTCCTGGACGGGCTCGTCGGTGGTCACAGGACGGCTCCTTCGCTGGCCGTGGTGCTGGGGTGGGTGGCGCCGAGGCGGGCGCGCAGCGTGCCGAGCGCGCGAGAGGCCTGGCTCTTGACGGTGCCCTCGCTGCAGCCGAGCGCCTCGGCGACCTGCGCGACGGACTGGTCCTCGGCGTACCGCAGCAGGACCACGGCGCGCTGGCGCGGCGGCAGGGACCGGACGGCCTCGAGCACGCGGTCGGACGCGTCGCTCCCGCCGGACGGCGCCGCGCCGGCGGACGGCCGCTCCGGCAGCAGGTCCTGCAGCACCTCCAGGCGCCGCCACGGGCGGCGCGCGTCGGAGATGAGCACCCGCACCAGCGTGGTGCGCGCGTACGCGGCCGGGTTGCCGTCGGCGCGCACCCGCGGCCACGCCGACCACAGGCGCTCCAGCGCCTCCTGCACGAGGTCGTCGGCGCGGTGCGCGTCGCGGCACCACGTGCGGGCCAGCCGCCGCAGCTGCGGTGCGGCGGACGTGGCGAACGCGTCGAAGGAGGCCTCCGGCCCTGCGGTCACAGCACCTCCTCGGACTCCGTGCAGCAGCGTCACAGCAGTACTACGCGCCAGGCCTCTCCGGAGGTTGCACGACGACGACGACCACGGCGCGGCGCACTGGCGCGGGTGGCGGGACGGCGCGGGGGCGGGACGGCGCCGCGGGTGCGAGGCTGGCGGTCCCGCCACCGCGACCCCGGGGACCACCACTGGACAGCGCACGCCCTCCCGGCGCCGGGTTCGCCGTCGCCTCGGCGGCCTTGGTGCTCACCTTCGTCTCCGCGGGCACCCCGATCCCGCTGTACAACCTCTACCGCGCCGAGGACGGGCTCTCCACCGCCGACCTCACCGTCGTCACCGCCGCGTACCTGGGCGCCGCCGCGCTGTCGCTGCTGGTCCTCGGCCGGCTGTCGGACCACCTGGGCCGCAGGGCCGTGGGCGTCGCGGCGCTGGTCTGCTCGGCGCTGGGCCTCGTCGTCCTGCTGGGGGTGGACGGCGTCGCACCGCTGGCGGTCGGGCGGCTGCTGCAGGGCCTGGCCACGGGGATGGCGTCCAGCGCGCTGGGCGCGCTCGTCGTCGACACCGCCCCGCTGCGCCGGCGGTGGCTGCCGGCGGTGGTGACCAGCGCCGCGCCGACCCTCGGCATCCCGCTCGGTGCGCTGCTGTCCGGGGTGCTCGTCGACCACGCGCCGGCGCCGCACCTGCTCAGCTACAGCACCGTGCTCGTGCTGCTCCTCGCGGTGGCCGTCGGCGTGGCGGTCGGTCCGGAGACGGTCGCGGCCACGTCGGTGCGCACCGCGCTGCGCTCCCTGCGGCCGCACGTCACGGTGCCGGCCGGAGCGGGCCGGCAGCTGGGCGCCGTCGCGGGGTTCATCCTCGCCACCTGGTCGCTCGGCGGCTTCTACCAGGCGTTCGGGCCCACCATCGCCGAGCAGCAGCTGGGGTCCAGCACCGCGCTGCTGGCCGCGGCGGTCTTCGCGTCGTTCACGGTGCTGGCCGTGCTGGGTGGTCCGCTGTCAGCCCGCTTCCGCCCCGACCTCGCCCTGCGCGGGGGCGCGGTGGTGTACCTGCTGTGCGTGGGAGGGATCCTCGGCGCGCTCGCCGCGGCGGCCACGGGACCGTTCCTCTCGGCGAGCCTGGCCGCCGGTCTCGCCCAGGGCGTGGCACAGACCGGCGGCATGCGCGCGCTGCTCGCCCGCACCGGGCCGGCCGACCGCGCGGGCGTGCTGTCCACGGTCTTCCTGGTCAGCTACAGCTGCGCCGCCGGCCCCAGCCTCGTGGCGGGCCGCCTCACCGGCACCCTCACGCTGGTGCAGATCAGCGCTGGCTACGGGGTGCTGGCGGTGGCGGGCGTCGTCGTCGTCCTGCTGGTCGCCCGGCCGTCACGCGGGCCTGGACGTCAGAGCTGACGGCCCAGCTGGGAGTCGAGCCAGCGCAGCTGGGTCCACCCGGCCTTCTGGTCGGCCTCGACGAAGAGCTTGAAGTCGTGGCCCAGCGGCTCGCGCTCGTAGGGGAACTGCACGCCCTGCTGGGCGAAGAGGTCCACCACGGCCTCCACGCGGTCGCCGTTGAGGTCACCGCCGGTGAGGTGGATCTGCGGAGGGGTGGCCCGCACCCCCGGCAGGAAGGTCAGGTACGACTGCGGGTCGCGGCTCATCGCGCCGTCCACCGACCACACCGCCGCGAAGCCGTCGGGGTGCTCCACCCCGAACCGGAACGCGCCGTGCCCACCCATCGACCAGCCCACCAGCAGGCGCTGCGCCGCGCCGGGCTCGACGCGGTAGGTCTGCTCGACGTGGGGGATGAGGTCGTCGATGAAGTGCGTGTCGTACACGCCCTCCCACCGGCCGTCCTTGTTGCTGTCCGGCGTGACGATGACGACGTCGCGCAGCGCCCCCGCGTCCACCGCCGCCCGCAGCCGCTCCGCCTCGGGCAGGAAGGTGGCGTTCGACTGGTCGCGCCCGTGCAGCGCGTACAGCACGGGGTAGGTCTTGCAGGCGGTGTAGTAGTCCGCCGGCAGGCTCACGCTGTACGGGACGGCCTCGCCGTCGGCGCCGGTCATCTCGGTGTCGAAGCGCAGGTCGCCGCTCGTCTGCCCGTCGCAGCTCGCCGACCCGCTGGGCGACGACGACGGCGGACCCGCCACCGGCACCCCGCCCACGCTGACCTGGTCCTCCCCGCGCTGGCGCAGCTCGCGGTAGGCCAGCGCTGCTGCCGCCACGAGCACCACCGCCACGGCCGCGGCGATCGCGACGACGACGCCCCGGCGCCGCGGGTTCGGAGACGAGGGGGAGGCAGCCATCCGAGGAGTCTGCGCCACGGAGATCGCCCCGGGCACCTCGCAGGCCGCCGATCGGGCGCCCAGCCCGCTTCCACCCGCCCCTCCCGTCCCACCAACCCGGTAACGATCAAGGAAGCGGCACACACCTGTGGGTGCGACCTCCTTGATCGTCGCGAGGGAGGTGGGGCGGGTCAGGCCGTGCCGATCTCCCCCTGGAGGGCTCGGATCACGTCGGCCAGCACGCCGAAGCTGAGCAGCCCCGGGCCCAGCGGTCCGGCGGAGTCCTCACCCAGTGCCGGCAGCTGCCGCAGCGCTGTCCGCACCTGCGGGGTCAGGAGCGCCACCTGCGCCGCGACCTCCCACTCCAGCGCGCCCGCGCGGTCATCGGCCGGTGCTGCCAGCGACACCGCCTTCGCGGCGTACGCGGCAGCCCCCAGGGCGTGCGCCCCCACGTGCGCCACGCCGCTCGCCTGACCCGCGGCCCACGCGGCCGCCTTCGCAACCGGCGAGCGGACGGCGCTCGCGGCCCGCCCCGCCTCGAACCGCCGCCGGATCTCCCCGGCGGCGTCGAGGTCGCCACGGCTGAACGCGCGGGCGCGGGTGATGCCGTCGCGCGGACGCCCGTCGCCGGCGGCCTCGGCCTCGAAGAGCGGCAGCACCCTCTCGGCGCAGTCGGCCGCCCACGCGGCCACGCACCGGCGGTCCGCCTCGCTGAGGGTCTGCGGTGACGCCACGTCGGCACCCTCCCACGCGCGGGCCCGTCGTCCTCGCCCTCACCCCACCCCGCTCCCGCGACGATCAAGGACGTTGCACGCACCCGTGGGTGTGACGTCCTTGATCGTCGCGGGGGGAGGCGCGGGGAGGTGGGGGTGGTCAGGAGGTGAGGGGGCCACCGCGGGCGTCGAGCAGGGAGCGCAGCACGGCCAGCTCGCTGGTCTGGGAGCTGACCACCGCCTGCGCCAGCGAGCGCTCCGCGGTGTCGGCCTCGGGCAGCAGCGCCAGCGCGGCCTGCGCCATCTCCACCCCCGCCTCGTGGTGGGGGATCATGAGCTGCAGGTAGAGGCGTTCGGCGTCGGTGCCCTTCGCCGCCCGGAGCTGGGCGAGCTGGTCGGCGGTGGCCATGCCCGGCATCGCGTCCACGCCACTGACCCCGGCGCTCGCGCTCGCGGAGCCGCCGTGGTCCATCCCCTGCATGCCGCCCATGTCGTGACCGCCGGAGCTCTCGGCGGAGTGGCCCATCCACGCCATCACCGGCTCCGAGCCCGTCTGCGGCAGCCCCCACAGCTCCAGCCAGCCGTGCATCTGCCCGGCCTGCTGCTGCTGCGTGAGCATGATGTCGGTGGCCAGCTGGCGCACCTCGGCGTCGTCGGTGGCACCCAGCACGGACAGCGACATCGTCACCGCCTGGCGGTGGTGCGCCTGCATGTCCCGGGCGAAGCCGGCCTCCACAGACGTGTCGGACGGCGCTCCGGCGCTGGCCGCGGACGCGCCAGGACCGGTCCGCGTCACGAGCAAGACCCCCAGCACCGCAGCCGCGGCCAGCGCCACCGCGGCGAACGCCGCCAGCGCCACCACCACCGGTGAGCGCCCGGCCCTCGCGGGCCGCTGCTCGCTGGCGACGCCGGGCTGGTCCTCGCGGGGCTCGGCGTCGTCGTCGTCCGGAAGACCGGCGGGGGGCGCGCTCACGCGGGCGTGCCGACCCCGCCGCTGCACGGGGCGCCCGGCTCGGGGGTCTGCGGGCCCTGGACGTACTTGCGCAGGAAGGTGGCCAGGCGCGGGTCGTCGGCGCTGGGCAGCTGCAGCTGCTCACCCCAGGCGCTCGCCACCACCGGGCTGGGGACACCGGCGTACGGGCTGAGCAGCGTGTAGTCGCTGGCGGAGACGGCCTCGCGCAGCGTGGCCACCTGGTCGGCGGGCAACGACGGGTCGTAGGTGACCCACACCGCGCCGTGCTCGAGGGAGTGGACGGCGTTGCGGTCGGCCACCTGCGACTGGTCGGCGTAGACGCCGCAGTTCTGCCAGACCGCGTCGTGGTTCCCGCCCACCGGCGGGGTCTGCGGGTAGCTGACGGCGCCGGTCACGTGCTCGCGGCCGAGGTCCTTGCCGTACCGGCCGCCGAACTCCTGCACGCCCTGGATGGGCTGGGCCGCCTCGGCCTCGAGGGCGGCGTCCTGCTTCTGGTCGACGACGATGACGGTCGCCACCGTCGCCACGACGACGGCGATGGCTCCGGCGGCCACGCTGATGACGACCGTCCGGTGCCGCTTCTCGCGGCGCTCGGCCTCCTTGCGGGCTGCTGCGGCGCGGGCGGCGCGCTCGGCGCGGTCGATCTTGCGGGGTTCGGCCACGCTCCCGATCGTCGCACGCCGTCAGCGCACGTCACGGCAGGTCATCGAGACCCTGTGGTCGGTCTCACGACCCGTTCAGGTCGCGTGCTCGTCCTCGAGGAGGACCAGGCCGTTGCCGTCCGGGTCCTCGAAGGAGAACATCGGCGGCACGCCCTCCCAGCGCAGCACCTCGGGGTTGTGCATCACGACGCCCGGGGTCTCGCGCAGCCGGGCGTGCGCCGCGTCGGCGTCGGACGTGCCCAGGCGGACGGCCATCGGCAGCGGGCTGCCGGGGGGCAGCAGCACGATGCCGACCTCCGAGCCCGGCGGCACCACCTCCACGTACCGGGCGCCGGGCATCGCCTCCACGTCGGTGCGCACGGTGCAGCCGAGCACCTCGGTGTAGAAGCGCAGCGCGGCGTCCTGGTCGGCCACGGGGACAGACACGCTCAGCACCCTCGTCGTCATCGGCTCGCTCATGCCGGTGGTGACCGCCCCGGTGGCGGGGACTCATCGGTGCTTGACAGCGCTGTACTCAGTGTCGCAGAGTACTGGTACTCAGTGGCGCTGAGTAGCGATCAGACACCGATCTGAGGGGGTCGTCCTGGACAACCTGACCGAGATGCTCAAGGGAGTCCTCGAGGGCTGCGTGCTGCAGGTCATCGACCGTGGCGAGACCTACGGCTACGAGATCACCTCGACGCTGCAGGGGCTCGGCCTCACGGGCGTGGTCGAGGGCACCGTCTACGCGATCCTGCTGCGACTGGAGAAGAACGGCCTGGTCAGCACTGACAAGCGGCCGTCGACCAGCGGACCGCCGCGCAAGTTCTACGCCCTGAACGACGCCGGCCGGCAGCGCCTGGCCGCGTTCTGGAGCACGTGGGACTTCCTGTCCACCACCATCGACGACCTGCGGGAGGGCCCCCGTGCGTGACCTGCTCACCAAGCTCATCGGCGAGAAGAAGGAGTGGCGCCTCATGGAGGCCCGCGCCGCCGCACTCCCCGAGGACTACCGCGTCATGTACGCGGAGATCAAGAAGTACGTCTTCAACCTCGCCGGGGGCGACGGCCGGTCGATCGTCGCCCTTCTCGAGGGCCTCCTCGGCCTCTTCGAGACCGGCGCCACCGACGGCCGCCGCGCGCTGGAGGTCACCGGGGACGACGTCGCCGGCTTCTGCGACGAGCTGCTCCGCAACGCCCGCACCTACACCCAGGACTGGCGCGAGCAGCTCAACCGCACGGTCCACGAGAAGCTCGACCGGCGCCCCTGACGGACGACGACGGCGGCCGTCGCGTCAGGCGCGGCCCCACAGATCGAACGGCGTCGGCCCGGGCCTGAACCCGCAGGCCTGCGCGAGGTCGGCCGCTTCGCGGAAGCCGTGGGCGAGGGCCTCGGGGTGGTGCGCGTCGCTGCCGAACGCCACCGCGTCACCGCCGGCCTCGTGCCACCAGCGCAGCACCCGGCCCTCCAGGGGACGGCGGGTGTTGAGCTCCAGCGCCCGGCCGGAGGCGGCCAGTGCTGCCAGGGCGGTGCGGACGTCGTCCTCCAGCGCGTCCCAGGGCACCGGCCCCTCGGAGGTGGGCCAGGTGCGCAGCGGGTAGTCGACGTGGGCGAGCACCGCGAACGGCGCATCGCTGGCGGCCAGGGCGGCGACCTCCGCGAGGTAGGCGCGGACGACGTCCAGCGGTGGGCGCTGGAGGTAGCCGTGGCCGGTCTCCACGTGCTCGACGACCTCACCGGGTGTCGTCGACGCGGCGTCCGGGTGCAGGTCGGGCAGGGCGTGCACCGAGCCGACCAGCCGCTCCGCGCCGGTGGCTCGGACGAGGTCGGCCACGGCGCCGGGGTGCCAGTGCGGCTCGCTGAGCTCGAGGCCGGACCAGATCCGCAAGTCGGGGAAGTCCTCGCGGCAGCGGCCCACCTCGGCCAGGTAGGCCTCCACCTGCAGGGCGTCGCCGAGGAAGCGGCCGTGTGCGTCGACGTGGCCGCGGTAGCGCTCGGGCAGCGGCTGGCCGTGGAGGTTCCACCGCGTCAGGTCGACGTGCTCGGTGAACGCCAGCGCGGGCAGCCCGATCTCCACGGCGCGGGCGCAGGTGGCGTGCATGTCGCCGGTGGGGGCGTCCCAGGAGAACTGGCTGTGGACGTGGCCGTCGGCGGGCAGCACCCTGCGACGCTAGCCCGCGTGCACGACGGGTGGCCCGGTGAGCAGCGCGGCGCGGTGCGCCTGGGGGTCCTGTCCGGCTTTCCCGGCTCGGCCGACCTGGGTGGTCTCCCGCTGGGGGACGGCGGGACGACCGTGCTGCGGCGCGTGGTCCGCTCCGCCGTGCCCGTCGACCTGCTCGTCGACGACCGGGGGCTGCGCAGCAGTTCGGGGTGGGCGCGGTCGTCGACCTGCGCGGGGAGGAGGAGGCGCGCCTGCTTCCCCACCCGCTGGCCGACCTGCGCCACTACCGGCTGCTGCCGCTGGTCGACCCGGCCGCTGAGGCGCTGCGCGACACCGGTGCGGAGGCCACCTTCGGCGACCTCTACTCGCGGAGCCTCGAGCGGAACCGCAGGACCCTGGCGCTGGTGTTCGGCGCCCTCGCTGACCTCGCTGACCTCGCAGACCGCGCCGTCAGCGCACCGAGCGCCGAGGCCGTCCTCGTGTGCTGCGCGGCCGGTCGCGACAGGACGGGCATGGTGGCCGCACTGCTGCTCGACCTCGCGGGCGTCGAGCGGGAGGCCGTGGTCGACGACTACCACCGCGCCGGCAGCGGCAGGCCCGTCGTCGACCCGGCGACGGCACCGCCGCCGCGTCGGCGAGGTGGTCCGGACATCGACGCGATGCTCGACCACGTACACGCCCGGTGGGGCGGGTCAGAGGCCTACCTGTGGTGGCTCGGCCTGGACGACCGGCAGGTCACGGCCCTCCGATCGCTGCTGCGCCCGACCGGCGCCGCGTGAACGGGACCTCGCCACCGCGCGGCGCGCTGCACCACGTCGAGCTGTGGGTGCCGGACCTGGCGCGGGCGCTGCCGCGCTGGTCGTGGCTGCTCGGCGAGCTGGGGCACGTGCCCCTCCAGGCGTGGGAGGGAGGCGCGAGCTTCCGGCTGGGCGCGACCTACCTGGTGCTCGAGCAGTCCCCGGCATTGGTGGGTGAGCGGCACGAGCGCCTGCGACCGGGCCTGAACCACCTCGCCTTCCACGCCGGCAGGCGCGAGCAGCTCGACGCGCTGGTCGCCGCGTCTGCCGGCCACGGCTGGCGGCTGCTGTTCCCCGAGCAGCACCCCTTCGCCGGGGGGCCTGACCACTGCGCGGCCTACCTCGAGGACGAGGACGGCTACGAGGTCGAGCTGGTCGCCTCCTGACCCGCGCCGCCAGGGGTGGCGAGCGCGAGGCTCCGTGCAGGGGGAGGCGGCGCCGATGCTGCTGCAGCCGGCGGTCCGGGACGGGGTGGGCGCTGGGCGCCGACGAGCGCGCCCGCCTCGCCCCGGCCGTCGTTCATCGCCTTCTGCAGGCCGCGTCCCATCGGACGAGCGTGGCCGCCGACGTTCGTCGTCGTCCACCTGCCCCGGGTGGATCTGGTCCGCTCCCGGCATGGCCCAGGGTGGCCCTGGTCCACTCCCAGGGGACCAGGGCCACCCTGGGCCAACGGGGTGGGGGCGGTCAGGCGGGCGTGAGGTCCCGGCGGGGCAGCGGGCTCGAGTAGACGACGCTCGTGGTGATGCCGCCGAGCGTCGCCAGCTTCCCGGTGATGCGCTCCAGGTCGCGCATGCTGCGGGCGAGCACCTTGAGGATGAAGCAGTCGTCACCGGTGACGTGGTGCGCCTCCACCACCTCGGGCAGCACGGCGAGCAGGTCGTGGAACGGCTTGTAGTTGCCGCTCGGGTACGCCAGCCGCACGAACGCCTGCACGGCGTAGCCGAGCGCCTCCGGGTCGACCACCGCGGTGTACCCGGTGATGACGCCGAGGTCGGTCAGCCGGCGCAGCCGGTCCGCGGTCGCGCTGGGGGAGAGGTTCACCGCCCGGGCGAGGTCCGCGACGCTCATCCGCCCGTCCTTCTGGAGGGCCTCCACGACGCCCCGGTCGACGGCGTCCAGCACGATCTGCGGGTTCGACGGCACGCAGGCCAGGATGCCAGCGGATCCACGGCGCAAGGGCTCAACCGCCGTGGAACACCCCTGTCCAGCGCAGCGCCACCCCGCTTCCATGGACGTCATGACCAGCCCCGCGACCTCCGCCGCCGACTTCTTCGCCGCGCGCCTCGCCCACCAGACCGACCCTGCCGACCTCGCCCACGCCCGCGCCTCCGGTGCGGCGCCGCTCGTCGTCGACGTCCGCTCCGCCGCCGGGTGGGCGGCCGGCCGCATCCCCGGCGCCGTGCACATCCCCCTCGCCGAGCTCACCGACCGCATCGGCGAGCACGCCCCCGACCCCGACGCCGATGTGGTCGTCTACTGCTGGGGCCCCGGCTGCAACGGCAGCACCCGCGCGGGGCTGGCGCTCGCGCGAGCCGGCTACGGCTGCGTGAAGGAGCTCGTCGGCGGCTACGAGTACTGGGTGCGCGAGGGCTTCGCCGTCGCCAGCGACACCGGCCGCAGCCGCCAGGCACCGGATCCGCTCACCGCGCCCGTCAGATGATCGGCAGGATGGCGCTTTGGTGGCCCGGCGCGTGTACCGCCGGCGCTACCGGCGGGCCCTGGCCGGCGGGACCGGCCCGGTCAGCCTCGAGCTTCCCGGGCCTTGACGGCCTCGGCCAGGGTGGCGTGCAGGGAGATGACGCGGTGCACGCCGGTGAGGGTGAGCAGCCGCCTCGCCTGCTCGCTGGCGCCGACCACCGCGAACCGTCCGCCGCGGACGGTGGTGCGGCGCAGCGCGGTGAGGAGCGCTCCGAGGCCGGCGGAGTCGACGAAGCCGACGTCGGTCAGGTCCACCACCACGTCGCGGACGCCCGCTGCCTGGCGGTCGTCCGGCAGCGCTTCCTCGGTGGCGCGTCGGAGCCGGGGAGCGGACACGAGGTCCAGGTCCCCCACGAGCGTCACGACGCAGAGCGAGACGCCGCCGGCGGGTGGGTGGACCGCCACCGCCACCGCCAGCAGCGGGCGTGGTCCGGACGCCTCGAGGGTCGAGGTGGTCATGGTCGCTCCGCTCTGCCGGAGTGCGTCGGGGTCGCAGCGCGGGGTGCACCACGCCGTGACCTGGGGATGTGACTGACCGTAGGCAGTGGTTGACGGGCGGCACAGGGCCGGAGGGCCCTGGTGGGGTGCGCGCGCGGGGCGGCGGGTGCAGGGCGCCGTCGCCTCGGCTGGCGCGGCGCCGTCGCCTGGCTGAGCCTTCACCCGTGGACCTGGACCTGCGTGGACGCGTCGTGCTCGTCGTCGGTGGGCGGGGGCTCATCGGCTCCGCCGTGGTGCGGCGGCTGACCGAGGAGGGCGCCACCGCCGTGGTCGCCTCCCGCTCCACCGACCCCGACGACGCCGGCACCCGCCTGCGCCTCGACGCCCGCGACGACGCCTCGGCGGCCGCTGCCGTCGAGGCCGTCCTGGCCCGGCACGGCCGGCTCGACGGCCTCGTGGTCACGGCCGCGCCCAGCGCGCAGACCCTGGACGCCTCCCGCAACGACGACCCGGCCCAGGTGCTGGAGGCGTTCGACGCGAAGGCCGTCGTCTTCCTCCGCCTGGCCACCGCGGCGCTGCCGGTGATGCGCGCGGCCGGCTACGGGCGCGTGGTGGGCATCAGCGGGCAGAACGCCTTCCTCACCGGCAACACCACCGGCGCGGTCCGCAACGCGGCGCTCATCGTGGTGGCCAAGAACCTCGCCGACGCGGTCGCCGGCACGGGCGTCACGGTGAACACCGTCAGCCCCGGCACCGTCACCCCCACCCCGGCCGCCGAGGTGCAGCCCGGTCGCGGCGGTGAGTCCAGCCCGGACCAGATCGCCGACCTCGTCACCTTCCTCCTCTCCCCGCGCACCGCCGCGATCTCGGGGGAGTCGATCGCCACGGGCCACCGCGTGCGCGGCGTCGTCTCCTCCTGAGCCCGTCCCCCCGGGGCTCACGACGACTGTGGTGTGCGTCCGGCCGGGTGATCGGCCGGCCGGCGCCCGCAGCGGCGGCGTCGGCCGCCGATGCGGATCACGGACGGGAGCAGCCCGCTCCCGCACCGACCACCGGCGAGGAGGACCGACGGCGATGAGCGCACAGGCCATCTCGGCCGGGTCGCTGCGCCTGCCCGGCCGCGGCGGCGCGGCCAGCGGAACCCCCGCCGAACAAGCCGTGCAGCGGGCGCAGAAGGCGTACGCGCAGGCCGTGGAGCGGCTGCGGACGGACGCCCTGCAGCGCGCCGACGCCCAGGTCATGAAGATCGACCAGGCGGCGGTGGACTTCGCCGGCGGTGCGCTGGCGCAGGCCCAGGCGGCTCTGGTCCGTGAGCAGCGCCAGACCGAGGCGGCGTCACAGGCGCGCACCCCGCGCACCCCGCGGGCCTCAGAGCCGGACGCGCAGCACCTCGCCCAGCCCGTCGCTGACAGCGTGGAGCTCACCACCAGGCCGCGGGCTGAGGACGCGCGCCACGAGCACCGGGCCCACCGCGACCGGCAGCGCCTCGACGACGAACTCACCGCGGTCCTGAGCGTGAACACCCTCGCGTGACGGTCGGGGGCCGCCACCGCGATCTGCCGGGCCGGCCCGTGAGTCCGCCCTTGACGGGCCGGCACCCGATCCGTCACGCTCGTCCCGCACCACACGTTCCACCAGTCCCACAGGTCATGAGCGTCAGCGACAAGCCCTGGCTAGCTGACCGGCAACCCTCGCTCTGCGGCGGGGTGCCCCAGGTGACGACCCGACCGGACCCCGCTGCCAGCGGAGGCCGGTAAGCGCGAGGCCCCGTCCGGGGCGGAAGAGGTCCACCCGTGTCGCAGATCCAGCTGGCGCTCGCCCTCGACGGCGCCCGACCGAGCCTCCCCTCAGCCGGCACCGCCGCAGCCACCACCGCCGAGCTGGTCCACCACGTCCGCGAGGCCGAGGTCGGCCTGCTCGACCTCGTCACCCTCGACGCGCCCGAGGACCGCGCTCCCGACGAGGCTGGCAGCGGCCTCGGCGGCGGGGTCGGCGCCGTCCTGGCCGCCGTCCGGCTGGCCGCGGCCACGCGCACCGTCGGGCTGCTGCCCACCGTGCACGCCGGGCGCACCGAGCCGTGGACCATCGCCCGCGCCGTCCACGAGCTCCACACCACCGCCCCCGGCCGCGCCGGGGTGCTCCTGCGGGTCCCGGTGCCCGCCGACGAGCAGGGCTGGGTGCAGGCGGTGCGCCGCAGCTGGCCGGCCGGCAGTCGCCTGCCCGTCGTGGCTCTGCCCGGACGCGGCGGTCGCGACCACCGCGCGCTGCCCGCGGACGCCGCCGACCTCGGCTTCGTGACGCCGCGCACCACGGTGGACGCCCAGCAGCTGGTGGCCGCGGCCCGCAGCGCCGGCGCGCCCCGCCACCTGCTCGGGGACCTCGTCGTCGTCATCGACGACAGCTCCGCCCGCGCCCGGCAGCGCTGGGAGCGCTCGACCGGGGAGGCGCCGAGCACCGCACCCGAGGGCGCGCGCGTCTTCGCCGGCACCCCCGGGCAGCTCGCGGACCTGGCCCTGGGCTGGCGGGCCGCTGGGCTGGCAGGCCTGCGGCTGCACCCGGTCGACCCGGCACGGGACGTCCGGGGCGTGACCCGCGGCCTGGTGCCCGAGCTGCAGCGCCGCCGGGCCTTCCGCCGCTCCTACCGCGGCGCCGACCTGCGCGACCGCCTCGGCGAGCCCGCGGCAGCGGCCGCCGCCGCGTGAGGGGCGCTGGAACAAGCCCGCCCCCGCCGGGGCTGAGCACGGCGTGAGCACGCAGCACCTGCACCTCGCCCTCGCGCTGGACGGCGCGGGGTGGCACCCCGCCGCCTGGCGCGAGCCCACCGCCCGTCCGCGCGACCTGTTCACCGCGGCCTACTGGACCGACCTCGTCCGCGAGGCCGAGGCAGGTCTGCTCGACCTGGTGACCATCGAGGACGCGTTGCGCGTGCAGTCCGCCGACCGCACGGACGTGGTGGTGGGCCGCCTCGACGCCGTGCTCCTCGCGGCGCGGCTCGCGCTGGTCACCGAGCACATCGGCCTCGTGCCGAGCGCCACGGCCACGCACACCGAGCCGTTCCACCTGTCCAAGGCCGTCGCCACGCTCGACCACGCCACCCGCGGGCGCGCTGGGGTGCGCGTGCAGGTCTCCCTGAGCCCCGACGAGGCCGCCCAGTTCGGCCGCCGCCCCGCTCCCGACCTGCCCGACGCCCTCGACGAGGCCCGTGACTGGGTGGAGGTGCTCCGCCGCCTCTGGGACTCCTGGGAGGACGACGCCGAGATCCGCGACGTCGCCACCGGCCGGTTCGTCGACGCCGCCAAGCTCCACCCCATCGACTTCTCCGGCCCGCACTTCTCCGTGCGCGGCCCGGCCATCACCCAGCGCCCGCCGCAGGGCCAGCCGCTCGTGGCGGCCCTGTCCCACGTGCCCGTGGCGCACCGGTTCGTCGCGCGCTGCGCTGACCTGGGCTTCCTCACCCCCCACGACGACGCGCGCCGCCTCGTCGCGGCCGTCCGCGACGAGCGCGAGGTCCAGCCGGCCTGGCCGGACGGGCTCGGCGACCAGCCGCTGCGCCTGCTCGGCGACGTCGTCGTCGTCCTCGACCCCCGCCCGGGGGCCGCAGCGGAGCGGCTGGCCCGCCTCGACGGGACCGCCGGGGCGCCCCTGGCGCAGACCAGCGACGCGCTGGTCTTCGCGGGAACGCCCGGCGAGCTCGCCGACCTGGCCCTGGCGTGGCGGGAAGCGGGGCTGGACGGGCTGCGGCTGCGGCCCGCCGTCCTCCCCGACGACCTGCGGGCGATCACCCGCCAGCTCGTGCCCGAGCTTCAGCGCCGCGGCGCCTTCCGCACCGCGTACGCCGGGACGACCCTGCGCGAGCGCCTCGGCCTGCCGCGTCCCGCCAACCGCTACGCCCAGGGGGTCAGCAGATGAGCAAGCGCCAGGTGCACCTCGCGGCGCACTTCCCCGGTGTCAACAACACCACCGTGTGGTCCGACCCCGCCGCGGGCAGCCACATCGACCCCGACTCGTTCGTCAGGTTCGCGCAGACCGCCGAGCGCGGGAAGCTCGACTTCATGTTCCTCGCGGAGGGGCTGCGGCTGCGCGAGCACGCCGGACGCATCTACGACCTCGACGTGGTCGGCCGCCCCGACACCTTCACCATCCTCGCGGCGCTCGCCGGCGTCACCACGCACCTCGGGCTCACCGGGACGATCAACTCGACGTTCAACGAGCCGTACGAGGTGGCACGCCAGTTCGCCACCCTCGACCACCTCTCCGACGGTCGGGCGGCGTGGAACGTCGTCACCAGCTGGGACGCGTTCACGGGGGAGAACTTCCGCCGCGGCGGCTTCCTTGGGGCGGACCAGCGCTACGACCGCGCCCGCTCCTTCCTGGAGACGGCGCTGGAGCTGTTCGACTCCTGGCGGGGTGACGAGGTCCTCGCCGACCAGGCCACCGGCCGGTTCCTGCGAGCCCCCGGGCCCGGGGCGTTCTCCCACCGCGACGCGTTCTTCGACATCGCCGGGCACACCACCGTGCCCCGCAGCCCCCAGGGTCGGCCGGTCGTCTTCCAGGCCGGTGACTCCGAGGAGGGCCGGGAGTTCGCCGCCGAGCACGCCGACGCCATCTTCAGCCGCCACGCGACGCTGGAGGAGGGCAGGCCGTTCTACGCCGACGTCAAGGCCCGGCTGGCGAAGCACGGGCGCCAGCGCGACGACCTGCTCGTGCTGCCCGCCGCCACCTTCGTGCTCGGCGACACCGACGCCGAGGCCGAGGAGCTGGCCCGCGAGGTGCGCCGCGCGCAGGTCAGCGGCGCCACCGCCATCGTCTTCCTCGAGCAGGTGTGGAACCGCGACCTGTCGCACCTCGACCCCGACGGCCCGCTGCCCGACGTCGACCCCGTGGTCGGCGAGCAGGTGATGAGCCAGGGCCGCGCCAGCGTCCGGATGCACCGCGACCCGCTGGCCACGGCGAGGGCGTGGCGCGAGCGCGCCGAGGCGGAGGGCCTGTCGATCCGCGAGCTGATGATCGAGCAGACCGCGCGGCAGACCTTCGTCGGGTCGCCGGTCACCGTGGCCGACCAGGTCCAGCACCTCGTGGAGGCGGAGGCCTCCGACGGGTTCATCCTCGTGCCCCACCTCACGCCGGGAGGCCTGGACCCGTTCGTCGACCGGGTGGTGCCGATCCTGCAGGAGCGCGGCGTGCACCGCACCGAGTACGAGGGCACCACCCTGCGCGACCACCTCGGCCTGCGACCCCTGACGACGACGGGGGCCCGCGCGTGAGCACGCCGCTGGCGGTCCTCGACCTGACGCCCGTCCCCTCGGGCGGCTCGGCCGCGCAGGCGCTGGCCAACAGCGCCGACCTCGCCGAGTCCGCGGAGCGGTTCGGGTACGCCCGCTACTGGGTGGCCGAGCACCACCTCAACCCCGGCGTGGTGGGCGTCTCGCCCGCGGTCGTCCTGGCCCTCGTGGCTGGGCGGACGAGCACGATCCGCCTCGGGTCGGCCGCGCTGCAGACCGGCCACCGCACGGTGCTGTCCGCCGTGGAGGACTTCGCCCTCCTCGACGCCGTGCACCCCGGCCGCGTCGACCTCGGCCTCGGCAGGCCCGGCGGTCCGCCGCGCGGGCCCGACGGATCGCTGCCGGCGCCGCCTCCGCCGCCCACCCCCGAGCAGGCCGCCGGGACGGTGGTCGACGGCGTGCGCATCCCCGGTCCGTTCCCGCTCGCGCCGATCCTCACCTCGGCGCGGTTCGCGGCGGTCCCCGAGCTCGTCCCGCCGCCGGCCTCCGGCGGCCCCTCCTTCGGTGAGCAGGTCGACACGGTGCTCGACCTCCTCGCCGGCACCTTCACGTCGTCGTCCGGAGTTCCGCTCCAGGCGCACCCCGGCACCGGCGCCGACCTGCAGGTGTGGCTGTTCGGCAGCACCGGCGGCACCACCGCCGCGGTGGCGGGCGAGCGCGGGCTGCGGTTCGGCGCCAACTACCACGTGGCCCCGCAGGGCGTCCTCGACGCCGCCCGCGCGTACCGGGCCGCCTTCCGCCCCTCCGAGGGCGCGCACGGTCTGGCGCGGCCGCACCTGGCGGTGTCCGCTGACGTCGTCGTCGCCGAGACCGGCGCCGAGGCCGAGCACCTGGCCGCCGGCTACGGGCCCTGGGTGCGCTCCATCCGCACCGCCGCCGGGGCCATCCCCTACCCGACGCCCGACGAGGCCGCCGAGCTCACCTCGCCGGAGCACTGGAGCGCCGACGACGACGCGCTGGTCCGCGACCGGCTCGCGACGCGCTTCGTGGGGTCGGCGCGGACCGTCGCGGAGGGCCTGGAGCGCCTGCGCGACGCCACCGGCGCCGACGAGCTGCTCATCACCACCACCACCCACGACCACGCCGCCCGCGTCCGCTCCTACGAGCTGCTGGCCGCCGAGTGGGGGAGGCGGTGACCGCGGCCTCCTCGGCGCTCGACCCGCTCGACCAGCTCGACAGGTCGGTGTGGAACGCCCTGCACGGCCCCCACGCGGGGCTGGCGGTGCGGCGCGGCCGCGTGGTGACCTACCCCGCCGACGTCGCGCAGTTCTCCTCCCTCCCCGAGGACCCGGCGCCGGGCGACTGGGCGGACGCCGCGGCCCTCGTGGGAGCTGACGGCGTCCTGCTGCTCACCGGCGACGTCCCCGAGCCCCCGCCGGGCTGGACCGCGCTCGTCGACATCCCCGGCGTGCAGATGGTCGCCACCGATGCCGTCGCGTCGGCGCCCGACCCGGAGGCCGTGGTGCTGGACGTCACCGACCCCGCCGACGTCGCCGAGGCGCTCGCCCTGGTGGAGCGGACCCGGCCCGGCCCGTTCTTCGAGCGGACCCTGGCGATGGGCACCTACCTCGGCATCCGCCGCGCGGGACGGCTCGTGGCGATGGCGGGGGAGCGGCTGCACCCACCGGGGGCCGTGGAGATCAGCGCCGTGTGCACCGACGCCGCCTGGCGCGGGCAGGGGCTGGGCACGCGGCTCGTGCACGCGGTGGCCCACGGGGTCCGGACGCGCGGCGAGGTGCCCTTCCTGCACGCCTCAGCGGAGAACACGGGGGCCATCCGCCTGTACGAGCAGCTCGGCTTCCACCTGCGCCGCACCACCCGGTTCACGGCACTGCGCCCACCCGCCCCCTCCTGACCCGGCCGGCCAGCGCCACCCAGCGGGAGGCGCGCTGCGCCAGTCGAGCGGGTGTGAGATGGCCCTCAGCCGCCCGGGCCGCCCTCGGCGAGCGTGTCGGACGCGACCTACCTAGCGTCGGGAGCGCCGGCGTCCGCCGGCGACCTTCGAGGAGTGGAGGCTGACGTGTCCGCAGTGGACAAGGCCAAGAACGTCGTGCAGCAGACCGTGGGCAAGGTCGAGGAGGCCGTCGGCAAGAAGACCGACGACGCCGAGCTGACCGCGCAGGGCCAGAAGGACCAGGCCATGGGCGCCCAGCGCCAGAACGTGGAGAAGGCGAAGGACGCCTTCAAGGGCTGAGGCGGCTGCCGTGAGCACAGCGAGCGGCACCAGCACCGGCGCCCCCGCCGCACTCGGCGCGGTGGCGGTCAGCGGCGCTGCCGAGCCGGTCGTGCACCAGCTCGTCAGCGCCGTCAGCACCGCACCGGAGCTGGCGTCCCTGGACCTGCACGAGCAGCTGCGCCTGCTCGCCGCCGCCAGCGAGCCGTGGCGCCACGAGGAGCACCGCCACCACTCGCGGATCCCCGTGGTGCTGGCGCACGCGATCGGGCGCGAGTGGCCCAGCCGCATCCACGGGAGCCTCAGCGACCACCCCGGCCACCCGGTGGCGCCGCACCAGCTGCCCCACCTCGCCGAGGAGGTCCAGGCCGTCCTGGACGGCGACGGCGCCCGCCGCGCGGAGTTCGTCTCCGAGGTGGTCCGCCTGCTGCGCGAGGGCCTGCCGCGATGACGGGCGCACCCGTCCCGGTCCGCCGCAGTGGTCGGACCGGGACGAGCGGCGCTCAGCGCCGAGCGGCGGCGGAGGTCACTTCTTCAGCTTCGGCTCCACGTCGCGCGTGTAGATCCCCTCGAGGGTCGCCTTCAGCTGGCTCAGCGAGCTGGCGACGTCGGCCTGGCCGGTGAAGACCGCGGCGGCGGTCTTGCCCATCTCCTGGTCGGCGCCGGGGAGGAACACCCGCGCCCAGTCCTGGGGCCGGGTAAGGGACAGCTGGTCGATCGCAGTCTTGAGCTGGGGCGTCGTGGTGAGCAGCTGCGTGGTGTCGGCAGACGTCCGCACCGGGATGTAGCCGGTGGCGTCGGAGAACGTCACGGTGTTCTCCGGGGACGTGAGGAACTTGATGAACTGCATCGCGGCCAGCTGGCGCCCCGGGTCGATGCCGCTGGGGATGGCCAGGCCCGCGCCACCGGTGGGGCAGACGGGCTCGGTGGCCGCCGGCCCACCCGGCAGGAAGCCGACGCCGAGGTCGATGGTCCCCGCCTTGAGAGCGGTGCGCAGGTCCCCGGTGGAGGAGGTGGTCGCGCTCACGGCCTTGGCGGTGAGGTCGGTGATGGCCGAGGTGCTGGCCACACCGGCCCAGCGGTCCTTGTAGACGGCGTCCTGGAGGAACTGCAGCGCCTGCTGGGCGGCGGAGGAGTCGCAGGTGATGGTGAAGGAGTCCTTCTGGCTCCACCCGGTGCCCCAGCCCCACAGGTTGTTCTGCAGCGTCCAGCCGGCGTAGCCCGCGACGGCGGGAAGCTGGTAGGCGTGCTGCGTGCCCAGGCCCGCGGCCTGCAGCTTCGGGGCCCACTCCGCCAGCTCCTGCCACGTGGCGGGAGCGCGGTCCGGCAGGCCTGCGGCCTTCCAGTGGTCCTTGTTGTAGTAGAAGAGCGGCGTGGAGCGCGCCCACGGCACCGCCCACGTGGAGCCGGCGTAGGAGTAGTCGTCGAGGAAGGTCTTCCGGTAGTCCGACGTCTGCACCTCCGCGGCCTCGAGCAGGTCGTTGAGCGGGGTGATGGAGCCCTGGAGGAAGTAGCGGAACCACCAGACGTCGGAGAGCACCATGAGGTCCGGCAGCTGCCCGCTGGCCTGGGCCGTCTGGAACTTGGCGGCGATGTCCTCGTAGCTGGCCCCGGCGGTGACCAGCGTGACCTTGGTGGCGCTCTGGGACGCGTTGTACGCGTCGACGATCTGCTGGGTCACCTGCTGGGAGGAGCCGGGGTTGCTCGACCAGAACTGGATGGTCGCTGCGGGCTTCACCGAGGCCCAGTCGACGCTGCTGGAGCTGGACGCTGCGGCGCCTGGGGCGGCTCCGCTGGTGCTGGGGCCGGCGCAGGCGGTCAGCGCGGTGGCGGCCACGCCGAGGCTGGCCAGGCCGAGGAACCGGCGTCGGTCGAGGGGGTGGGACAGGGGCGAGAGCACAGGGGTCTCCTCGTGGCTGGGTGACGGGGGGTGGTGACAGGGCCCGGGGTGTCCGGGGGGCTGGAGGGCGCGGTCGCGGTCGAGGGCGAGCCGCGGAGCGGGTCATTCCTTGACGGCGCCCTGCGCGAGACCCGCGACGATGTACCGCTGGAAGGCGGTGAACACGACGAGCACCGGGACGATGACCAGCACGGTCCCGGCCATCAGCACGCCGTAGGCGGCCGCTCCGCTCTCGCTGTTCTGCAGCAGGGTCAGGCCCACGGGGAGCGTCATCATGCTGGGCTCGGAGACGATGACCAGCGGCCAGAGGTACTCGTTCCACTCGTAGACGATGCTGACGAGGGTCACCGTGGCGATCGCCGGTGCGCAGACCGGGACGATGATCCGCGTGAGTCGCCGCCAGTGCCCGGCGCCGTCCAGCTCAGCGGCTTCCAGCAGCGAGGGGGGCACGGAGAGGAACTGCTGGCGCAGCAGGAAGGCGCCGAACCCGCTGCCGAGCCCGGGGAGGATGATCCCCCAGTAGGTGTCCTGACCGCCCAGGCTGCTGACGAGCACGAAGTTGGGCAGCAGGGAGACCTGGGAGGGCACCATGAGCGTGGCCAGCACCAGGAAGAACACCGCGCGCGAGAACCGGAACCTCACGAAGACGAGGGCGTAGGCGCAGCACACCGCCAGCACGACCTTGAGGCCGGCGCCGACCGTCGTCACGATGATGGAGTTGACGAACAAGCGCGGGAAGGGCACCCGGTCCGCTGCGGTGACGTAGTTGTGCAGCGAGGGGTGGGCGGGCAGCAGCTGCGGGGTCTGGCTGATGAGCTCTGCGGGCGTCTTGACCGAGGAGAGCACCATCCACAGCAGTGGCAGCACCACGACCAGCGTGGACAGCCACACCGGCAGGTAGCCGACCGCGACGGTGCGCAGCGCCCGGCGCAGCCGGTGCCGTGACCGCCGGGGCAGGGCCCCCTGTGCGTCGGGCGAGGTCTGCGGCGCGGGGGGCGCCCCTCCGGCCGGGCTGCCGGGGACGTGGTGGGGGGAGGTGGTGGTGCTCACCGGTAGTGCACCCGCTTCTCGAGGACCAGCAGCTGGAAGAGGGTCAGGCCCGCGAGCAGCACGAAGAGCACCGTCGAGAGGGCGGCGGAGTAGCCGGCCCGGTTGGAGCCCTCGAAGGCCTGCAGGTACGACTCGTACACGAGGGTGTCCGTGCCGCGCCCGAGCGGGCTCATCACCTTGAGGAGGTCGAAGGCCTGCAGGGAGCTGAGCGCCGTGGTGACGAGCAGGAAGAACGTCGTGGGCGACAGCAGCGGCACCACGACGGACACCAGCCGCCGCACGGGGCCGGCGCCGTCGAGGGCGGCGGCCTCGAGCACGTCCGGGTCGATGGACTGCAGCCCGGCCAGGTAGACGACAGCCGCGTAGCCGAGGTTCTTCCAGACGTAGACGACGACGACCATCGTCAGGGTGAGGTGCGGGTCGTTGAACCAGGCGGGGCTGGACCCGCCGAACGCGCGGAGCACGGCACCGAGGACCCCGATGACCGGGTCCATGATGAACAGCCAGACGAGTCCGACACCCACCCCGGACAGCACGTAGGGGGAGAACACGGCAGCGCGGGCCAGGCCGCTGCCAGTGACCTTCGTGTTGAGCGCGAGGGCCAGGAGCAGTCCCAGGAGCATCGATCCGCCGACCGTGGCGACGCCGAAGACCGCCGTGGTCGTCAGCACGGGGCCGGCGCTGCCCGAGGTGAAGAACTCCACGTAGTTGCCCAGCCCCACCGGGGTGGCGGTCGGCGAGCCGAGCGTCCAGTCCAGCGTCGAGTAGTAGGCGTTGGAGATCAGGGGCCGGTAGGTGAACACGAGGATGAGCAGCACGTTGGGACCGGCCAGTGCCCAGAACCACAGGGCCTCGCGGCGGCTCCTGCGGCGCAGCGCCTGCCGGCGCGGTGGCGCTGGGCGCTCGGTCAGCGCCGTCATCGCTGCACGTCCCGCGCCGGGCGCCGCGTCCTCGTGCGGTCCATCGACCCTCCTCCTCCTGCTGCTGCGAGCGGTCCGGTGCTGCCAGCCGGTCGGGCAGCCGGTCGGACTCCCCGGGGCCAGGAGGACGCTGCGGCAGCCGGGGGACCCGTGGGAGGCCCTGAGGTGATCGTCTGGTGAAGTCGTCGCAGCGGGGAGGTGTCCCTCGCGGGGGACGGCGGCGGATGCTGAAGAGCACCTCGTGATCACCTGCGCAGGGCCTCCCGGTCCGCTGCGAGACCACCGGGGGAGGGCCTGCGACCGCTCATCCCGACCCCGGGCGTCGGCGCCCTGCCGACCGGGCTCGGATCTCCGCGCGCCGCTGCCCCCGCGCATGGGTAGCGTGGTCAGCCGTGCTGACGGCGCCCTCCGACGACCAGGCCCTTCCCGACCCCGAGACGAGCTCCGACGCCACCCAGGTGGTCCCCACCGGGGTGGTGCTCCCCGACGGCGAGCCCCTGGCGGGCCCGTGGCGGCAGGTGCCGCTGTCCGGGCTCGTGGCGCTGCTGGAGCACTCGGCCGACGTGCCGGCCGACCGTCCGCGCGTGGTGGCCGTGGACGGGCGCGGTGGCAGCGGCAAGTCGGCGCTCGCGGACCGGCTGCTCGCCGCCGTGGAGGACGGGGTGCTCGTGCGCACCGACGACATCGCCTGGCACCACGGCTTCTTCGACTGGACCGACCTGCTCGTCGAGGGCGTGCTCCAGCCGGCCCGGGACGGGCAGGCGGTGAGCTTCCGCCCGCCGGCGTGGGCCGAGCACGGCCGAGAGGGCACCCTGGACGTGCCGGAGGGCACGCGGTGGCTGTTCCTCGAGGGCGTCGGCGCCGGTCGCCGCGAGCTCGCCGACCACGTCGACGTCGTCCTGTGGGTGCAGTCAGACCCGGCCGAGGCGGAGCGCCTCGGCATCGACAGGGACGTCGCCCTCGGCGTCAACGGCGAGCGCGAGGCCGCCACGCGGTTCTGGCACGAGTGGCAGGCCGAGGAGCTGCCCTTCATCGCCGAGCAGCGCCCGTGGGAGCGCGCCCGCATCGTCGTCGCCGGCGCCGGGCTGGCGGGGGTGCTGCGCGAGGAGGTCGTCGTCGCGCCGCGCCCGCTCGTCGTCCCCGCCGCCACCCCGACGGGCATCTCCGCCGTCGAGGAGGGCGGTGAGCCCAGCGACATCACCTACGACGAGCAGCGCTACCCGGCCCGTCCGCGCCGGCTGCGCCCGGCCGCCCAGCTGGAGGTGCGGCGCGGTCGGGCGACGCACCGCCGCACCGCGGACGGCACCAACCCGGCCTACGTGGCCTGGCTCGTGCAGCAGTCGATGCTGGCCGACGCCGAGGGCCTGAGCCGGCAGCTGTCCGGCACCCCCGCCATGTGGCGCAACCCCTACGCCCGCCCCGACGCGCGGCGCGCGGTCGCCACGGCGTCGGTGTGGTTCACCGCGTACCCGATCTCCCTCATCACCCGCCAGGGGGAGTCGTTCCTGGCCTCGGTGGCCGACGAGCGCCTGTGGAGCGCCTTCGAGGAGATCGGCATCGACGGCATCCACACCGGCCCGGTGAAGAAGGCCGGCGGCATCACCGGCTGGGAGGAGACCCCCAGCGTCGACGGGCACTTCGACAGGATCAGCACCCAGATCGACCCGCTCTTCGGCACCGAGGACGAGTTCCGCGGCGTGTGCGAGGTGGCCGACGCCCACGGCGGCTCCGTCATCGACGACATCGTCCCCGGCCACACGGGCAAGGGCGCCGACTTCCGCCTGGCGGAGATGGGCCACGGCGACTACCCCGGCATCTACCACATGGTGGAGATCCCCCGGGAGGACTGGCACCTGCTCCCCGACGTGCCGGCCGGCCGCGACGCGGTCAACCTCGACGCCATCACCGAGGCCCGCCTGGCCGACGCCGGCTACATCATCGGCGCGCTGCAGCGCGTGATCTTCTACGCGCCGGGCGTCAAGGAGACCAACTGGAGCGCCACCGCCGAGGTCACCGGGGTGGACGGCCAGGTGCGGCGCTGGGTGTACCTGCACTACTTCAAGCAGGGCCAGCCCTCCATCAACTGGCTCGACCCGACGTTCGCGGGCATGCGCCTGGTCATCGGCGACGCGCTGCACTCCCTGGCCGAGCTGGGCACCAGCGCGCTGCGCCTGGACGCCAACGGCTTCCTCGGGGTGGAGAAGTCCGGTGGCGGCGGCCCGGCGTGGTCGGAGGGCCACCCGCTGTCGGAGGCGGCCAACCACGTCATCGCCAGCACCGTGCGCAAGGTGGGCGGGTTCACCTTCCAGGAGCTGAACCTCGGCATCGAGGACATCCGCGACACCGGCCGCGTGGGCGCGGACCTGTCGTACGACTTCGTCAACCGCCCCGCCTACCAGCACGCCCTGGTCACCGGGGACACCGAGTTCCTGCGCCTGACGCTGCGCACCTCCCTGGAGGTGGGAGTAGACCCGGCGTCCCTGGTGCACGGCATGCAGAACCACGACGAGCTCACCTACGAGCTGGTCCACTGGGCCACCGCGCACACCAACGACGAGTACCTCTTCCGGGGCCGCCCCACCACCGGCGCCGAGCTGGCCGAGGCCGTGCGCGGCGACCTGCTGCGCGGCATCACCGGTGAGGCCGCGGACTACAACCACGTCTTCACCACCAACGGCATCGCGTGCACCACCGCCTCGGTGATCGCCGCGACCCGCGGGCACCGGACGCTGGAGGAGATCGGCGACGACGACGTCGAGATGATCCGGCGGGCGCACCTGCTGCTGGCCATGTTCAACGCCTGGCAGCCCGGGGTGTTCGCCCTGTCCGGGTGGGACCTCGTGGGGGCCCTGCCGGTGCCGATCCAGCAGGTGGCCGCCCTCACCGACACCGGCGACACCCGCTGGGTGGAGCGCGGCGCGCACGACCTGCTCGACGTCGACCCGCAGGCCACGCACTCGGCCAGTGGGATGCCGCGCGCCCGGGTGCTCTACGGCTCCCTGCCCGAGCAGCTGGCGGACGAGGCCTCCTTCGCCCGGCGCCTGCAGGGGCTCCTGGCGCTGCGCGCCCAGCACGGCATCGCCACCGCCACGCAGGTGGACGTCCCCGCCGTCGCCCACCCCGGCATGCTGGTCATGGTGCACCGCCTCGACGGTGGAGACCCGAACCGCTCGGCGCAGCTGCAGGTCACGGTGCTGAACTTCACCGGCGAGACCATCGAGGGCACGGTCCGCTCGCAGCACTTCACCCCGCGCATGGCGGTGCTCGACGCCCGCGACGAGGGTGAGATCGGCTGGGTGGACGACCTGCTGAGCTTCAGCGTGTGGCTGAGCCCCTACAGCGGCCTGTTCCTGCTCCTCAAGGACCCGGGCGCCCCGGAGGAGGACCTGCGCCGCTCCGGCACCCAGCGCTGAGGGCTGACGACGACGAGGGCCGGCCGCTTCTCAGCGGCCGGCCCTCGTCGTCGTCAGTGGTCGATCGGTGGCAGAGCGGTGGCCAGGGGCGGTCAGGCCCGCCCGGCGACCCGCTCGCGGTGGGCGGTCTGCTCCACGCGGACGTCACCGCGCTCCTCGCTGGTGGCCAGCAGGCCCTTGTGCACGAGCGCCGCGATGACGCCGCCCACCAGCGGGGCGACGATGAACAGCCACACCTGGCCGAGAGCCGCCGAGCCGGCGAACAGCGCCGGGGCGATGGAGCGGGCGGGGTTCACGGAGGTGTTGTCCACCGGGATCGAGATGAGGTGGATCACCACGAGGGTCAGGCCGATGGCCAGCGGGGCGAGCCCCGGGGCGCCCTTCGGGCCGGTGGTGCCCAGGACCACGAGCACGAACACCGCCGTCAGCACCACCTCGACGAGCAGCGCGGCGACCAGGCCGTAGCCCTCGGGGGAGCGGTCGGCGTAGCCGTTGGTGGCGAAGGCGCCGGTGGGGTCGAAGCCCGCGCGGCCGCTGGCGATCCCGTACAGCACGGCGGCACCGGCGACGGCTCCCACCAGCTGGGAGACCACGTAGACGGGCAGCTCGCGCCAGGGCAGGCGGCCCGCGACCGACAGGCCGAGGGAGATGGCGGGGTTGAAGTGGCCGCCGGAGATGTGGCCGAGCGCGTACGCGCCGGTGGTCACGGCCAGGCCGAAGGCCAGGGCGACGCCGAGCCACCCGATGGCCACCTGCGCGCCGGTGTCTCCGGGGGCGGCCGTGGTGGCCAGGACGGCTGCGCCGCAGCCGGCGAACACCAGCCAGAACGTCCCGAGGAACTCAGCGCCGATCTTCTGCACCGTCGAGCTCATGAAAGGTCCTCTCCTTGTCTGTGCCCCGCGTCCGAGCAGGACCGGGGGAGTGCCGTCATGGGAACGGCGCGGGCAGTGCCCGCGCCGTCAGCGGTCCTATCGTGGGCGACCTGTCGCCGTCCCGCGACCGGGGGCCGCGGCCCGGTGAGGGGCTCAGCGAGGGGGCTCGGCGACGTCGACCACCTCGACGTCCACCGCGGTGACCTCCAGGCCCACGAGGTCGTGCAGGGCCTGCGCGACGGCGGTGCGCACCTGCTCGGCCACGGCCGGGGCGCTGCGTCCCAGCTCGGTCACCACGGCCACCTCGACGGCCGCCTGCCGCTCGCCCACCTCGACCTCCACGCCGGCGCAGCCGCCGCGCGAGGAACCGGGGATGAGCTGGCCGAGCGCCGTGGCGGTGCGCCCCGTGGGGATGCCCAGGGCGTGGACGCCCGGCACCTCCCGGGCGGCCAGGCCGGCGAGCGTGGCGATGACGGCGTCCGTGGTGGTGGTGGCGCCCGCGGCCCGCACGCCGGGGGCACGGGTCGAGAGGCCGCTGGAGGCGCTCGCGGTGCCGTGGAGCGTCGAGGTGCTCGGGTCGGCGATCTCGGTCATGATCCTCCTCGTCACGGCGGTGGCCGGGGTGGCCACCGGGCGCCGTGAGCCGGAGCACCAGGCTTACACCGTAAAAGGCGACCCGCCACCCCAGAGGGCCTGCTCCGGACGGGCCCGACGACCTGCGCCCGGCGCCGGTGGGTGACAACCTCAGCGGGTGACCACCAGCGGGGGCCCGGACGGCAGCGGCCCGGACGGCAGCGCGAGCAGCAGCCGCGGTGCCGACGTGCCCGACGCTGACGAGCTGGCCGTGCAGGGCAAGGAGCCTCCCTCGGCCCGGGTGCCCCTGAGCCGCGAGCGCATCCTGGCGGCGGCCCTGGCGTTCATCGACGAGGAGGGCGTGGGGTCGCTGACCATGCGCCGGCTCGGGGCGCGCCTGGGCGTGGAGGCGATGTCGCTGTACCGCTACGTGCCGGGCCGCGAGGACCTGCTCGACGGTGTGGTCGACACCCTCGTCTCCGAGCTCGACCACGACGAGGACGTGCTGCGGACCCCCGCGCACGGCTGGCAGGACTTCCTGCAGCGCATGGCGCACGGCGTGCGCCGGATGGCCATCGCCCACCCCCGCGCGTTCCCGCTCATCGCCTCCACTCCGCCGGAGGCGCCCTGGCTGCGCCCGCCGCTGCGCTCGGTGCGCTGGGTGGAGACCTTCCTGTCCGGGCTGCTGTCCGAGGGCTTCGAGGACGAGCAGGCGGTGGCGGTCTACCGGGCCTTCACGAGCTTCCTGCTGGGCAACCTGCTCCTGGAGGTCTCCCAGCGCGGTGGCGCGGTGGGCCCGCTGGACCTCGTGGAGGAGGAGGTGCCTCCGCACGGCCTGCGAGGCGCCCCGACGGTGGAGCGCCTCAGCGAGCTGCTCGCCGACGACAGGTCGCTGCAGGAGTTCGAAGAGTCGTTGGAGAGCCTCATCGACAGGATCACCGTGCAGGTCGTGGGCGGCAGCGGGGCCTGAGCGACCCGCGGTCTTACGGTGTAAGAATCTGGCCGTGCTCGACAGTCCCACCGGTGGCCCGGCGCCCTCCGCAGGCTCCCCGCAGGACGACGACGAGCGCGACGAGGTGGCCGCCGCGGCCCCGCTGGACGCGGTCCGCGCCGTGGTGGGCGAGCTCGACCGCGCGTGCGACGGCCCGGACGGCGGCCCGGACGCGGGCGCGGACGGCGGCCCGGACGGCGGGGCGGCTCGCTGGGAGGCGCTCGTGGTGGCGCTGCAGCGCACCGCCGCGGAGGTGGCCCGTCGCGACGCCGTCGCGTGGCGGCTCGCCGCCGGCTCGGGGGTTCCCCTGGAGCACTGGCTGCGGGGGGCCTGGGCGGCGCGGCTGCGCTGCGCGCTCCTGGCCGACGGGTTCGGCCGCGCCGGAGCGGACCAGGCCCTCGGCGTCGTCGCCGTCCACCTGGCCCGCACCTGCCCCAGCACCGGGCCCGGCACCCAGCAGGGGAGCGGGGGACCTGCGGACGCAGCGGTGCTGCCCGCCTACCCGGTCCTGTCCCGGCTGAGGCAGCAGCTGTCAGCCGATGCGTCCGACGTCGGGGGTGCCTTGGACGCGGCGGAGCCTGCCACCGGGGCGCTGCTCGCCCGCGTCGCCGCGCTGCGCGGCTGAGCCCCTGCCCGCGCGCGGACGCGTCACGAGCACCACGGCCACGCCGACGGCCACGCCCAGCAGCGTCTCCGCACCGCGGTCGGCCAGCAGGCCGCCGACCGGTACGGGGTGCGCCAGCTGGCCCATCAGCAGCGCCAGCGGGGTGATGACGAGCATCGCCGCGCCGTAGTGGCGCACCACCAGGAGCTCGGCGAGCACCTGCAGGAGCACGGCGGTGGCTGCGGTGGCCAGCGCGCCCAGCGGCAGCGCCAGGAGCACCGCCGCCACCCCCAGCCCGAGCACCGTGCCGAGCGCGCGGTGGGTGGCGCGGACCAGCTGCGAGGACAGGGTGGGCGCCGCCAGCGGCGCCACCGCGGCGACCGCGGCCCAGTACGGGTGCTGGCTGGTGGTGGCCACGCCGAGCGCTCCCGCCACGGCCACCGCCGCGGCGCAGCGGAGCACCTGCACCCGCGTCCGGCGCGCCGGCACCCCCGGGGCGGCCGGTGCCACCGGGGTCGCGCGGGGTGCCGTCCGCACGTGTCGCGGCAGGCGGCGGACCAGCGGCCCGGACGCCGCTGTCAGCGCCAGCGCGACCACCGCCGCGGCCACCGCGGTCGCGACGGCCTCCACGGCCGCCGTCGCACCGCTGACCGGCACCGCGGAGCACGCGCCCACCGCGAAGACCGCGAAGAGGGGACCGGGCGGGCGCCAGCCCTGCCGGTCGGACAGGTGGGCCGCCAGCGCCGCCCACCCGGCCGCGGCCGCCACGCCCAGCCAGGCGCCGGCCCCGCTCAGCGAGACCAGCACCCCCGTCGCCACGGCCGAGACGAGGACGACGGCCAGGCGCGCCTGCACCCGGGGGTCGGCGGACCCGTCGGGACGGCGCCCGTACACAGCCGTGAACGCGCCGAAGGTCGCGTACAGCGCGAGGTCCGCCCGCTGCATTACCACGAGCGCACCCAGCGGCACGGCCACCGTGAGCCCCGCCCGCAGGGCGGCGGGGAGCGTCGCCGACTGCGGGGTGTGCCGGACCAGCGCCCGCACCGCCGCTCCCGACCTCGCCGTCGGTCCGGCCCTCGACCCCGCTTCCGACACGCCCCCATCCTCACCGCCGCTGCGACCGTGCGGTGCGCCCCCTCGGTACCGTGGGCGCGTGACCACCCCGGACCGCGGCGCGCTGCGCGCTGCCCGGTCCCTGGTGCTGGCGCTGTTCGTGGTGGGGCTGTCGGCCGTCGGCCACGCCGCCGCCGGCGGCCACCTGCCCGGTCCCGCCGGTGGTGCCGCGCTGGTCGCGGGGGTGGTGGCGTGCTGCTGGCTCGCCACCCGCTGGCAGCTGCCGGCGGGTGCCGCCGTGCCGCTGCTGGCCGGCAGCCAGGTGGTGCTGCACGCCGCCCTCGAGGCCCTCGCCCCGACCGCCGACCACGCCACCGGGCTGGTCGCCGCTTCTACCGCCGTGCCCGCCGTCCCCGGCGGGGCCGCGGCCCTGGGCGAGCACGCCGGCCACGTCTCCGCGGCCCCGGCCCTGTGGCTCGGCGGCCCCTCCACCGCCGACGCCACCATGCTCCTCGCGCACGTCGCGGTGGCCACCGCCCTGGCGCTGGTCTACAGCCGCGGCGAGGACGCCGTCTGGGCGCTGTGCGCCTGGCTGGCGCCGCTGGCGGCCGTCGTCGTCGCCCTCGCCGCTCTGCCGGTGGCGCCGCGGCTGCGCCCGCTGCCGGCAGCTGCCGAGGCCGTCCCCGGCGACCGCGTGGTCCTGCGCGCCGTGCGGCGGCGCGGACCCCCGGTGCTCGCCGCCGGCTGACCCCGCCCGGGGTGCGGCCGGCCTCGCGCCACCCACCCCCGCCGGACCCCGGCCGCACACCCAGGAGCACCACCGTGCCTTCGCTGTCCCCGTCGTCTCCGTCCACCCCGTCGTCGTCCCCGTCGTCGCGCAGCGCCCGCGCGCTGCGCGCGGGAGCCACCACCGCGCTCGCGGCGGGCCTCCTGCTCGTCCCCGTGGCCGCGGCCTCGGCCCACGTGCACGTCACCCCCGACAGCACCGCGGCGGGCGGCTACGCCCTGCTGGAGGTGCGCGTGCCGAACGAGTCCTCCAGCGCCAGCACCACGCAGGTGCAGATGTCGCTGCCCACCGACCACCCCTTCACCTACGCCGCCGTGCAGCCCGTGCCGGGGTGGACCGCCCAGGTCGCCGAGGCCCCGCTGCCCGCCCCCGTGGTGGTGGACGGCACCACGCTCACCAAGGCGCCCCGCACCATCACGTGGACCGCGCAGGCCGGTGGCGGCATCGCCCCGGGCCAGTTCCAGCAGTTCCCGGTCTCCGTCGGCGCCCTGCCGGCTGCCGGCACCACCGTGCAGCTGCCCACCACGCAGACCTACTCCGACGGCACCGTGGTGGCCTGGGACCAGCCCGTCCCCAGCAGCGGCGTCGAGCCGGAGAACCCCGCCCCGGTCTTCACCACGACGGCCGCCTCCACCGGCCACCAGCACGACGACGCCGGCGCTTCCGCGGCCGCCACCGCCTCCGGCAGCGGCGGTGCGACCGCGGCGGGGGCCTCCACCGGGGCCGGCACCTGGCTGGGCGCCACCGGCGCCGTGCTCGGCGCCGCCGCCCTCGTCGTCTCCCTCGTGCGCCGCCGGCCCGCGACGGCGACCTCGTGACCACGCCTGTGACTGGGCGTGTGACCCGGCGTGCGCCCTGGCCTGTGACCGGTGCCCGCCGGAGGCGGGGCCTCGCGCTGCTCGCCGGGGCGCTGCTCGTGCTGCTGCCCGCCCTGCCGGCGCAGGCGCACGACCGGCTCTCCACGACAGCGCCCGCCGACGGAGCGACCGTGGCCGCCGCGCCGACCTCGGTGGTGCTGACCTTCGAGGAGCCGGCCGTCGCGCTCGGCTCGAAGGTGCTGGTCACCGGGCCGGGCGGCGCGGTCGTCTCCACCGGGGACCCGCAGTTCGTCGACGACACCGTCACCCAGCAGCTCACCGGTGACCTCCCCGCGGGCACCTACCGCGTGGAGTGGCGCGTCACCTCCGACGACGGGCACCCCGTCTCGGGGACCTTCACCTACACCGCGTCCGGCCCAGCGGCGGCGACGGCGACCAGCCCGTCGACCAGCCCGCCCGCCAACCCGTCGACCAGCCCGTCCACGAGCGACGCTCCCGCGCCGACGTCCACCCCGGTGGACTCCTCGGCGGTGTCGGCGTCGTCGTCGGGGACGCCGGGGTGGCTCGTCGTCGTCGGTGCCGTGGTGGTGCTGGCGCTCCTGGCCGCCGTCGCCGCCGCGGTGCTCCGCCGGCGCCGCTGACCCCGGCACCCCGTCCGTGATCATGGGCGGTCCGTCACCTGGGGGTGGCGGACCGCCCATGATCACGCCGAGGGCGGTCAGTGCTCGGGGTGGAGGGGGGAGTGGGCGGCGCCGAGCTGGTGCAGCAGCTCGTGCGCGGTGTCGTCGGCGAGGTGCCAGCGGCTGAGCCGGCCGTCGCGCACGCGGTCCACCAGTCCGCAGGCGCGCAGGGCCGCCAGCGCCTGCGTGGCCGTGTTCGGGGTGAGCCCCGCCGCGGCGGCCAGCACCTTCACGGGGGCGCCGGGGGCGGCGTGGATGGCCACCAGCAGCTCCAGGCGCGTCGGGTCCGACAGCGCCGCGAACCGCGCGAGCGCGCGCTCCAGGCGCGGGCGGGCCGCGGTGACGGCGTCGCGCGCCACCGCCTCCAGCGGGTCAGCACCCACCAGCGCCTCCTCACCGCGACCACGTCGTGTGTGTGCCCGCACACCCGTGGCGGACGTCCAGCGCCTAGCATCCCGCCCATGGGCACCGCCACGGCCACGGGGAGGCACCCGCTGCTCACCAGCAGCGGCCGGGCGGCGCTGCCGTTCCGCCGGCGGGTGGGCGCGGCCTTCGCCGTCGTCGCGGTCCTGCACCTGGTGGGGCTGGGCCTGCTCTCGCTCGGGGTGCTCGCCGGGGGCGCGGGCGCCGTCACGGTGGGGCTCGCGGCGGTGGCCTACCTGCGGGGGCTGGTGCACTCCTTCGACTTCGACCACATCTCGATGATCGACAACAGCACCCGCAAGTTCGTCTCCGAGGGGCGCAGCCCGGCGTCGGTGGGCCTGGCGTTCTCCCTGGGCCATTCCACGGTGGTGGTGCTCACCGGGGTGCTCGTCATCGCCGGCGCCGGGTTCGTGCGCACCGCGCTGGACGAGTCCTCCGGGGCCGCGCGCGTGCTGGGCGTCATCGGCGTCAGCGTCTCCGGGCTCTACCTCGTGCTCGTCGCCGTCGCCAACCTCGCCACGTTCTGCCGGGCCTGGTCGCTGCGCCGCGCGCTGCGGCGCGACCCCGACCTGCACGTCCCACCCCACGCCCTCACCCCGCGCGGCCCGGCCGCGGTGGTGATGACCGCGCCGCTGCGCCGCGTCCGCCACCCCTGGCACGTGTACGTGGTGGGGTTCCTCTTCTCGCTGGGGTTCGACACCTCCAGCCAGATCGGGGTGCTCGTGCTCACCGCCGGCGCTGCGCTGGCGGGCGCCCCGCTGGTGGCGCTGCTCTGCCTGCCCGTGCTCTTCACCGCGGCCATGACGCTGGGCGACACCGCCAACGGCCTCATGATGCTGCGGATGTACACCGCGGCCCAGGAGGACCCGGCCCGGAAGATCACCTACAACCTCGTCATCACCGGTGTCGGCGTCCTGTCCGGGCTGCTCGTGGGGGCGCTGGCCGCCGCGTCCCTGCTCAGCGAGCAGCTCGGCGTGCGCGGCGGGCTGGTGGGCCTGCTCACCTCGCTCGACACCGAGCACGCCGGGTACGTGCTCGCCGGGTTCTTCGCGGTCGTGTTCGCGGCCTCGCGGCTGGTCTGGAAGCGTGCCCGGGCGTGACCCCGCCCAGCCCCTCACCCCTCGACCTGCCCTACGACGCCGTCCTCTTCGACTGCGACGGCGTCCTCGTCGACTCCGAGCCCATCACCAACGCGGTGCTGCGCACCATGCTCGCCGAGCTCGGGTGGTCCCTGTCCGAGCAGGAGGGGATGCGCCGCTTCGTGGGGGTGGCCGTGGCCGACCAGGCCGACCTCATCGAGGAGCGCACCGGCGTGCGCATCACGCAGGCGTGGCTGGAGGAGTTCCGCCGCCGCCGCAGCGAGCAGCTGGCGGTGCGCGTGCAGGCGGTGGAGGGCGCGGCCGCCGCCGTGGCGGCCGTCGCCGCCGCGTACGGCCAGCGCCTGGCCTGCGCCTCCGGTGCCGACCGCGCCAAGGTGCAGATGCAGCTGGACGTCACCGGGCTCGCGCCGCACTTCGCGGACCGGGTGTTCAGCGGCCTGGAGCTGCCCCGCAGCAAGCCCGCGCCCGACGTCTACCTGCAGGCCGCCGCGGCGCTCGGTGCGGACCCCCGCCGCTGCGCCGTGGTGGAGGACTCCCCGGCGGGGGTCCGCGCCGGGGTGGCCGCCGGCGCCCTGGTCCTCGGCTACTGCTCCGGGGGGCCCGCCAGCAGCACCCCCGAGGCGCTCGTGGCCGTGGGCGCCGCCACCACCTTCAGGTCCATGCACGAGCTGCCCGCGCTGCTCGGCGCCGCCCGCGCGGTGGCGGCGGACGGGACCTGCGCGCGCTGAGGCGTCGCCGCCGGCGGCCAGCGGAGCGCGGCACATGATGCGGCACGGGGGGCGCCGCGCCGGGGCGACGCGCCGGACGGGGGACGTCGAGTTCTGCCAGATGGCGGACACAGCGTCCCCTCTGCCGCAGACTGGTGGCCGTGGCGGGGCAGACCAACGAGGGCGGTGAGCGCCGGCGCGCGCTGGACGCCGAGCGCACCGGTTCCGGACGCCGGGTCCCCGGCCACGCGGCACCGGTCCCGGAGGGCTTCGGCGCGCCGGACCCCTTCACCACCCCCGCTGACGGCACCCGGGCGGTCTGGCCCGCGGCCGCGCCCGAGGGCCGCACCGAGCACCGCACGCCCAGCGCCGCCGCCCCGCCGCTGACCACCCCGCCGCTGGGCACCCCGCTGCCGAGCCGTCGCGACCGCGCCGCGCTGCGCCGCCCCACCGCCCTCGACGAGGCCGCGGTCCAGGCGTCGGCGCAGGCCTCGGAGTCCGCCGCCTGGCGCACCTCGCCCGCCCTGGAGGACCCGCGCACGGCCAGCGCCATCGCCCGCCCCTCACCGCTGACGCACGCCCTGGCCCGCACCCTCACCGAGCACCTCGACTCGCTGACGCCGCCCGCCGGCCTCTCCACGGCCACCACCTCCGGCTCCGCCGACTCCGCGTCCGCGGCGCCGGCGGTGTACGTGCCCCGCCGCCGGCCCGCCCCCGCCGTGTCCGGGCCCCTGCCCGTGGTCGGGACGACGACGCCCGCCGAGCCCCGCCGCGAGCCGCCCTGGACCACCGAGCCCGTCGTGAGCCGTCGCGCCCAGCGCCCGGCCAGCGCCTCGCCCGTCGAGCCGCCCAGCTTCCCGGCGTTCCCCGCGGGCGAGCGCGAGCTGCCCCCGCCGCCGCCCGCCGCAGAGGTCGAGGCCGCGGTGCGCGCCCGCGCAGCGCGCCTGTCCACCGCGCCGGTCCCGCCGCCCATGCCCGACCGCGTCAGCGCCGAGCCCACCGGCCGCACCTCCTACCTGGTGCCCGGGCTGCCTGGGCTGCCTGGGCTGTCTGGGTCGCCTGATCAGCTGACGACCGGTCTGCCCGCCGCGGCCGCTCCCCGCCCGCAGCCGGTCTCCGGCCCCGCCGCCGCCCTGACCGCCGCCGACCTCGCGGTGCTGCGCTCCGCCACGAGCGCCGCCCCCGCCGTCCCCGGCGCAGCCGCCCCCGTGGCCCCCGCGGACAGCACCTCGGCGGTCGCGCCGGCCGAGCCGCGCCACGGCCGCACGACCGGCCGGACCGCCGCCCGCACCACCGGCCGCGCCACGGGCCGCCCGGAGAGCTCGGCCCGTCCGAGCGGCCGTCCGAGCGGTCGTCCGAGCGGCCGTGCTGACGGCGGCCGTCGCTGGCACCAGCGCCGCGCGCTGGGCATGCCGGTCGGCATCCTCGCCGCAGCGGTGGCGCTGGCCGCAGCCGTCGTCGTCGGGACCATGCCCGGCGCGCCCGGGCACGAGGAGATCACCGCTGCGCTGGCCTCGGCCAGCGGGGGCCAGCCCGGGGCGGCGACGCCGGCCGCGGCCACGCCCATCGCCGCCCGCCCCACCGGCTCCACCGCGGAGTCCGCCCCGGCGAAGGCCGCCGGCGGCGCCGCGGTGGCGGACCAGGCCGCCGCGGCGGCGCAGAAGACCGGCGCCTCCCCGGCCGCGTCGCAGCCCGCGGCCCCGGCCTCCTCGGCGCCGGCGGCCAGCGCCCGCACCACGCCCCTGGGCGACGTCACCTACGAGGGCTTCGGCACCGCGAAGGACACCTACGTCGAGATGGGCACCAAGGACTCCCGGGACGTCCGCAAGGACCTCGGCTCCACCTTCACCAAGACCATGACCGGCTCGAAGGACTGGCCCGGCTGGTACGTGGCCGTGTCGAACTTCGACCGCGCCACCGGCGGCACCGTCGGCTGCCGCATCAAGGACTCCGACGGCACGGTGCTGGCGGAGGAGACCTCCACCAACGCCGGTGAGCCGGCCACCTGCATCGTCGGGGCCCCGGCCGGCATCAACTGAGAGGCTGCTGACCTGCGGCCTGCGTACGGTGGGGCGATGAGCTCCACCCCGGACCCGCAGGACGAGGTCGTCAGCATCTGCCGCGACCTGCTGCGCATCGACACCACCAACCCCGGAGACGGGTCCGGCCCGGGCGAGCGCGCCGCCGCGGAGCTCGTGGCGGGCCTGCTGGCCGAGGTGGGCCTGGAGCCGCAGCTCTTCGAGAGCGAGCCGGGCCGGGCCAGCGTCGTCGTGAGGGTCGAGGGGGACCCGGCGGGCACCGCGGAGCGCGGGGCCCTGCTGCTGCACGGGCACCTCGACGTCGTCCCCGCCCGCGCGGACGACTGGAGCGTCCACCCGTTCTCCGGGGAGGTCACCACCGAGACCACCGCCGACCCGGAGTCCCCCGAGCAGGAGTTCCTGTGGGGCCGCGGCGCGGTGGACATGAAGGACATGGACGCGATGCTGCTGGCGGTGGTGCGCGACCTCGTGCGCCGCGGCGAGCGGCCCCCGCGCGACCTCGTGCTGGCGTTCATGGCCGACGAGGAGGCCGGGGGCGTGCAGGGCGCGCACTGGCTGGTCGACCACCACCCGGGCCTGTTCGAGGGCGTCACCGCCGCGGTGAGCGAGGTCGGCGGGTTCTCCACCACCATCGGCGGCGGCTCCGGGGCCGGCAGCGGCCAGCGCGCCTACCTGCTGCAGACGGCCGAGAAGGGCATCGCGTGGCTGCGGCTCGTCGCGCACGGTCGCGCCGGCCACGGCAGCCAGGTCAACACCGACAACGCCGTGACCCGCCTGTGCGAGGCGGTGGCCCGCATCGGCGCCCACCCGTGGCCCGTGGAGGTCACCCCCACCGTGCGGGCCTTCCTGGACGGCGTCACCGACATCACCGGCGTCGAGTTCGACCCGGCCGACCCCAGCGCCCTGCTGGACCAGCTCGGCACGACGGCGCGCTGGGTCGGCGCGACGCTGCGCGACACCGCCAACCCGACGCTGCTGGAGGCCGGGTACAAGCACAACGTCATCCCCGGCACCGCGACCGCCCTGCTCGACTGCCGCTTCCTGCCCGGCCACGAGGAGCGCCTCGTGCAGACCGTCAGGGAGCTCGCGGGGGAGTTCGTCGAGGTGCAGGACGTCCACCGCGACGTCGCCCTGGAGACCCCGTTCGACGTCCCCCTGGTCGACCGCATGGTCGAGGCGCTGCTCGCCGAGGACCCGGGCGCCCGCGTGCTGCCGTACTGCCTGTCGGGGGGCACGGACAACAAGTCCTTCAGCCAGCTGGGCATCCCTGGCTACGGCTTCGCGCCGCTGCGCCTGCCCGTCGGCCTCGACTTCGCGGGCCTGTTCCACGGCGTCGACGAGCGCGTGCCGCTGGACGCGCTGCGCTTCGGCACGCGCGTGCTGCAGCGCTTCGTGGCCAGCGCCTGAGCCGCACCCCGCGTCAGCTGGGGCGGGGCACCCTGACGATGCGCCGCCTCAGCTGCACCTGGCGCCGCCCGCCCAGGTAGAGGCGCACCCGCGCGAGCTCCCAGTGGCCGTGCTCGGCGGCCTCGGTGATGAGCCGGCGGGCCTCGCTGCGCGAGGTCTCGCGGGGCATGGTGATCGTGCGGTACTCGTACTCGACGTCGGACCGGCCGGGGCGACGGCCGCTGCTGCGGGGCGAGGGGATCTGCTCCATCGCCGTCCATGATGCCCACCCGCTACCGTTCGGGCCATGGCGACCGATCCGCGCGCGGCCCTCGACCGACTCGTCGCTGCGCTGGAGTCCCACCTGGCAGCCGCCCAGCGGCGCCAGGGTGACGACGACCCGGCGGTCGAGGCGGCCTACACCGCCCTGGCCGACGCGTTCGAGGTGTACGAGGAGGCCCTCTACACCGCCTACGAGGAGGTCACCCCGTTCGAGCTGTTCGACGAGGACGACGACCTCGAGGACGACGACGAGGACGAGGACGACGACGAGGACGACGACCTCGACGACGACGCCCCCGAGGACGACGACGACGAGGGCCCTGCCGCCGGCCGCTGAGCCGGCCGGGGCGCCTCAGCCGGCGCTGAGCTCGTCGAGCACCGCGCGGATCTCTGCGGGGAGCTCGAGCTCAGCGGCCGCGAGGCTGCCGAGCAGCTGGCCCGGGGTGCGCGCGCCGACCACGGCGCTGGACACCCCGGGGTGGTCGCGCACCCAGGCGAGCGCCACCTCCAGCGGCGCGGCGCCCAGCCCGTCCGCGGCGGTGGCCACCGCCTGCGCCACCCGGCGCGCGCCGGGGCCCAGGTAGGGCTGCACCCACGCGGCCAGGTGCTCGGAGGCCCCGCGCGAGTCCGACGGGACGCTCGTGCGGTACTTCCCGGTGAGCACGCCGCGGCCCAGCGGTGCCCACGCCAGCACCCCCAGCCCGTGGTGGGCGGCGGCGGGCAGCACGTCGGCGTGGTCCCCGGCCAGCACGCTCAGCTCCACCCCGGCGGCCACCAGCGGATGTCCCGCGGCGCGCGCGGCGGCGGCGGCCGTGGCCAGCTGCCAGCCGGAGTGGTCACCGACACCGGCGTAGCGGGCCCGCCCGCTGCTCACCGCGCGGGCCAGGGCGGAGGCGACCTCCTCCGGCGGCGTGGCGCCGTCCCAGGCGTGCACCATCCACACGTCGGCCCGGTCGGTGCCCAGGCGCCGCAGGGAGGCGTCCAGCCCGGCGAGCAGGGCGCGGGCGGAGGTGTCAGGACCCGGCCGGCGTCCGCGCCCGGACTTGACCACGAGCACCACGTCGTCGCGGGGGACGACGTCGTCCAGGAGCTCCCCGAGCAGCTGCTCGGCGGCGCCGCCGCCGTAGACGTCGGCGGTGTCCACGAGGGTGCCGCCGGCCTCCACGAACGGCGCCAGCAGGTCGCGCGCCTCGTGCGCGTCGGTCACGCCGTCGCCGCCCCAGCCCATGGTGCCCAGACCGAGCGCCGAGACGCGCAGCCCCGACCTTCCGAGGGTGCGCTGCTCCACCGCGGCAACGTAGCGTCACCGCCGCCGGGGCGGTCCCGGGGCCCGGACCGGCCTGCCCGCAGCCACCCCCTAGGGTCGGCGCGCATGGAGCTGGCGCTGTCGCTGGGGTACTTCGGCTCGGACCGGCCCGTGGCCGACCAGGCGGCGGACGCGCTGGCGCTGGTGCAGCGCGCCGAGCAGCTGGGGTTCGCCTCGGCGTGGGTCAGCGAGGCCTACGGCTCCGACGCCGTCAGCGTGCTCGCCTGGCTGGCCGGGCGGACCAGCACCATCGGCCTGGGCAGCGCCGTGCTGCAGGTGCCCGCGCGCAGCGCCGCGGCCACCGCCATGACCGCCGCCACCCTGGACGGCATCAGCGGCGGCCGCTTCAGCCTGGGGCTGGGCGTGTCCGGGCCGCAGGTCTCCGAGGGCTGGCACGGCGTGCCCTTCGCCCGCCCGCTGGCGCGCACCCGCGCCTACGTGGCCGACGTGCGACGGGCGATGGCGCGCGAGCCCGGCCTGCACGGCGCCTCGCGGCTGCGCCTGGCGCTGCCCGCCCCCGCGCGGACCTGCCGCTGCTGCTCGCCGCCGTGGGCCCGAAGAACGTGGAGCTGGCCGGGGAGGTGGCCGACGGGTGGCTGCCCGCGTTCCTCGTCCCCGAGGCCGCGCAGGAGCAGCTGGACGCCCTGGCCCGCGGGCGGGCGCGCTGCGAGCTGCCCGGCGGCCCGGACCGCCCGCTCGACGTCGTCGCCGCGGTGACCGCGATGGTGGTGCCCGCCGGCGCCGACCTCGACGACCCGGCCGTCGCCGCCCCGCTGCGCGCCCACACCGCGCTCTACCTGGGCGGCATGGGCAGCCGCGAGAAGAACGTCTACGCCGAGCAGGCCGCCCGCCTCGG
Source organism: Quadrisphaera sp. RL12-1S (assembly GCF_014270065.1). Taxonomy (NCBI): domain Bacteria; kingdom Bacillati; phylum Actinomycetota; class Actinomycetes; order Kineosporiales; family Kineosporiaceae; genus Quadrisphaera; species Quadrisphaera oryzae. Next base: position 495,434 of record NZ_JACNME010000002.1, on the reverse strand, counting down.
CCACGGCGCCGCCGCAGCGGCCGTGCAGGACGCCTACCTGGCCGGTGACCGCACCCGCGCGGCGTCGCTGGTGCCCACCGAGCTGCTGCGCGCGGCGTGCCTGCTGGGCACGGCCGAGGAGCTGCGCGAGCGGCTGGGCGCCTACGCCGCGGCTGGGGTCGGCACCGTCGCCGTCGCCCCCCTGGCCCCGGGCGCCGAGCAGCGCCTGGCGCTGCTGGAGGCGCTGGCGCCTACAGCCAGCCCGACCGCTTGAAGGCCCGGAACAGCACCAGGCACACCACCACCATGAGGCCGAGCGCGTACGGGTAGCCGTAGTGCCACTTCAGCTCGGGGATCACGTCGAAGTTCATGCCGTAGATCCCGGCGATGAGGGTGGGCACCAGCGCCATCGCCGCCCACGCGGAGATCTTGCGGGAGTCGGCGTTCTGCTGCACCGAGACCTGCGCCAGGTGCACGTTGAGGATGTCCGTCAGGGAGCGCTCGTAGCCCGCCACCCGGTCCTCGGTGCGCATGAGGTGGTCCAGCACGTCGGCGAAGAAGGGCCTCAGCCGCTTGGTCACCCCGGCCACCTCGCCGCGGGCCAGGGACGCCACCGGCTCCACCAGCGGGGCCACCGCGCGCCGCGCCTCGGAGACCTCCCGCTTGAGGCGGTAGATCTCGGCGGCGTCGACGTCCCCGGGGGCGCGCCCGCCGCTGGCGGTGAAGACGCGGCGCTCGAGCTCGTCGAGGTCGTCGCCCAGCTCGTCGGCCACCACCACGAAGTGGTCCACCACGGCGTCGAGCACCCCGTGCAGGGCGCCCATGGCGCTGGCCCGCAGGGGGCCCGGCGCGTCGTCGAGGCCGTAGCGGACCCGCTTGAGCGGGGTGTGCCCGCCGCGGCGCACGCTCACCACGTGGTGGGGCCCCACGAAGAGCGTCAGCTCGCGGGTCTCCACGCTGGAGGTGGCGTCGTCGTACTCCAGGGGCCTCAGCACCACCAGCAGGGACTCGTCGTCGTAGCGGTCCACCTTGGCCCGCTGCCCGCCGTGCACCGCGTCCTCCACGGCGAGGGGGTGCAGGTGCAGCTGCTGGGCCAGCCGCTGCAGCTCGTCGGGGTCGGGCTCGTCCATGCCGATCCACACGAAGCCCTCGCCGCCGGCCTGGCAGCTGCTCAGCGCGTGCTGCCAGTCGTCCACCTGGTGGTGGCCCTCGGCGTCCCACACCCACGTGCCCACGATCACGTCCCCATCCTCCCCTCCGCCCGGGGGCGGCGGGTCAAGGCCGGCCCCCGGCGTGCCGATGGGATCTCGTGGCCCCCGACAGGGAGTGGAGCAGCCGCCGCGGCGCCGTCGCGGCGCTCGGTGCTGCCGCCCTGCTGGCGCTGACCGCCGCCTGCGCGCCGATCGGCCCGTTCGGGACGGCCACCGGCACCCCCACGCCCACCAGGGCCCTGTCGACGGCGGGCACGCCCGGCCAGGCGACGGTGCTCGGCAGCGGCGTGCCGGAGCCGACGCCCTCCACGCCGTTCCCGCCGCCGGCCACCGCACCGGACCCCTACTGGCACCTCACACCGCCGCCGGTGGTGACCCGCACGCCCACGGCACCGACCGGCACGCCCACGGGCGTCGACTGCACCGGGCTCGCGTACGACGCGGTCTCTGTCGGCGCCGTGGCCGTGCCCGGCGCCCCCGGGGCGGCCAGGGTCTCGTGGACCAGCCGGGCCAGCAGCGCCCTGCAGGGCTGGAAGGTGGCCGTGGCACCCCAGGCCCCGGTGGCCGGGACCCAGCCGCCGCTGCGGTGGGTCGACGTCGCCGCACCCGCCGGGTGCACCGTGGCCAGCACCACCGTCACGGGGCTGACCAGCGGCGCGTACTACGAGTTCTGGCTGCACGCGCAGCTGCAGACCCGCGAGGACGTGGGCCCTTCCCTCGTCATGGTCGGCCGGACCCCGCCGTTCCTCGTCCCCTGACGTAGCGTGCGGGCCGTGCCCGTCCTCCTCCTGGTCCGCCACGGCCGCACCGCCGCCAACACCGGCGGCGTCCTCGCCGGACGCACCCCCGGCGTCGGCCTCGACGAGACCGGCCACGGCCAGGTGTCCGCGCTGGCGCGGCGGCTCGCGCCGCTGCCGCTGGTCCGCGTGGTCGCCTCGCCGCTGCAGCGCTGCCAGGAGACGGCGGCGGCGCTGCTCGCCGTGCCCGGCCCCGACGGCGCCCCGCGCCCGGAGCTGGTCACCGACGAGGGCCTGTCGGAGTGCGACTACGGCGACTGGACAGGCCGGCCCATCGCCGAGCTGACCAAGGAGCCGCTGTGGGGCGCGGTGCAGGCCCACCCCAGCTCGGTGGTCTTCCCCGGGGGCGAGTCGATGCGGACCATGCAGCAGCGCGCCCTCGACGTGGTCCGCCGCACCGACGCCGAGGTGGCCGCCGAGCACGGGCCCGACGCGGTGTGGGCCGCGGTGAGCCACGGGGACGTCATCAAGGCGGTGCTCGCCGACGCCCTCGGCGTGCACCTGGACGGCTTCCAGCGGATCGTCGTCGACCCGGCATCGGTCTCGGTGGTCCGGTACACCCCGCTGCGGCCGTTCGCCGTGCGCACCAACGACACCGGCGGGGACGTCTCCTCCCTGCTGCCCCCTCCGCCGAAGGCCGGGACCGGCGAGGAGCCGGCAGCGTCGGCGTCGTCGTCGTCCGATGCCGTCATCGGCGGTGGCGCCGGGGGAGGCCGCTGAGCGGGAGGTAGGTTCCCCACCATGCCCCGGCAGGTCTTCGACTTCGACCCCCCGGAGCGGTTCGTGGCAGGCACCACGGGCCCCCCGGGGGCACGCACCTTCTTCCTCCAGGCCCGCTCCGGAACCCTCCTGACCTCGGTGGCCCTGGAGAAGACCCAGGTCTCGGCGCTGGCCGAGCGGGTCGAGGAGCTCCTCGACGAGGTGGTGCGCCGCAGCGGCGGCGCGGCCCCGGTGCCCGCCGTGACCCCCGCCGACGCCCGCGACGACGCCCCGCTGGACACCCCCATCGAGGAGGAGTTCCGGGTCGGCACCATGACGCTGGCGTGGGACGGGGACCGCCAGCTGGTGGTCATCGAGTGCTTCGAGGTCGGCGACGACGACGAGGGCGGTGAGGCGCCGCCCGGCTCCGCCGACGACGTCCGCTCGCTGCTGCGGGTCAGCCTCACCGGCGCCAGCGCCCGGGCCTTCTGCAGCAGGGCCCTCGCCGTCGTCGCCGCGGGCCGCCCGCCGTGCCCCTTCTGCGGAGACCCGCTCGACCCGGCGGGGCACGTGTGCCCGCGCGCCAACGGGTACCGCCGCTGAGCAGCACCCAGCCCGGCGACGGAGGCGCTCCGGACCTCCTGACCCTGCTGTCAGCGGGTGACCTGGAGGTGACCGGCAGGGTGCTCGGCGCCTCCAACACCACGCTGCTCGCCCGGGTGACCTCGGGGGAGCGGTCGCTGGCGTGCGTCTACAAGCCCGTGGCGGGGGAGGCCCCGCTGTGGGACTTCCCCGACGGCACCCTCGCCGGGCGCGAGGTGGCCGCCGCCCTCGTCTCCGACGCGGCCGGGTGGGACGTCGTCCCGCCGACCGTGCTGCGCGAGGGCGAGCTCGGCCTGGGGTCTGTGCAGGCGTGGGTGGGCCCCTCGCCCGAGGACGGGCCGTACGTGGACGCTCCGGGCAGCCGGCGGCGCGGCGGCAGCGTCGTCAGCGGCGGTCTCGGGGAGCCCGGCGCCGGTGTCATCGACGTCGTCCCGCCCTCGCGGGTGCCCGACGGCTGGCTCACCGTGGTGCAGGGGGAGGGCTACCGCGGGGAGGCGGTCTGCCTCGTGCACGCCGACCACCCGGGCCTGGTGCGGATGGCGGCGTTCGACGCGGTGGTCAACAACGCCGACCGCAAGGGCGGTCACGTGCTGCGGGGCCTGGACGACCGCGTCCACGGCGTCGACCACGGCCTGACCTTCCACGCCGACCCCAAGCTGCGGACCGTGCTGTGGGGGTTCGCCGGGCGGCCGTTCGACGACGAGGTGGTGGCGCTGCTGGAGCGCACGGCCGCCGTCCTGGACGGCGACCTCGCCGACGTGCTGTCCGCGCTGGTCACCGAGGACGAGCTGCTCGCCGCGCAGCTGCGCGTGGAGCGGCTGCTGGAGCGCCGGCGCTTCCCGAAGCCGCCGCCCGGGGGCCGGGCGCTGCCCTGGCCCCCCTTCTGACGCTCGGCTCCGCCGGCGGTGGGTAGGGTCGCGGGCGATGCGTCCCTGGTCAGCCCCCGCCGTCCCCGACCTCCCCGGCAGGGGCGGCCCCGTGCGCCTGCACGACACCTCCTCCGGTGAGCTGCGGGTCGCCGCGCGCGGCCCGGGCGCGCGCCTGTACGTCTGCGGGATCACCCCGTACGACGCGACGCACCTCGGCCACGCCGCCACCTACCTGGCCTTCGACCTGCTGCAGCGCGCCTGGCGGGACGCCGGCCTGCAGGTGCGGTACGCCCAGAACGTCACCGACGTGGACGACCCGCTGCTCGAGCGCGCCACCCGCGACGGCGTGGACTGGCGCGAGCTGGCCGCCTCCCAGGTGGACCTGTTCGCCACCGACATGGAGGCGCTGCGGGTGCTGCCGCCCGACGCGTGGGTCGGCGCCGTCGAGGCGGTCCCGCGCATCGCGGCCACCGTCCGGGCGATGCTCGCCCGCGGCGCCGCGTACACCCTCGAGCCGGAGGAGGGGTGCGAGCACGGGGACGTCTACGCCGACCTGTCCGCGGACCCCGGCTTCGGGGTGGTCTCGCACCTGGCGCGCGAGCAGATGCTCGCCCTGTCCGCGGAGCGCGGGGGTGACCCGCAGCGGCCCGGCAAGCGCGACCCGCTCGACCCGCTGCTGTGGCGCGCCGCCCGCGAGGGCGAGCCGCACTGGGACGGCGGCTCCCTCGGCGCCGGGCGCCCGGGGTGGCACGTGGAGTGCACCGTCATCGCCGCCGACGCCCTGGGCTCCGGCTTCGACGTGCAGGGCGGCGGCTCCGACCTCGCCTTTCCGCACCACGAGATGTCCGCCAGCCACGGCGCGGTGCTCTACGGCCCGCCCTTCGCCGGCGTGTACGCCCACGCCGGGATGGTGGGGCTGGACGGCGAGAAGATGAGCAAGTCCAAGGGCAACCTCGTGCTCGTCTCCCGGCTCCGCGCCGCCGGGGTGGAGCCCGCCGCGGTGCGCCTGGCGGTGCTCGCCCACCACTACCGCTCGGACTGGTCCTGGACGCAGGCCGGGCTCGACGACGCCGTGGAGCGCCTCGTGCGCTGGCGCGCCGCGGTCGCCGTCGGCGGGGCCGGCGCCGGGGCCGACGACGGCGCGGCCGGCGCCGACCAGACCGCCGTGCTGGCGGACCTGCGCGCCCGCCTCGCCGACGACCTCGACGCCCCCGGCGCCCTCGCCGTCCTCGACGCCTGGGCCGCCACGGTGCTGGCCGCCCCCGGAGGCCCGGGCACCGGGGAGGCCGGCCGGCGCGCCGACCTCGTGGCGGACGCCGTCGACGCCCTGCTCGGCATCGCCCTCTGACGCGCTGGTGCCGCGAGGGCGCAGAACAGGGTCAGGAACAGCCCGTTCCTGACCCTGTTCTCCGCCCTCGCGGTCTCGCCGACCCGCCAGGCGGTCGTCTCAGCCGCCGGTGAGCCCGTCCTTGCCCTCGTCGGGCCGTCGGCGCAGGTACCTCTCGAACTCGCGGGCGATCGCCTCGCCGGAGGCCTCCGGCAGGTCGGCGGTGTCCTTGGCCTCCTCGAGCTGGCGGACGTACTCGCCGATCTCGGCGTCCTCCCCGGCCAGCTCGTCCACGCCGTGCTCCCACGCGCGGGCGTCGTCGGTGAGGTCACCCAGCGGCACCGGCTCGCCGAGCACCTCCTCGATGCGCCCCAGCAGCGCCAGCACCGCCTTCGGGGAGGGCGACTGCCCCACGTAGTGCGGCACGGCCGCCCACAGGCTCAGCGAGGGCAGCCCGGCGGTGGCGGCGGCCTCGGAGACCACCCCGACGATGCCGGTGGGGCCCTCGTAGGTGGACCGCTCGAGCGAGAGGCGGCGCAGCAGCTCGTCGTCGTCGGTGGTGGAGGAGACGGGGATCGGCCGGGTGTGGGGGACGTCGGCGAGCAGCGCCCCCATGGTGATCACGGTCTCGACGCCGAGGCGGCGGGCGTGCTCGAGCAGCTCGGAGGTGTAGCGGCGCCAGCGCATCGACGGCTCGATGCCGTGCACGAGCACCACGGTGCGGCCGCTGGCGGGAGCGGTGGCCGCGAAGATCCGCGTGGTGGGCCAGGTGATGGTGCGGCGGCCGTCGTCGTCGAGGGCCACCTGGGGCCGGTTGACCTGGAAGTCGTGGTACTCCTCGGGGTCCAGCTCGGCGACCTGCTCCGCGCCCCAGACGCGGCGCAGGTGGTCCAGGGCGCCGCTGGCGGCCTCGCCGGCGTCGTTCCAGCCCTCGAACGCCGCGAGCATCACCGGCTCGGCGAGCGGGTGCTCCTCAGGTGCCACGTCTGCCTCCTGTCAGCGCCCCCGTCTGCAGGGCGCCACGCGGCCAGCCTAGGCGGGGGGTGGGTCCGCGGGCGGAGGTGGCGGGCGGCGCGCTCACCCGCCAGGACGACGCCCAGGCCCCCGCCCGGCCCTAGCGTGGGCGGGTGATGGACCGGGGTCGGCCCCAGCCGGGGGGCGTGCGCGGCCGCGTCGACGCCTCCGAGGCGTGGGTCAGGACCCACCCCGTGGTGGTCGACGCGGCCCTGTTCTGCCCGCCCGCGGTGCTGCTCGCCCTGGTCTTCGCCGCCGACGGCGCGCCGCTGCAGGCCCTCGCGTCCCTGGTGCAGGTGGGGGTGCTCGCCCTGCGCCGGTCCCGGCCGGTGCTCACCGCCGCCGTCGTCGACGCGCTGGCCGCGGCCCACCTGCTCACCGGCCTCGTCGGCGTGGGGGGCGGCAGCGGGTCCGACCAGGCGCTGCTGGTCTCGCCCTCGGACGTCGCGGTGCTCGTCGCGCTGTACTCGCTGGCCGCGCACGGCCCCCGCTGGGCGCGCTCCTGGGGCCTGCTGGTGGCCGTCGTGGGGGCGCTCGGGCTGGGCGTGGCGCTCGGGCAGACCTCCACGGACGTCGGCGACGCGCTGCTCGTGGTGGTCTCGGTGACGGTGACCGCCGGGGTCTTGGCGCTGCTGGCGTGGACCCTGGGGCAGTGGCGCCGCACCCGCCTGGCGCACGTGCGCACCCTGGAGGAGCGCGCCCGCGGCGTGGAGACCGAGCGCGAGCAGCTGCAGGCGCTGGCGGCCGCCGCCGAGCGCGCGCGGATCGCCCGGGAGATGCACGACGTCGTCGCCCACTCCCTGTCGGTGGTGATCGCTCAGGCCGACGGCGGCCGCTACGCCGCCGCCGCCGACCCCGCGGCCGCCGTGCGCGCCCTGGAGTCCGTGGCCGCCACCGGGCGGGCCGCGCTCACCGACATGCGCCGCCTGCTCGGGGTGCTGCGGGAGGACGGCGGCGCGGTGTTCGAGCCGCAGCCCGGCGTCGAGGACGTGGTGGCCCTGGTGGACTCCGTGCGCGCCAGCGGCCTGCCCGTCGCCCTCGTCACCACCGGGGAGGCTCGGCCCCTGCCCGCCGGCGCCGGCCTGGCCGTCTACCGCGTGGTGCAGGAGGGCCTCACCAACGTGCTCAAGCACGGCGGTCCGTCCGCGCGCGCCACCGTGCGCCTGCACTGGTCACCCGGGCGCCTGGAGGCCCACGTCGAGGACGACGGGCGCGGCGCCTCCGCGGGCGTCGACGGCGAGGCGCGCGGTGACGGCGTGGGCCGCGGGCTGGCCGGGATGGCCGAGCGGATGGCCCTGTACGGGGGCACCGCGCACGCCGGACCGCGCAGCGGCGGCGGCTTCGCGGTGCAGGCCGTGCTCCCCGTGCCCTCCTCCGGGCGGAGCGCTGCGGCGCCGGCGGGTCAGCCGCCGGTATGACGCCCGCGGCGCAGAGCGGGCCCGCGCGCCGATGCGCCGCCCCGGCCGCGGCGCCCAGGGTGGGGGCATGACCCCGACAGCACCCGCCGCCACCTCCCCGGGCGGCACCTCCTCGGGCGGCGCCGCCGCCACGGCCGTGGGCCTGACCAAGACCTACGGACGCGGCCCCGCCGCCGTGCACGCGCTGCGGGGCGTGGACGTGACCTTCTCCCGCGGCGCGTTCACCGCGATCATGGGCCCGTCCGGGTCCGGCAAGTCCACGCTGCTGCACCTGCTCGCCGGCCTCGACACCGCCACCTCCGGGCGGGTGCTCCTCGGCGACACCGACCTCACCACCCTCGGCGACACGGCGCTGACGCTGCTGCGCCGCCAGCGGCTGGGGTTCGTCTTCCAGCAGTTCAACCTCCTGCCGGTGCTCACCGCCGAGCAGAACATCACCCTCCCGCTGGAGCTCGGCGGCCGCGGCGGCGGTCGCCTCGACGCCGAGTGGATGGCCGACCTCGTGGACGTCCTGGGCCTGCGCGAGCGGCTCACCCACCGCCCCGGCGAGCTGTCCGGCGGCCAGCAGCAGCGCGTGGCCATAGCCCGCGCCCTCATCACCAAGCCCGAGCTGGTCCTCGCCGACGAGCCCACCGGCAACCTCGACTCCCGCTCCGGCGCGGAGGTGCTGGAGTTCCTGCGCCGCAGCGTGCGCGAGCTCGACCGCACGGTGGTCATGGTCACCCACGACGCCGTCGCGGCCTCCTACGCCGACCGCGTGGTGCTCCTCGCCGACGGCGCGCTCGCGGGCGAGGTCACCGACCCCACCCCGGAGGCGGTCACCTCCGCGCTGGACGCGCTGCGCACGTCCCTGCCCCCGGCCGGCGCCCCGAGCACCACGGCCACCGGCCAGATCCGCGCCGTCTCCGCAGCCTTCCCCGCCGCGGGCCTGTGATGCTGCGCCTCACCCTGCGCCAGGCCCGCTCCACCGCGGGCCGCCTGCTGCTCGCCGGGGTGGCGGTGGCGCTCGGCGCCGGCTTCGTGGCCGCCGTGCTGCTCACCTCCGCGCTGTTCACCCGGACCATCACGAACGCGGTCGCCGCGCAGTACGCCGGCGCCGACGTCGTCGTGCGGACGAACAGCGGTCTTCCCATCACCGACGCCCAGCTCGCCGCGCTGGACGGCGCCCCCGGGATCGCCGCCGCCGAGGGCCGCGTCGACGACGGCGTCGCGCTCGTCGGACCGTCCGGCACCGAGTACGTCACCCTCCGCAGCACCTCCACCACTCCCGCGCTCGCCGACCCCGCGGCCTCCCGGCTGTCGGCCGGTGAGCTGCCCCGGGCCAGCGGCCAGCTGGCGCTCGGGGCCGCGGCGGCGTCGCGGCTCGGCGTCGGCGTCGGCGGGACCGTGAGCGTCAGGTACTACCCGCTGACCGGCAGCAGCGCCGCGCAGGCGACCGCGCAGCAGGCCGACCAGGAGACGGGGGCGGTCGACGCGCCCGTCACGGTGGTCGGGCTGCTCCGGGACGATGAGGCGTCGAGGTTCACCAGCAGCGCCGACGCCCTGGCGGCCCCCGCGGACGCCGTTACGTGGACGGCGTCCCGCTTCGGTGACCTCCCGGACGGCACGCCCCGCGGCGGGTACAGCACGGCGCTCGTGGTGGACGCCCCCGGCACCAGTCCCGAGCAGGCGCGTGACGTCGTGGCGCAGCGGCTGGCCGCGGAGGGCCTGGCGGTGCAGACCGGTGACTGGGACCCCTCCCGGGGGTGGACCGGGCAGTCCCCGCCGCTCGACGTCCTCACCGTGCCCCAGGTGGTGGACAGGTCCGTCGACGACGCGCTCGGCGGCACCCGCATCCTCACCGCGGTGGTGCTCGCCTTCGCCGCCGTCGCGCTCTTCGTGGCCACCACGGTGATCACCAACACGTTCTCGGTGGTGGTGGCCCAGCGCACCCACCAGCTGGCGCTGCTGCGCTGCGTGGGGGCCACCACGGCGCAGGTGCACCGCAGCGTGCTGGCCGAGGCCGCGGTGCTGGGGCTGGTGGCCTCGGCGGTCGGGGTGCTGGCCGGCACCGGCCTGGCCGCCGTCGCGGGGGTCGTGCTGACGCACTTCGCGCCCGGGGTCTCCCTCCCCGCCGGTGTGGTGCTCACCCCGGCGGCCGTCCTGGTCCCGCTGGCCGTGGGCACCGGCGCGACCGTGCTGGCGGCGCTGGCGCCGGCCCGCGCGGCCACCCGCGTCTCGCCGCTGGCCGCGCTGCGCCCCGCCGCCGCGCCGGACCTGCGCACGCGCACCTCCCGCGTGCGCCTGGCGGTGTCCCTGGTGCTGCTGGTGGGCGGGACAGCCCTGCTCGCCGGCGGTGCCCTGTTCGCGACGGGCGCCCTCGACGGGGTGCTCGGCGAGGTCGCAGCCGGCGGGACCTGGACGACCTACGGCCTCGCCGCCGCCGTGCTCGGCGGGACCGCCTCGTTCACCGGTGTGCTCGTGGGACAGGTCTTCCTCGTGCCCCGCACCGTGGCCCTCGTGGGGCGCCTGGTGTCGCGGGCGGGTGGCGCCCCGGCGCGCCTGGCCGCGCTCAACGCCGTCCGCAACCCCCGCCGGACCGCCTCCACGGCGGGCGCCCTGCTCATCGGCACCACCCTCGTGGCGCTCATGGTGGTGGGCGCCGCGACCACCAGCCGCACCCTGGACGCGGCCCTCGACCGGCAGTACCCCGTGGACGTCGAGGTGGGAACGGTGCCTACCGGCCCCGGGCGCTACGGCGGGGCCCTGCCCGCGGCGGTGGTGCAGGGCCTCGCGGCCGTCGACGGGATCACGGCCTCCACGTCGGTGCTCACCAGCCAGGTCTCCCTGGTCCCCGGGGACACCCGCCGCAGCGGTGGTGACAGCGCCTCGGGGTCGGTCCTGGACGCCGTGGCCGCCCCCGCCGCCTCCCTCCAGCGCGTCCTGGCCGACCCCGCGGCGGTCGCGGGGCTGCAGCCGGGCGCGGTGGTCTTCCCGCTCGACGTCGCCGAGCGGCTCGGCGTCCACGACGGCGACGAGGTGACGCTGCGGCCCACCACCACGACCACCACGACCACGGACGACGGCGGCAGCAGCGGGTTCACCAGCGCCGACCTGAGCGCCCCGGGAGTCCTGCTCACCGCGCGGGTGACCCAGCTGGGCGGCCAGGCGGTGGCCCTGGACCCGTCCGTGCTGCGCCAGGTGGACCCGGCGGCCGCAGCGTCGGCCCTGTGGCTCCGCCTGGCGCCGGGCACCGACCCGGTCGAGGTGTCCGGGAGGGTGCAGAGCGTCGTCACCTCCGCCGACAGCGCCACCGGCTCTGACGGCGCGGCCGCCGGCCAGGAGCCGGTCTCGGTGACCAGCCAGGCCTCCGAGCGCGCGGCCTACCAGCACCTCATCGACACGATGCTCCTGGTGGTGGTGGGCCTGCTCGCCGTCGCCGTCGTCATCGCCCTGGTCGGGGTGGCCAACACCCTCAGCCTGTCCGTCATCGAGCGGACCCGGGAGAACGCCGTGCTGCGCGCGCTCGGGCTGACCCGCGGGCAGCTGCGCCGCATGCTGGCCCTGGAGGGCGCGCTGGTGGCCGGCGTCGGCGGCCTGCTCGGCGTGGTGCTGGGGTCCCTGTACGGCTGGGCCGGTGCCGCCTCGCTCCTCGGTGGCGTCGCCACCGCCGGCGGGGACGCCATCTGGACCCCCGCCCTCCCGTGGGCGCGGCTCGGGCTGCTGCTCGCCGTCGCCGTCCTCGCCGGGCTGGCGGCCTCGGTGCTCCCGGCGCGGCGCGCGGTCCGCACCCCGCCGGTCGCCGCCCTGGCCGACCGGTGATCCCGACCACCGGCAGCGCTAGGTTCGACGCCGTGGCACCAGGCGCCGACGTCATCCGGGTCCTCCTCGTCGACGACCAGCAGCTGCTGCGCGCCGGCTTCCGCATGGTCATCGACTCCCAGCCCGACCTGGAGGTGGTGGGGGAGGCCGGTGACGGCGAGCAGGCCGTCTCGATGGCCCGCGCGGTCACCCCGGACGTGGTGCTCATGGACGTGCGGATGCCCCGCGTCGACGGCATCGAGGCCACCGCCCGCATCACGGCCTCGCTGCCGGAGTCAAAGGTGGTGGTCCTCACCACCTTCGACATCGACGAGTACGCCCTCGCCGCCATCCGGGCCGGGGCCAGCGGCTTCCTCCTCAAGGACGCGCCCCCGGAGGAGCTGCTCGCCGCGGTGCGCACCGTCCACGCCGGGGACGCCGTCATCGCTCCCTCCACCACACGGCGGCTGCTGGAGCACGTCGCTCCGCTCCTGGCCGCCGAGAGGACCGAGGACGACGACGGCGGCAGCGCCCTGGACGCCCTCACCGAGCGCGAGCGCGAGGTGCTGGTGCTCATGGCCCGCGGCCGCTCCAACACCGAGATCGCCGCGGACCTGCACGTCGCCGAGGCCACCGTGAAGACCCACGTCGGCCGGGTGCTCGCCAAGCTGGGCGCCCGGGACCGCGTGCAGGCCGTGGTCACCGCCTACGAGACCGGGCTGGTCCGCCCCGGCGGGTAGCCTCGCCGCACGTGAGCGACTCTCCCCGCCCCGTGACCGACCAGCACGCGCTGCCGCAGGCGGTGCTGTGGGACATGGACGGCACCCTCGTCGACACCGAGCCGTACTGGTTCGCCGCGGAGTTCGCCCTCGTCGCCGAGCACAGCGGGTCCTGGTCGCACGACCAGGCCCGCTCCCTGGTGGGCTCGGACCTGCACGAGTCGGCCCGCCGGCTGCGCACCGAGGGCGGCGTCGACCTCACCATCGACGAGATCATCGGCGACCTCCTGGGCCGCGTGGTCGAGCAGTTCCGCGCCGCGGTGCCGTGGCGCCCCGGGGCGCGCGAGCTGCTGACCGCCACCCGCGCCGCCGGCGTCCCCTGCGCGCTGGTGACGATGTCCTGGAAGGTGCTCGCCGACGAGCTGGTCGCCCTGCTCCCCGAGGGCACCTTCGACGCCGTGGTCACCGGAGACTCCGTCAAGCGCGGCAAGCCCGCCCCCGACCCCTACCTCGAGGCCGCCCGCCTGCTGTCGGTCGACCCCGCCCGCTGCGTGGCGCTGGAGGACTCCACCACCGGTCTGACCAGCGCGCTCGCGGCGGGTGTGCCCACCGTGGGCATCCCCTGCGTGGTGGAGCTGGAGGCCCGCCCGGGTCTCGTGCGCGTGGCCTCGCTGGAGGGGCGAGACCCGGCGTGGCTGGCGGCCGTGGCGGCCGGCGCCGCGTCCGACGAGGGCGCCTCGACACCCCTCGTGCGCTGAGCCGTCACCTCGCCGACGCCGTCGGGCCACCGGAAGATCACCTGCCTGCCGTGTCCGGATCGTGACCTCCAAGGTTCCCCCCAGGCTGTTCGCAGGAGTTCTTACGGCTTAGCGTGCTCGTCGCCGCGGATCCAGCACCGGGACCGCGGCTCGACCGTCGAAGCTCGAGGAGATCCCTGTGCGAGCCCTCCGCCGCCCCACCCGCCCTGCACGCCCGCGTGCACCGCGCCTCCTGGGAGCGGCTGCCGCCCTCCTGGCCACGGCCGTGGCCCTCACGGGCTGCGCGCAGAGCCAGCGCGACACCGCCTCGGGGGACGGGTCCGGCGGCTCCGGCTCCGGCGGTGGCGGCACGTTCGTCTTCGCGGCCTCCTCCGACCCGGTCATGCTCGACCCGGCCTTCGCCTCCGACGGCGAGACCTTCCGCGTGGCCCGCCAGATCTTCGAGGGCCTGGTGGGCACCCAGCCCGGCACCGCCGACCCGGCGCCGCTGCTGGCGGAGAAGTGGACGGGCAGCGCTGACGGCCTGACCTGGACGTTCGACCTCAAGCAGGGCGTGAAGTTCTCCGACGGCACCGACTTCAACGGCGAGGCGGTCTGTGCGAACTTCGACCGCTGGTACGACTGGACCGGCGTCAACCAGTCCGGGAACATCAGCTACTACTACGGCTCGATCTTCAAGGGCTTCAAGACCAGCACCGACCCGGCCAAGCAGGGCGGCATCTACGGCGGCTGCACGGCGCCGTCCGCCGGCCAGGCCGTGGTGACCCTCACCAAGCCGTTCGCGGGCTTCATCCAGGCGCTGTCGCTGCCGGCGTTCTCCATGCAGAGCCCCACGGCCATGGAGAAGTACGACGCGAACAACACCGGCGGCACCGAGGACGACCCGCGCTTCTCGGCCTACGCCACCGAGCACCCCACCGGCACCGGGCCGTTCGTCTTCGACTCCTGGGAGCGCGGGCAGCAGGTCACCCTCAAGCCGAACCCGAGCTACTGGGGCGAGAAGCCGAAGCTCGACAGGGTGATCATCCGCACCATCGCAGACGGCAACGCCCGCCTGCAGGCGCTGCAGGCCGGCGACATCGACGGCTACGACCTCGTGGCCCCCGGTGACATCGCCGGGCTGCAGTCCGGCGGCTTCCAGGTGGTGAACCGCCCGGCGTTCAACATCCTCTACCTGGGCTTCAACCAGGCGAACCCGGCGCTGGCCGACGTGCGCGTGCGCCAGGCGATCTCCTACGCCATCGACAAGAGCGCCGTCATCAGCCAGTCGCTGCCGCAGGGCAGCACGCCGGCCAAGGAGTTCATCCCGCAGACCGTGGCGGGCTACAACGACAGCGTCACCACCTACGACTACGACCCCGCCAAGGCCAAGCAGCTGCTCGCCGAGGCCGGGCAGTCGAACCTGACGCTGGACTTCAACTACCCCACGGACGTCTCGCGCCCGTACATGCCGGCGCCGGAGGCCACCTTCACGGCCATCCAGAGCCAGCTCCAGGCCGTGGGCATCACGGTCAACCCCGTGGCGAACAAGTGGAGCCCGGACTACCTGGACAAGATCCAGGGCGGCTCCGACCACGGCATCCACCTGCTGGGGTGGACCGGTGACTACAACGACCCCGACAACTTCCTCGGCGTCTTCTTCGGGCAGAAGTCCAACGAGTGGGGCTTCGACAACACCCAGCTGTTCGACGCGCTGACGGCGGCCCGCGCGCTGCCCACCCGCGACCAGCAGGTGCCGGCGTACCAGGCCATCAACGAGCAGATCGCCCAGTTCGCCCCCGGCGTGCCGATCTCCTCGCCGGTGCCCTCGCTCGCCTTCACGAAGACCGTCCAGGGCTACCAGCCCTCGCCCGTGCAGGACGAGGTCTGGAACACCATCACGGTCTCGAAGGGCTGACGCCCGCTCGTGATCGGGTTCGTCGTCCGGCGCCTGCTGCTGCTGGTGCCGGTGCTGGTGGGGCTCGTGGTCCTGCTCTTCGCATGGCTGCGGGCCCTGCCCGGCGACCCGGCCCGCGCGCTGCTCGGGCAGCGCGCGACGCCGGAGTCAATCGCCCAGGTCAACGCCGCGTACGGCTTCGACCAGCCGCTGCCGGTGCAGTTCGTCACCTACGTGGGGCGGCTGCTGCGCGGTGACCTGGGCTCCTCGAGCGCGTCGGGGGAGCCGGTGCTCGACACCTTCCTGTCCCGCTTCCCGGCCACCATCGAGCTCAGCCTGGCCGCCCTGCTGTTCGCCGTCGTCCTCGGCATCCCGCTGGGGTACGCGGCGGCGCGGCGCGCCGGGGGCGCGCTGGACACGCTCATGGTGGGCGGCTCGCTGCTGGGCGTGACCATCCCCGTGTTCTTCCTGGCGTACCTGCTGAAGATCGTGTTCTCGCAGTGGCTGCCGTGGCTGCCGACGTCGGGCCGGCAGGACCCGCGCATCGACGCCACGCACGTCACGGGCTTCTACGTGCTCGACGGGATCCTCACGCGCGAGTGGGACGCCAGCTGGGACGCGGTCGTGCACCTGGTGCTGCCGGGCATCGCCCTGGGGACCATCCCGCTGGCGATCATCGTGCGCATCACCCGCGCCTCCGTGCTGGAGGTGCTCGGGGAGGACCACGTGCGCACCGCCCGGGCCAAGGGCCTGCCGCGGGCGCTCATCAGCCGCCGGCACGTGCTGCGCAACGCGCTGCTGCCCGTGGTCACCACCATCGGCCTGCAGACCGGGCTGCTGCTGTCCGGGGCGGTGCTCACCGAGTCGGTGTTCGCCTTCAACGGCATCGGGGCCTACCTGTTCCAGGCCATCAGCCAGCTCGACTACGCCGTGCTGCAGGGGTTCATCCTCTTCATCGCGCTGACGTACGCGCTGGTCAACCTCGTCGTCGACATCCTCTACGGCGTCATCGACCCCCGCGTCCGGCTGAGTTGAGGCTCTCGTGACCCAGATCTCCGAAGCGCTGGAGCCGAGCACGCCGGCGGGTGCGCCCGACCCGGACGCCGTCGGCAGCGGCGGGCTGTGGCACAGCGCGTGGCGCCGCCTGCGGCGCAACCCCACCGCCATCGCCGGTGCGGTCATCGTGCTGGCCTTCCTCCTGGTGGCGCTCTTCGCGCCGCTCATCGCCCCCGGCACGCCCGGCGTGCCGCTGCCGAACAGCGGTGTCACGCCGTCATCGGTGCCGGGCCCGTCGCCGGGGCACCCGCTGGGCCTGGACAGCCCCGGCACCGACCTGCTGACCCAGCTGGTCTTCGGGGCCCGGCAGTCGCTGCTCATCGGCGTGGTCTCCACCGCGCTGGGCCTGGCCGGCGGTGCCGTGCTCGGCGTGCTGGCCGGCGGCCTCGGCGGCTGGGTCGACACCGTGGTGATGCGCCTGGTCGACATCCTCCTGTCGATCCCGTCGCTGCTGCTGGCCGTCAGCGTGGCCGCGATCCTCGGGCAGCGGCCGATCTCGGTGATGATCGCCATCGCCGCGGCCCAGGTGCCGATCTTCGCGCGGCTGCTGCGCGGCTCGATGCTCGCCCAGCGCGGCTCGGACTACGTCCTCGCCGTGCACTCCCTGGGCGTGCGCCGGCGCACGGTGGTCATGAGCCACCTGCTGCCCAACTCCCTGGGCCCGGTGATCGTGCAGGCCACCCTGACGCTGGCGACGGCGATCATCGAGGTGGCGGCGCTGAGCTACCTGGGCCTGGGCGCCTCCAACCCCTCCACGGCGGAGTGGGGGCGCATGCTCGTCAACGCCCAGTCGCGGCTGGCCACCGACCCGCACCTGGCGATCTGGCCCGGTGCCTGCATCGCCGTCACGGCGCTCGGCTTCACCCTGCTGGGCGAGGCGCTGCGCGAGGCACTCGACCCCAAGGGCAGGAAGTAAGTGGCACTGCTGGAGGTCAGGGACCTGACCGTGGCGTTCCCCGGCGGGTCCGGGCGCGGCTCGTCGTCGTCCCGGCTGTCTGACCGGGCCGTCGACGGGGTCTCCTTCGACGTGGAGGCCGGCCAGGTGGCCGGGCTCGTGGGGGAGTCCGGGTCCGGCAAGTCCGTGACGTCGCTGGCGGTGATGGGGCTTCTGCCCGCGACCGCCCGGGTCTCCGGGACGGCGGCCTTCGACGGGCGCGACCTGCTGTCGCTGCCCGAGCGGGAGCTGGAGGGCGTGCGCGGCCGCGACGTCGCGATGGTCTTCCAGGACCCGATGACCTCGCTCAACCCCGTGGTGACGGTGGGCACGCAGATCACCGAGGTGCTGCGCCGCCACACCGGGGCCTCGCGGCGGGCGGCGCGCGACGAGGCCGGTGAGCTGCTGGCCCGCGTGGGCATCCCCGCGCCCGTGCGGCGGCTGCGGGAGTACCCGCACCAGCTGTCGGGCGGCATGCGGCAGCGGGCGATGATCGCCATCGCGCTGGCGTGCCACCCGAAGCTGCTCATCGCCGACGAGCCGACCACGGCGCTGGACGTGACCATCCAGGCGCAGGTGCTGGAGCTCATGGGCGACCTCGTGCGCGAGCGCGGGACGGCGATGCTGCTCATCACCCACGACCTGGGCGTGGTCGCGGGCCTGTGCGACTCCGTGACGGTCATGTACTCCGGGCGCGTGGTGGAGCGGGCGGGGCGGCACGAGCTGTTCGCGCGCCCGCGCCACCGCTACACGTCGGGGCTGCTGGCGTCGGTGCCGCGCCTGGACGCGCCGCGCGGGCAGCGGCTGCAGCCGATCCCGGGCACCCCGCGCGACGTCATCGGGTGGACCGACGGGTGCGCCTTCGCCCCCCGCTGCGCGGCGGTCTCCGACGCCTGCCGGGTTCCCGACCTGCCCCTGGAGCAGGACGACGACGCACCGGCCGGCGCCGGGCAGCACCTGCTGCGCTGCGCGCACCCGGTGCCCGCCGCTCAGACCGACCCGCACCAGCAGGAGCGCAGCGCATGACCACCACGAACGCCAGCGCCCCCGGCGACGTGCTGCTGTCGGCGCGCGGCCTGGCCGTGCACTACCCGGGCCGCGGGTCGCTGCTGCGGCGCGCCGCCTCCCCGGTCAAGGCCGTGGACGGCGTCGACCTCGACGTGCGGCGCGGCGAGACCTACGGCCTCGTGGGGGAGTCCGGGTGCGGCAAGTCGACGCTCGGGCGGGCGCTGCTGCGCCTCACCGAGCCGACGGCGGGCTCCGTGAGCCTGGACGGCACCGACCTGCGCTCGCTGGGTACCGAGGCGCTGCGCCGCGAGCGGCGCCGCATGCAGATGGTCTTCCAGGACCCGATGGCCAGCCTCGACCCGCGCATGGACGTCGAGGCGGCCGTCGCCGAGCCGCTGCGCGCCCACGGCCTGTTCCCCGGCAGGGGCGAGCGCAGCAGGCGGGTGCGGGAGCTGCTCGGGCTGGTGGGCCTGCCGGCGTCCGCGGCGACCCGCTACCCGCACGAGTTCTCCGGCGGTCAGCGCCAGCGCGTCGGGATCGCGCGGGCGCTGGCGGCCGAGCCGTCGCTCGTCGTCGCCGACGAGCCGGTGAGCGCCCTGGACGTCTCCGTGCAGGCGCAGGTGCTGAACCTCCTGGAGGACCTGCAGGAGGCCCTCGGGCTGACGTACGTGCTCATCGCGCACGACCTCGCGGTGGTGCGGCACTCCAGCGACCGGGTGGGCGTCATGTACCTCGGCGGGATCGTGGAGGAGGCCGACTCCGACGACCTCTACGCCCAGCCGCTGCACCCGTACACGCTGTCGCTGATGTCGGCGGTGCCGGTCCCGGACCCGGCCGTGGAGGACTCCCGCGAACGGATCCTGCTCACCGGGGACCTGCCCAGCCCCGCCGACCCGCCCTCGGGCTGCCGCTTCCACACCCGGTGCCCGTTCGTGCAGCCGACGCGCTGCGCCGACGAGCGACCCCAGCTGCGGCAGCTGGGACTGCCCGGCCTCGGAGCGCCCGCTGCCGCTGGCGGTGGGACCCCGCACCGGGTGGCGTGCCACTGGGCCGAGGCGATCCGCGACGGGCAGCTGCAGCCCTCCCGGGCCTCGCACGACCCGGCCGCGGTAGAGCCGGTCTGAGCCTCGGTCAGCTGCCCGGCTTCACGACGTCGACGACGGCGTACACCCCGTCCTGGGGGATGCTGATGGTCGTCCTGTCGAGCGGCAGCCCGGCGCGGCGGACGAGGTCGACGAGCTGCTCCACACTGCGGTAGTGGAGCTCGGGCCACCCGGCAGCACGCCGGTTGAAGTCGAGCTCCGGCCGGTCGTCCAGCATGTTGGCCACGACCACCACACCACCGGGCTCGAGCAGCCTGAAGGCGTTCCGCAGGAGCTTCACGCACGAGGCGTCGCTGAAGTACTCGAAGATCCCGACCGCGTCGACGACGGCGGCTCGCCCGGCACCCAGCTCGTCGACGAGTGCGTCCCTCGCGACCACGGTCGCGACCAGGTCCCTCTGCAGCAGTCGGAAGTCGATGTCGGCCTGCATGCCCTCTGCCTCGGCGAGCCGGCGTGCGAAGGCGAGCGCGTCGGGGTCGTGGTCCACGAGCTCGAGGCGCGGGCCCTCACCCGTGTCGACGTGATCGCGCACCGCGTCGAGCACCGGGACCGCCGCGCCGCAGGCGAGGCTCACCCAGACAGCGCGGCGGTCTCGGACGGACAGGGCGCGCGAGCGGTGCAGGGCGTCCTGCATCAGGCGGCCCCGCGTCCGGACACCGATGGAGTCGAGGGTGTGGGTGAAGAAGGCCCGCGCCGCCTCGTCGACCGGCGAGCCCGACGGCATGGCGGTGACGTCTGGGCGTTGGATGGGGTACAGGGCTGCGGCTGACGGCACGAGGTCCCGCCGCCACTCGCGCAGCGCCGGGGACCGGAAGAACCACCGTGAGGCGTCGTTGTGGACCACGAGCTGACCGTCGACGACGTCCGGCGACTTCCAGGTGGGGTGGCGGCGGAGCTGCGCGTCCCACTCCGAGATGTCTGCCTGGATCCTGGCGCGGTCGGTCGGTTCTGCGTGCCCGTCGTCGACCACGAGGCGCCGGTGCAGCACCCCGGTCACACCGTCCCGGTGCTCGACGGACAGCTCGACCGCGCTGCCTCGGGTGCGGCGCCGTGTTCCGGTGCTCTGAGCGGGCACGGCGCCCTGGAGGAGCGTCGCTGGGTGAGGGGGCTGGGGGTGTTCGAGGACCACGGAGCTCCTCCGGGACGCGCGACAGGCCGTTCCGGCCTCTGGTCTGCCGGGATCGTCCCTCGTTGGAGGGATCGTCCTGCGGAAGACACGCGGAACGACGCGTTCCTTCACCCGCAGCGGCCAGTGGTCAAGGGTCCGACCGACGTCATGCCGTCGCGGAACGCGCCACCTTCGTCACGGACGGTGCTGTCCCAGCGGGGCGACCGAAGTACCAGCCCTGGCCCAGGTCGCATCCTCGCGCCCGCAGCCACTGCGCCTGCTCAGCGTCCTCGATGCCTTCAGCGACGACCCGCATGCCGAGTGCTCCGGCCATGGCCAAGATGGCGCTGACCAAGGGGGCCTGTGACGACAGGCCCCTGATATCACTGGTGAACGACTTGTCGATCTTGAGGATGTCCACGCCTGACCGTCGCAGCCGGTCAAGGCTGGAGTACCCGACGCCGAAGTCGTCCATCGCCGTTCGCACCCCTGACGCCTTGAGAGCGTGCAGGTTGGAGGCCAGGTGGAGGGACTCGATGTCGTAGTGGCTCTCCACGAGCTCGATGACCAGGCGCTCCGCCGGGAGGCCGCTGTCGGCGAGGGCTCGGGCGACCCGCTGCGCGTACTCGGGGTCCTGCAGCTCGCGGCCGCTGGAGTTGACGGTGACGTACGGCACGCGACCGTCCGGACCGGCGGGCCACCGAGCAGCCTGCTGGCACGCCTCGCGCAGCACCCACTCGCCCAGTTCGCTGATGGCGCCTGACTGCTCCGCTCCGGGAAGGAACTCCACCGGCGGGATGAGCCCACCGGCAGGGTGCTGCCAGCGGACGAGCGCCTCCGCGGCGGCGAGCTCACCGGTCTGCAGGTCGACGATCGGCTGGAAGTGGACCAGGAACTCGCCCCGGGCCAGGCCCTCGTGGACCTCACGGCCGTCGCGACCGACACCGGGGTGCTGGTGGGTCCGGGCTCGCCCCTCCCGCTTGGCCGTGTAGAGCGCTGACTCGGTGCGCGTCACCAGCATGGAGACCGACTCGCCAGGCTCTCGACCGGCGACGCCGGCAGAGCACGTGACGCCCTGCGGCAGCGCGTCGTGCATCTCCACCAGCAGCGCGCCGGTGCGGGCCGGTGACCACCCGGGCATGACGAGCGCGAACTCGTCGGCTCCCAGCCGGGCGAGCGTCCCGTCCCGCGGCGTCAGGGCGGCCCACTCCTTGGCCACGGCCTGCAGCAGCCGGTCGCCGGCAGCAGAGCCAAGACCGTCGTTGTAGGCCTTGAAGTGGTCGAGGTCCAGGACCGCGTAGGTGAGGTCGACGTGGGAACCGCTCTCTCCCGCTGCCTCGTGGAGCGCGCGCTCCACGCCCTTGCGGTTGCGCAGACCGGTGAGGCTGTCGACCTCGGCCCGCAGCAGGGCCCTCGCCATGAAACCCGAGGCAACTCCCAGGAGGAGCACCACACCCCACAGCACCAGCTGCTCGGCGAGGCCCACCCCCGGCTGGGAGGCGAGGGCCGGTGCGCCGACGAGCACGGTGAGAGCGAGGTGGACGTACGCCCACCTCGGCGGGAGGCACAGGAACGAGTAGGCGGGTGACAGGCAGTACACAGCCGCGTAGGCGGCCGCGCCGGCACCGCCTCCTGACGACAGGAGTGCCGCGGTGATGAGGAGGACGCCGCCGAAGGTGGCGACGTGCGGAGTCAGGCGGGGCAGGCGCATCCGCAGCACCAGCATGAGCACGCCTGCGCCGACCGCTGCGGCGTTGACCAGGCGGACGACGTCGGCACCGCGCTCGGGTGCCGTCGTGGGCAGGTAGGTGCTGGCGATCACGAGCAGGCCCGTGAAGACGTACAACCAGCCGGACACAGCAGACATGGCCTCGCTGCCTGACAGGAGCGTGGAGGTCTGCGGCGACCGCATGCCGCGCGGGCGCAGGCCAGTGAGCCGCCGAGCTGATCGAGGCCGGACCACGGCCACCGGAGCGGTGGCAGCGGGGCGAACGGACTGTGTCAGCCCCCGGGGCGCTGGGAGCTGAGCCACCTGACGCGCCCGTCCCACGGGGCGCCCTAGGAAGGGCGTGCGCCTGCTCACACCTCCTCGATCGGCCGTCCCCCGAGATCACTGCACTCCGAACACCCGTCCGGAGCAGGCGGTCACCCGATCGCTGCAGCCTCCTGCACGTCTTCAGGCCGCGGCCCCACGGCCACGGGCAGCGGCGGGGGAGTGCCCCCGAACGCGGGGCACAGCGCCTGGTGGGCGCACCAGCCGCACAGCTTGCTGGTGCGGGGGCGCCAGTCGCCGCTCTCCCGGGCCTTCTCGATGGCCGCGGACAGCGCCTCGAGCTTGCGCTCGGTGGCGAGCAGGTCCGCCTCGGTGGGCTGCAGCCGCAGGACCACGCCGTCCCCGAGGTAGACCAGCTGCAGCAGCGCGGGCACCACGCCCCTGAGGCGCCAGACGGCGAGGGCGTAGAAGCGCATCTGGAACAGCGCCTTGCCCTCGAACCCCTCACCGGGGGAGCGGCCGGTCTTGTAGTCGACCACGCGCACCATGCCGTTGGGGGCGACGTCAACCCTGTCGATGATGCCGCGCAGCAGCAGTCCGGACTCCAGCTCGGTCTCGACCCTCAGCTCTCGCTCGGCCGGCTCCAGGCGCGTCGGGTCCTCCAGCGTGAACCACGTGCGCACCAGGGCCGCCGCGGACTCCAGCCAGGTGCGCTCGGCCTCGTCGCCGTCGAAGAGGGTGGCCACGTCGGGCTCGTCCACCTGCAGCTGCTCCCACGCACCGGGCAGCAGCGCCTGGGCGGCCTCGGGGGTGCGCTGGGCAGCAGGCAGGTCGAAGAGGTGCTCCAGCGCCGAGTGCACCAGGGTGCCCCGGACCGCCGCCGACGACGGCGGCTCGGGCAGCTTGTCCACCGTGCGGAAGCGGTAGAGCAGCGGGCACTGCTGGAAGTCGCTGGCGCGCGACGGCGACAGCGAGCGCCGGCTCACCGGCGCCGCGGCCTCAGCGGTGGGGGAAGCGGACACGACCACCACGGTAGGCGCCGCCCCCGACAGCCCGGGCGCCTCGGCCCCGTGCCTGTGGATCCCGCGCCGCAGACCGGCCACCCGCGCGGCCCCGTACCCTGGCGCCGTGGCTGGGGCGACGTCCGAGCGCTCCGAGGGCCTGGTCCTGGGGCGCCTCCTCGGCGTCCCCGTGGTGCTGGCGCGGTCGTGGTTCGTCATCGCCGTGATCATCACCCTGCTCTTCCACAGCTCGGTGTCCTACGCGGCGCCCGGCCTGGGCCCTGTCGCCTCCTACGCGGTCTCCTTCGCCTACGCGGTGCTGCTGGGCGTCTCGGTGCTCGTCCACGAGATGGCCCACGCGCTGGTCGCGCGCGCCGTGGGCCTGCCGCCCACCCGCGTCGTCCTCACGCTCATGGGCGGTCACACCCAGTTCGAGCGGGAGATGCCCTCCCCGTGGCGCAGCTTCGCCGTCGCCGTCGTGGGCCCCCTCGCCAACGGGCTGCTCGCGCTGCTGGCCTACCTGCCCCTGCACTCCCAGGCCCTGCCGCCGCTGGCCTCGCTGCTGCTCACCGCCACCGTCCTCACCAACGCCTTCGTGGCTGTGTTCAACGTGCTCCCCGGCCTCCCGCTGGACGGCGGCCGCCTGCTCGAGGCGGCCGTGTGGCGGCTGTCCGGAGACCGGGACCGCGGCACCGTCGCCGCGGGGTGGACCGGGCGCGTCCTCGCCGTCGGCGTGCCGGTGGTCGCCCTCGGCTGGCCGCTGGTGCACGGCGGCCGCCCCGACATCGTCACGGTGGTCTGGGCCGGGGCCGTCGGCGCCGTCCTGTGGACCGGTGCCGGAGCGGCCCTCGCCGGCCCCGCCGTCCGCCGGCGGCTGCCCCGGGCCCGGGCCCGGGAGCTGGCCCGCCCCGCGGTCGCCGTGCCCGCCGACGCGTCCGTGGCCGACGCGCTCGCGGCGGCCCAGGCCTCCGGGGGCGCCCGCGTGGTGCTGACCGCCCCGGACGGGCGCCCGGCCGGCCTGCTCGACCCCGGCGCCGCCCAGGCCGTCCCGCCCGAGCGCCGCCCCGCCGTCCCCGCCACCGCGGCGGCCACGGCCCTGCTTCCCGGCACGGTGCTGCCCGACCACCTCGTGGGCCCCGAGCTCATCACCGCCATGTCGCGCCAGTCCAGCGAGGAGTGGGTGCTGGTGGACCCCGGCGGCCGGGTGGTGGGGCTGCTGCTGGCGCGCGACGTCACCGCGGCCGTCCTCGGGCCCCGGGCTGCGCGCCGCTGAGCCGGCGGCTCGCCCACCCGTCCCAGCACTTCCGCCGAGCACCCCTGACAGACCCCTTCCTGACGTCCAGCACCGAGGAGTGACCGTTCCGTGAGCACCGGTTCCGCGCTGCGCCGCGGCCCGTTCCGCGTGGGTGACCGCGTCCAGCTGACCGACCCGCGCGGTCGTCTGCACACCATCACCCTGGCGCCCGGCGCCACCTTCCACACCCACCGCGGGCACCTGCGCCACGAGCAGCTCATCGGTGAGCCTGACGGCTCCGTGGTGGTCAGCACCTCCGGGCACGAGTACCTGGCCCTGCGGCCGCTCCTGGCCGACCACGTGCTGTCCATGCCCCGCGGCGCGGCGGTGGTCTACCCCAAGGACGCCGGGCAGATCGTCGCCATGGCCGACGTCTTCCCCGGCGCCCGCGTGGTGGAGGCCGGCGTCGGCTCCGGCGCGCTGTCGATGTCGCTGCTGAGGGCGGTCGGCGACGACGGGCACGTGCACTCCTACGAGCGCCGCGCGGACTTCGCCGACATCGCCCGCGGCAACGTCGAAGGGTTCTTCGGCGGTCCCCACCCCGCCTGGCGCGTCACCGTCGGCGACCTCGCCACCGCGCTCGTCGACCCCGAGGACGGCGAGGAGCCCGGCAGCGTCGACCGCGTGGTGCTGGACATGCTGGCCCCCTGGGAGTGCCTGGAGTCCGTGGCGACCGTGCTCGCGCCCGGCGGCGTGCTCATCGCCTACGTGGCCACCGCCACGCAGCTGTCGCGCCTCGCGGAGGACCTGCGGGGGGCCGGCTGCTGGACCGAGCCCAGCGCGTGGGAGTCCCTCGTGCGCGGCTGGCACCTCGAGGGCCTGTCGGTGCGCCCCGAGCACCGCATGGTCGGCCACACCGGGTTCCTCATGACCAGCCGGCGCCTCGCCCCGGGCACCACCGCGCCCCAGCGGCGCCGCCGTCCGGCGCCCGGCGCCAGCGACGAGTCCGGGACGCTGGTCTCCCCGTGGGCCGAGGAGGAGTTCGACGACGCCTCCCTCGGCGTGCGCGGCACCTCCGACAAGAAGCTGCGCCGCTCCGCCCGCGACGCGGCCCGCATCGCCGACGCCGCGTCGTCCTCGTCGACGGCAGCGGGGGAGCCTCCTGCGTCACAGCCCGGTGACGGTCCTGTTGCAGCCGAGGGGATCTCACCGCGCGAGGTCTGAGGCGGGAGTTATCGTCGAGCACGGACTCGACTCCGGCCCGCGCCGAGCGGGTCGTGCGGAGGTGTGCTGTGTCAGACGCGAGCTCAGGGCCCTTTGAGACCACCGAGCACCACGAGCCTCCCGCCCAGCGGCGGGCGGTGGAGGGACTGCGCGAGGAGGTGGGTGCCCTGCGACGGCGCCTGGCCGAGACCCCGGCCCGCACGCGGGCCCTGGAGGAGCGGGCGGCGGACCTCGAGCGCCAGCTCGCCGCGTCCACGTCCCAGAACGACCGGCTGGTGCGCACCCTCACCGAGGCGCGCGCCCGGCTGGTGGAGCTCAAGGGCGAGGTGGAGCGCCTCGCGCAGCCGCCCTCCGGGTACGCCACGTTCCTGGAGCTGCACGAGGACGGCACCGCCGACGTCGTCCAGGCCGGCCGCAAGGTCCGCGTGGCGGTCAGCCCCGCCGTCGACGCCCACGCCCTCGGGCACGGCCAGGAGGTGCTCCTCAACGAGTCCCTCAACGTGGTGCGCGCCGGCGGGTACGACCGCATCGGCGAGGTGGTCACGCTCAAGGAGGTCCTCGACGGCGGCCGCGCCCTGGTCACGGCCCAGGCCGACGAGGAGCGCGTGGTGCGCCTGGCGGCGCCCCTGCAGGCGGCCAAGCTGCGCGTGGGCGACGCCCTCAACCTCGACCCGCGCAGCTCGGTGGTCTTCGAGAAGGTGCCCAAGGCCGAGGTCGAGGAGCTCCTCCTGGAGGAGGTCCCCGACATCGAGTACACCGACATCGGCGGCCTGGCCGGCCAGATCGAGGCCATCCGCGACGCCGTCGAGCTGCCCTTCGCCCACCCCGAGCTGTTCCGCGAGCACGGCCTCAAGGCGCCCAAGGGCATCCTGCTGTACGGCCCCCCGGGCTGCGGCAAGACGCTCATCGCCAAGGCCGTGGCGCGCTCGCTGAGCAAGCAGGCCGCCGAGCGGCAGGGCAAGACGGAGGTGCGCAGCTACTTCCTCAACATCAAGGGCCCCGAGCTGCTCAACAAGTACGTCGGCGAGACCGAGCGGCACATCCGCCTGATCTTCGCCCGCGCGCGGGAGAAGGCCTCCGAGGGCACGCCCGTCATCGTCTTCTTCGACGAGATGGAGTCGCTGTTCCGCACCCGCGGCTCGGGCGTCTCCTCCGACACCGAGACGACGATCGTGCCGCAGCTGCTCGCCGAGATCGACGGCGTGGAGCGCCTCGACAACGTCATCGTCATCGGCGCGTCCAACCGCGAGGACATGATCGACCCGGCCATCCTGCGCCCGGGACGCCTCGACGTGAAGATCAAGATCGAGCGTCCCGACGCGCAGGCCGCGCACGACGTCTTCGCCAAGTACCTGACGCCGGACCTGCCGCTGCACGCCGACGACCTCGCCGCGAACGGGGGGTCCCCGACGGCCACCGCCGCCGCGATGATCGAGCGCACGGTGGAGCGGATGTACGCCGAGTCCGAGGAGAACCAGTTCCTCGAGGTCACCTACGCCAACGGTGACAAGGAGGTCCTGTTCTTCAAGGACTTCAACTCCGGCGCCATGATCCAGAACATCGTCGACAGGGCCAAGAAGTCCGCCATCAAGGACCTGCTGACCACCGGCCAGCGCGGGATCCGGATCGAGCACCTCATGGCGGCCTGCGTGGACGAGTTCAAGGAGAACGAGGACCTGCCCAACACCACCAACCCCGACGACTGGGCGCGGATCTCGGGCAAGAAGGGCGAGCGGATCACCTACATCCGCACGATCATCCAGGGCAAGCAGGGCTCCGAGCCCGGCCGGAGCATCGACACCGTCAACGGCACCGGCCAGTACCTCTAGTCCTGGCCGCGAGGACCGTGCCCGCTGGCCCGCGTGCTCCGCAGCACGCGGGCCAGCGGCGTCCTCAGAGCCCGCCATCCCAGCAGGAACACCGCCAGGACGACGGCGCTGACCACCGCGAAGCTCCACGCGCTGCCCTGGCCGGAGACCAGCCGCAGCAGGTGCCCGCCCAGCAGCGTCGCGGCCCACACCACCAGGCCTGCGGGCACCAACGCCAGCGGCGACCAGCTGCGGCGCGACCCGAGCAGCGCCACCAGCAGCCAGCCGGCGCCGAGCCCGGCCAGGAACGGCCAGGCGGTGTGCGCCAGTCCCACCACGGCACCGGCCTCGCCGTGCGAGCGGCGTCCCACAGCGGCGAAGACCAGGACGAGCGCGACGTCGACGACGAGCGCCGCCACCAGGGCCGGTGCACCCGCCGTCGTCGTCCTGCGGGTGGCGGGGGTCCGGGCGGGGGCTGCCGCGCGCTGCGTCACCACCCGAGCCTAGGGTGGCCGTGATGAGCGTGCGCCGGGTCGTGGGTGTGGAGACCGAGTACGGCGTCTCAGCGCCGGGCCACCCCGAGCACGACCCCGTGCTGCTGTCCAGCCAGGTGGTGGCCAGCTACGCCGCCCCGCTGGTCTCGGGCCGGCGCAGCGGGCCCCGGTGGGACTACGAGGACGAGGCACCGCTGCGCGACGCCCGCGGCTACGAGGTGCCCCGCAGCGCCGCCCACTCCAGCCAGCTCACCGACGCCCCCGGCCGCCGCGACCCGGGCGACGGCGCGGGCGTGGGCGCCGCCGGTGCGGGGGAGGACCCGGCCAGCGCCAACGTCGTCCTCACCAACGGCGCCCGGCTCTACGTCGACCACGCCCACCCCGAGTACTCCTCCCCGGAGGTCACCGGGCCGCTGGCGGCGGTCCGGTGGGACCGCGCGGGGG
Source organism: Quadrisphaera sp. RL12-1S (assembly GCF_014270065.1). Lineage (NCBI taxonomy): Bacteria > Bacillati > Actinomycetota > Actinomycetes > Kineosporiales > Kineosporiaceae > Quadrisphaera > Quadrisphaera oryzae. The sequence goes on along the minus strand of NZ_JACNME010000002.1, from coordinate 466,977 downwards.
AGCTGGTGATGCGCCGGGCGGCGGCGAGCGTGGCCGCCTCCCCGGGGCTGGACCCAGTGAACCTGTACAAGAACAACACCGACGGCAAGGGCGCCTCCTACGGCACCCACGAGAACTACCTCATGGCCCGCACCACCCCGTTCGGCGCGATCGTGCGGGGCCTGGTGCCGTTCTTCGTGAGCCGCCAGGTGGTGTGCGGCGCCGGCCGCGTGGGCCTGGGGCAGCGGGGCGAGGAGCCCGGCTTCCAGCTGTCGCAGCGCGCCGACTACTTCGAGACCGAGGTCGGCCTGGAGACCACCCTCAAGCGGCCGATCATCAACACCCGCGACGAGCCGCACTCCAGCGCGGACCGCTACCGCCGCCTGCACGTCATCGTCGGTGACGCCAACCTCTGCGACGTGGCGACCTACCTCAAGCTGGGGACCACGGCGCTGGTGCTCGACATGGTCGAGGCCGGCACCGCTCCGGACCTCGTGGTCTCCGCCCCGGTCTCGGAGCTGCACGCCGTCAGCCACGACCCGTCGCTCCGCCACCGGGTGCGGCTGGCCGACGGCAGCCAGCTCACCGCGGTCGAGCTGCAGTGGCGCTACCTGGAGGCGGCCCGCGCCCACGTCGCCTCCCGCGGCGGCGGTCCGGACGAGGCGGCCCGCGCCGAGACCGATGACGTGCTGGCCCGCTGGGAGCGGGTGCTCACCGACCTCGAGGCCGACCCGTTCCGCCTGGCCGGCCAGCTGGACTGGGTGGCCAAGCTGCGGCTGCTGCAGGGCTTCCGCGACCGCGACGGCCTGGCCTGGGACTCACCCCGCCTGGCCCTCATCGACCTGCAGTACGCCGACGTCAACCCCGCCAAGGGCCTGCACGCCCGGCTGCGCGCCCGCGGGGCCGTGGAGGAGCTGGTCACCGACGCCGAGGCGGAGGTCGCCAGCACCGAGCCCCCCGAGGACACCCGGGCGTGGTTCCGGGGCCAGTGCCTGGCCCGGTACTCCCGTGACGTGGCCGCCGCCAGCTGGGACTCGGTGATCTTCGACGTGCCCGGCCGCGGAGCGCTGCAGCGGGTGCCGATGCTGGAACCGCTGCGCGGCACCCGGGCCGGCACCGAGGCGCTCCTGGACCGGTGCCCCGACGCCGCCGCGCTGGTGGACGCCCTCTCAGGTCGCTGAGGAGCCCTTCAGCCGGCTCTCCAGGTTGGCGACCAGCTCGCCGTTGACGCGCTTGAGCCCCAGCGGGGCGAAGGTCCGCTCGAAGAAGCCGCCGACGCCGGTGGCGCCGTCCCACGTCGTCGTCGTGGAGACCGTGCACGAGCTCATCCCGGAGGGGGCGACCACCCAGCGGGTGACCATCGAGGAGCGGGTGTCGCGCTCGACGAGGGTGCCGTCGGGCTCCTCGGAGACCTCCACCAGCTGCTCGCGCACGCGCTTCTTGGTTGCCTGGAAGCGCCAGCCCACCCGGGTGCCGGCGCCGGTGCCGCCGGACTCCACGCGGTACTGGCTGTACGCCTCCGGCATGGCCTCGCGGCGGGCGCCGGTGTAGTCCGCCAGCGCGCTGCGCAGCTGGAGGGCGGAGACGGCGGCGGTGTGCTCGCTGGAGGCGGTGACGCGGGGGCTCATGCCTCCATCCTCCCCGCCGCCCGCACGTCCGCGGCGAGGGCCACCAGACCCGGCAGGAGGTCGGCGGCGGTCAGCCACGGCTCGTCCAGCTCGGAGTCCGGGTCGGCCAGGGCGCCGCTCAGCGCGGCGCGCACGGCGGGCTCGGCGCGCGGGTCGTCGCGGCGGACCAGGCCCAGCGCGGCCAGGCCCCCGGTCTCCCCGGGGGCGTCCAGGCGGGCGGCCAGGGCGTCGGCCACCGCGGCCGAGGCGGCGGCGCCGGTCGGGTCGAGCTGCTCGGCGAGGGCGAAGACGGCCTGCTCGGCCACGTCGGCGTCGTCGTCCTCGGTGGCGCGCACCAGGGCGGTCACCACGCGCTGCCCGGGCTCACCGTCCAGCCAGGCGCCGTCGGCGCCGAGGGCCAGGGGCAGGCAGGCCACGGCCTGCCACCGCACGTCCGGGTCGCCGTCGCGGGAGAGGACGACGAGGACGTCGAGCGCGGCCGCCGACGGCCCGGCTGCGCCGAGGGCCTTCGCGGCGGCCCAGCGCAGGTCGGCGTCGGGGCTGGTGGCGGCCTGCGCCGCCTGCTCGGCCACCTGCTCGCGCGCCCGCTCCCGGTCGGCCAGCGGCAGGGGGGACGCGGGGCCGGCCAGGACGGCGGACAGCTCCAGCCCGACCTGCCGCACCGACAGCTCCTCGGACCTCCACCAGGCGGCGGCGTCGGCGAGGGCGCCGGAGCGGCGGGCGTGGGCGGCCAGCGCGGCCGGGAACGCGGCGCCCGTGCCCTCGCGGGCCTCGAGGAGCTCGGCAGGGACCTCGGTGGGGACCTCGGCGGGGACCTCGGCGGGGGAGTCGGGCTGCTCTGGCACGGCCCCGATGCTGCCAGGTCCGCAGGGGGGAGCCCGCCGATCAGCCGGGTGCCGGTCGCGCTGTCGGCGCCCGCGCCTACGATCGACGCAGCACGACCGGACCCCACCCCGTGGGTGCGCCGGCCAGCCGAGCGGTCACCTGGAGGAGGCACCGGTGCCAGGTCAGGAGCAGCAGCGCCCGTCGCGGCGCGACAAGGACGAGGTCGAGCACGAGGTCGAGCCGCTCCCGCGCTCGGGCGCCCAGGGCGAGGACTCGGCCGCGTCGTCGACCGACGACGTCGACGCCCTCCTCGACGAGATCGACGACGTGCTCGAGTCCAACGCCGAGCAGTTCGTGCGCCAGTACACGCAGAAGGGCGGCCAGTGACGGCAGCTCCCCTGCCCCCGGCGTTCACCACGCCCGGCAGCTCCTCGTTCACCGAGTTCCTCGGCGCGCACGCCCCCGAGCTGCTGCCCGGCCGCCGCGCCGCCACAGCGCAGCACGGGGGAGCGGGTGAGCAGCTGGCGCCGCACGGCACCACCATCGTCTCGCTGACCTTCCCCGGGGGCGTGGTGATGGCCGGTGACCGGCGCGCCACGGCCGGGTCGATGATCGCCAGCCGCGACATCGAGAAGGTCTTCCCCGCCGACGCGTGGAGCTGCGTGGGCATCGCCGGGTCCGCGGGCCTGGCGGTGGAGCTGGTGCGCCTGTTCCAGGTGGAGCTGGAGCACTACGAGAAGATCGAGGGCGCCCTGCTCAGCCTGGACGGCAAGGCCAACCGCCTGGCCACCATGGTGCGCGGCAACCTCGGCCTGGCCATGCAGGGCCTGGCGGTGGTGCCGCTGTTCGCCGGGTACGACCTCGCCCGCCAGACCGGCCGGATCTTCAGCTACGACGTCACCGGCGGCCGCTACGAGGAGCACGAGCACCACGCCGTCGGCTCCGGCTCGCTGTTCGCCCGTGGGGCCCTCAAGAAGCTGTGGCGCCCGGGGCTGGACGCCGACGGCGCCGTGCGGGTGGCCGTGGAGGCCCTCTACGACGCCGCCGACGACGACTCCGCCACCGGCGGCCCCGACGTCGTGCGCCGGATCTGGCCGGTCGTCGCCGTCGTCACGGCCGAGGGCTACGTGCGGGTGGGCGAGGACGAGCTCGGCGCCGTCGCCGCCGCCGTCATCGCCGACCGCACCGCCGAGCAGGAGGGGCGCCGCCGATGAGCATGCCGTTCTACGTCAGCCCCGAGCAGCTCATCCGGGACAAGGCCGACTACGCCCGCAAGGGCATCGCCCGCGGGCGGTCGGTGGTGGTGGCCGAGTACGCGGGGGGCATCGCCTTCGTGGCGGAGAACCCGTCCAAGGCGCTGCACAAGGTCAGCGAGATCTACGACCGGATCGGCTTCGCAGCGGTCGGCAAGTACAACGAGTTCGAGAACCTGCGCGTCGCCGGGGTGCGCTACGCCGACCTGCGCGGGTACTCCTACGACCGCGCCGACGTCACGGCCCGCGGCCTGGCGAACGCCTACGCGCAGTCCCTCGGTGCGGTGTTCACCAGCGAGCCGAAGCCGCTGGAGGTCGAGGTGGTGGTGGCGCAGGTGGGCCCGGAGCCGGGCACCGACCAGCTGTACCGCCTCACCTACGACGGCTCGGTGGCCGAGGAGCACGGCGTGGTCATCATCGGCGGCCAGACCGAGGCGGTCGTCGGGCCGCTGCGGGAGGGCTGGCGCGCCGACCTCGACCTGCCCGGTGTGCTGGCGCTGGCGCTGCGCGCCCTGGCGCCCGACCCCGCGGGGGGCCCCGCGCGCACGCTGAGCGCCGACCAGCTCGAGGTCGCGGTGCTGGAGCGCGCCCGGCCGCGGCGCACCTTCCGCCGGCTCGAGGGACTGGTGCTGCAGGCCGTCATCGACGGCAGCGACGAGGGCGCTCCCGCGTCCGCGCCCGCCGCAGGGCAGGCGGGGCACACCGGCCTGCCCAGCAGCACCGTCGACCTGCCGCCCGCTGACTGACCCTCGCAGGGCTGGTCTGGCGTGGGTGGGTGGCGGCTGCGCCGCGCACGGCTGGCGGACGCCGGTGAGGTGCTCGTGGTCTCGCTGGCGGCGTTCGTCAGCGAGGCCCAGCGCTACGGCGACCCGCTGCTCCCGCCGCTGCGGGAGACGCTCTCCGACGTGCGCGCCGCCATCGACGACCCGGCGCAGCGGGTCGTGGTCGCCGAGGCCGGTGCCTGGTCGGACTGGAAGCCGGACCGGGTGCTGGGCTCGGTCCGCGTCCACCTGGCCCGTGACCTGCCCGGCGATCTGCCCGGCGGGCAGGACGACGACGGTGACGGCCCGCTCGTCGGGCACGTGGGCAGGCTCGTCGTCGTCCCGGATGCGCAGGGACGGGGGCTCGGCAAGGCCCTCCTGGGCGCGGCCGAGGACGAGGCCCGCCAGGCGGGTGCGGTGCGCATGGAGCTGTTCACGGGAGCGGAGTCGGAGGGCTCGATCGCGCTGTACCAGCGCGCCGGGTACCGCCTGAGCGACAGGCCCGGTGACGCCGCCCGCGTCGACGACCGCGGCGTCCGCCTCGTGGTGCTCGTCAAGCCGCTCATCTGACCGGGCACGCGCCTCGACGACGATCAAGGAATCCAGCGACACCGTCGAGCCGCACGAGGATGCGCAGGGAATTCCGTCGTGGTGTGCAGCCGTGGTGCGTCGCGACGCTGGTCCTCGGCGACCGTCCTGACGGCGGGTCGTGTCAGAGGAGGACCGGTTCGGTGCGGACCGACCAGCGCGGTTCCGCAGATCGTCGCGAGGTGCGCATCGGTCCCTGGCGAGGGCCCGCAGGGCTGACGTCAGGCGAGGAGGTGGCGCGCTGCTCCATGATCGTCGCCCGGAGGCGCCCATCGCCGTCCGATGCCGTCGGCGCCACCCGAGGGGCCGGGGCCTAGAAGGGCGGCTCGTCGGGGAAGGTGACGTGCGTGCGGCGGGCGTTCGCGAGCGACGGCGCCTCGTCGAGGGCGCCAGCGTGCCGGCGTCCGAGGCGCTCCTCCTCGAGGGGGTTCCGCGGTGGCCACGGTGTGAAGCGGTACCGCTCGTCCGGGAGCGCCGCGGGGCGGGGAGCGCTGTGGTGGTCGAAGCCCAGCGGTGAGCGCCAGTGCGACGACCCGCGGTCGCACCGCCACTGCTGCCAGCGCGCGGTCCAGCGCACCCACCCGTCATCGGGGCGGGACGGGTCCTGCCGTCCGCCGTGCTTCAGCAGGTGGTGGCGCCGGCACTTCGGTTCGAGGTTGCAGGCGCACGTGCTCCCTCCGCCGGCGGCGGGGCCACCGCGGCGGTGAGGGACGACGTGGTCGAGGTCGCACGCCGTGGCGCGGCGCCGGCACCCGGGGTGGGCGCAGCGGCCCCACCGCCGTCGGACCACCCGGGCCAGTGCCGCGGGAGGCGCGTAACGGCCACCGCCGACGCTCGCGACCGGGCAGCTCGAGGGGCTGGCCGGGGAGCAGGTGCCGTCGGTGCAGGGGACGGGGGAGTCGGCCTCGGGAGCGAGCACGACGTCGTCGTGCAGGTCGTCGAGATGCTCGTCGGACTGCTGGTCGGGCTGGGCGGGCGGGTCGTCGTCGTCCTCGTGCGGGGTGCCGGGCACCTGCTGGACGGGGCGCCCGTGGAAGGTCGTGGGGGCCGCTCCCGGACCGCGGGGAGGGGTGCCCGGCGGCGGCCCCGGGCGCGTGCGCGGGGGTGGTGGTGGCCCCGGGTCGGTGAGCCAGCTCGCCGGGTACGTGTGCCCGTCCACGGTGACGAGGTAGCCGGTGAAGGGGTCGGTGAGGACACGCCGCAGCCGGCAGCGCTCCCACGTCAGCCCCTGGCGGACCAGCCACCCGGGCACCCAGCCGAGGCCCTCCAGCCACCCGGGCTGGTCGTCCTCGCCGCACAGCGTGGACAGCGCCGCGTGCAGCTCCAGCGTCGTCTGCGGGCGCGGGGCGCCCGGCTCGGCGGGAGAGGCGCCCTGCACCGCGGTGGCCAGGGCGTCGAAGCGGTGTGCGGGCATCCGCCGGGCGTCGTGGACGGCGGCGTCAGCCTCCGGACCGTCCGGAGCCCCGCCGAGCCCGTCCACTCCGTTGGCGTAGGGGTCGCCGCCGTCGGCGGGCAGTCGCCCCTCCGAGATCGCCTGGCGCGCCTCGGCGAGGTTCAGCCCGGCGACGGCGTCGAGGTGCTCGTAGGTCGCGACGACGGCGGGTGCCGGGCCGGTCATGACCAGCTGGGCGATGCCGTCGCCGAGGGGCCGCATGACCACCGACCGCGCCGACACCTTCCGGCGCGACCGGCGGCGCACCGCGGCGGCGTCCTTGCGGGCCACCACCTCGTCGACGACGTCCTTGAGCTCGGCGGTGTTCAGTCCCAGCCCGGAGCCGTCGGGGCCGAAGACTTCCTCGTCGAGCTCGAGCGCCAGCTGCGGGTCGAGGTCGAGGCTCTGCTCGGCGACCACCGTCACCAGGGCGAGGTCCAGCCGCCCGGCCTCCAGGCGCTCCAGGGTCCGCGGGAGGCAGCCGACCACGTGCTCGGCCAGCCGCACCTGCTTGCCGGCGCGGTGCTCCGTCCACGCGAGCAGCAGCGCCACCTCGGTGACGAGGTCGGTCAGGCCGAACGCCTCCAGCGACTCGCGCTGGCGCTGCGCGCGGGACCCGCCCGGTGAGTCGTCGAGGTCGTCCTGGTCGTCGGGCTCCCTGTCGGGGTGGTGCACGGCGGCTCGGTACAGCGGCGCCATCGCTGCGAGGATGCGGACCTGGCTGCCCTGGGCCCGCCCCACGGCGGCCTGCTGGGTGCGGAGCCTGTGGGCGTGCCTCCTCGCGGCGTGCAGGGCGACCCGCTCGGCGACGACGGCGCGGACGCGGCGGCGCTCGTCGTCGTCGGCGTCCTCAGCGAGCCAGCGCTCGAACTCACCAGCGGCTCGCTGCGCGGTCCTGTGCTGCTGGAAGGGACAGGGCCCGTCGTCGAGGACGACGTCGACCGGAGCGTCGTCGGGGTGCTCGAGCAGGCCGGAGACGTCCCCGGAGATCCACGGGGCGTCGTCGGCGTCGGTGGCGACGCGCCACCGGCTGAGCGCGGCGTCCCAGACCCACTCCTCGTCCGGCACGGCGCGGGCGGTGAGCACCTGGTCGAGCAGCGCCTGGTCCATGCCGGCCGGACCGGGCAGGCCCCGCCGGGCCACGTCCCGCCGGGTCGCGTCGTGCCGGCGCCGGGCGGGGCCGCGCGGTGGCAGCTCGGACAGGGCCGCACGACGACGACGGGCCTGCGACCGGGTCCGGCGCGTCCGCGCCGGAGGCTGCGGGAGCCCGTCGCTCGCCGCCACGAGGGCGCTCGCGGGGGTCTCGTCCACGCTCCAGATGATACCGACAGGCGTTCGATCCAGCAACATCAACGAAGCCCTGACCTGCGATGATGCGGCGCAGTGTCGAAGTCAAGGGGAGCCCCCGTCGGACGGTACCGGCGACCACCGACAGCGCCCGCGTGCGCGCCCCGCCCTCGCGCGGCCGTGCAGCCGACGTACTGTGGCGATCGTGGACCGCCGGATCCTGGGTCTGGAGACCGAGTACGGGGTCACCTGCGCCGCGGACGGCCAGCGCCGCCTGTCCGCCGACGAGGTCGCCCGCTACCTCTTCCGCAAGGTCGTCTCGTGGGGGCGGTCGTCCAACGTCTTCCTCCGCAACGGCGCCCGCCTCTACCTCGACGTGGGCTCCCACCCCGAGTACGCCACCCCCGAGTGCGACGACGTGCGCCAGCTCGTGATCCACGACCGCGCGGGCGAGCGGATCCTCGAGGGGCTCACGGTGGACGCCGAGCGGCGCCTCGCCGAGGAGGGCATCGGTGGGGAGGTGTTCCTCTTCAAGAACAACACCGACTCCGCCGGCAACTCCTACGGCTGCCACGAGAACTACCTCGTGCCCCGCCAGGGGGAGTTCTCCCGCCTCGCCGACGTCCTCATCCCCTTCCTGGTCACCCGCCAGGTGCTCGTCGGCGCCGGCAAGGTGCTCCAGACGCCGCGCGGGGCGGTCTACTGCCTGTCCCAGCGCGCCGACCACATCTGGGAGGGCGTCTCCAGCGCCACCACGCGCAGCCGGCCCATCATCAACACCCGCGACGAGCCCCACGCCGACGCCGACAGGTTCCGCCGCCTCCACGTCATCGTGGGCGACTCGAACATGTCCGAGACCACCACGATGCTCAAGGCTGGCGCCGTCGACATCGTCCTGCGGATGCTGGAGAGCGGCGTCGCGGTGCGCGACCTGTCGCTGGAGAACCCCATCCGCGCCATCCGCGAGGTGAGCCACGACACCACCGGGCGGCGGATGCTCAAGCTCGCCAACGGCGGCGAGGCCAGCGCCCTGGAGGTGCAGGAGGAGTACCTCGAGCGCGCGAAGGCCTTCATCGACGAGGAGGGCACCCGCTCCAGCACCGACAAGCGCGTGCTCGACCTGTGGGAGCGCGGCCTGCGCGCCGTGCGCGAGGGCGACCTGTCCCTGGTGGACCGCGAGCTGGACTGGGTCATCAAGCTCAAGCTGGTCGAGCGCTACCAGGCGCGCCACGGCCTGTCGCTGTCCGACGCCCGGGTCGCCCGCCTCGACCTCGCCTACCACGACGTCTCCCGCACCCGGGGTCTGTACAACCTCCTCGCCGCCCGCGGCATGGTGGAGCGCGTCAGCAGCGACATCGAGGTGTTCGAGGCCACCAGCGTGCCCCCGCAGACCACCCGCGCCCGCCTGCGCGGGGACTTCGTGAGGACGGCGCAGGAGAAGCGCCGCGACTTCACCGTCGACTGGGTGCACCTCAAGCTCAACGACCAGTCGCAGCGCACGGTGCTCTGCAAGGACCCGTTCCGGTCGGTGGACGAGAGGGTCGAGCGCCTCATCGCGAGCATGTGACGTCGTGCGTCCACGGGGAGCACCCAGTCCGGTCGCGTAGCGTGCTGGGGTGATCGCCGCTCGTCGTCGTCCTGCTCTCCTCGTCTCCCTCGTGGCCGGTGCGCTCCTGCTCACCGGGTGCTCCGGCGGCTCCGGTGACGGGTCGGGCACCGCGTCGAGCAGCACCGCCGCCAGCACCGCCGCGGTCACGGGCGACCTCTCGAAGGTCACCGTCACCGACCCCGCCGAGGGCGCCACCGGCCAGGCCGCGGTCCCCACCGTCACCGTGCCGGCGGGCTTCAGCACCACCAAGACCACGACGCGGGTGCTCCAGGAGGGCACGGGCGAGGCGGCCACGACCGGCCAGGTGCTCAGCGTCGACTTCGTGGGAGTCAACGGCCAGAGCGGCAAGCCCTTCGGGTCCAGCAGCTGGACCGACAAGCCGTCGCAGTTCGTGCTCGGCCCCGGTGTCATCCCGGCCTTCACCACCGCCCTCACCGGGGTCAAGGCCGGCACGCGGATGCTGATCGCCGTCGCCCCGGCCGACGGGTACGGCCCGCAGGGCGGTCTCCCGCAGGCCCAGATCGGCGCCACCGACACCCTCGTCTACCTCGTGGACGTGAAGTCCGTCTCACCGGGCTGGGCCACCGGGACCCCGCAGACGGCGCCGCTGCCGGCCGGTGTGGCGTCCGTCGCCGTCGACCCGACCACCCACGCCCCGAAGATCACCCTCGACTCGACGGTCGCCCCGCCGACGTCGCTGGTCAGCCAGGTCCTCGTCAAGGGCACCGGTGCGCCGGTGCAGAAGGGCCAGCAGCTGACCATGCAGTACACCGGCGTCACGTGGTCCACCGGTGAGGTCTTCGACTCCTCCTGGGCCAACGGCGCCCCGTTCGACTTCACGCTCGGCTCCGGGCAGGTCATCAAGGGCTGGGACCAGGGCCTGGAGGGCGTTCCCGTGGGCAGCCAGGTGCTGCTCGTCATCCCACCGGACCTCGGCTACGGGGCGACGTCGCCGAGCGAGAAGATCCCCGCGAACGCGACCCTCGTGTTCGTCGTCGACGTGCTCGCGGCACAGTGAACCCATGAGCACCCACGACAACGCAGGGACCCGTCCCGAGGTCGACCCGCCCGAGGGTCCCGCCCCCACCGAGCTCGTCATCACCGACATCACCGTCGGTGACGGCCCCGAGGCCACCCCCGGCGCCACCGTCACCACCCACTACGTGGGCGTCACCCACTCCACCGGCGAGCAGTTCGACGCCTCGTGGGACCGCGGCGAGCCGCTGAGCTTCCGCGTGGGCGTCGGCCAGGTCATCAAGGGCTGGGACGACGGCCTGCTCGGCATGCGCGTCGGCGGCCGCCGTCGCCTGGAGATCCCGTCCGCCCTGGCGTACGGCAAGCGCGGCGCCGGCGGCGTCATCGGCCCGGACGAGGCCCTCGTCTTCGTGGTCGACCTCGTCGGGGTCCGCTGACCCCTCACCGCTCTCACAGCGGCTCCACCGCCGTGTGAGGGAAGCGTGCCGGTGCCGTCACACAGCGGCACCGGCACGCAACACGGCGTTCGTAGGTTCCCTGCCATGCCGCAGGACACCCGCGCCACGCGCACCGCAGCGCCCGACCGCCTCGAGGTGGTCACCGCCCCGGACGGCGCGACCACCACCGGTGGCGCCGTCGGCACCACGACCGCCCCCCGCCGCGGGCGGTGGGTGGACGTCTGGAACCCCGAGGACCACGTCCAGTGGGAGGGCGGCGGCCGTGCCACCGCCCGCCGCAACCTGTGGTGGTCCATCGCCGCCGAGTTCCTCGGCTTCACCGTCTGGCAGCTGTGGTCGATCGCGACCCCGGTGCTGATCGCCTCCGGCTACCCGATCACCGCGTCCCAGGCCCTCTGGCTGACCGGCGTCCCGGTGCTCGTCGGCGCCACGATGCGGTTCCCGTACTCCTTCGCCGTGGCCAGGTTCGGCGGGCGCAACTGGACGGTCGTCTCCGCGCTCCTGCTGGTCGTCCCGTGCCTGGGCCTGGTGCACGTGGCCACCAACCCCGGCACCCCGTTCTGGCTGATGCTGACCATCGCCGCTACCGCCGGCGTGGGCGGCGGCAACTTCGCCTCCTCGATGAGCAACATCTCCTTCTTCTTCCCCGAGAAGGAGAAGGGCGCCGCCCTCGGCCTCAACGCTGCCGGCGGCAACATCGGCGTGGCCGTCATCCAGTTCGTCACGCCGTTCCTCGTGGTGGCCGGCGTCGCCGCCAGCACCGCCCGGCCCGCCTACATCCTCATCCCGCTGATCCTCGTCGCGGCCTTCGGCGCCTGGCGCTGCATGGACAACCTCTCCCAGGCCAAGGCCGACGGCGAGGCGTGGAAGCTCGCGGCCCGCACCCGCCACACCTGGATCGTCTCGCTGCTCTACATCGGCACCTTCGGCTCGTTCATCGGCTACGCCGCGGCCTTCCCGCTGCTGCTCAAGACGCAGTTCCCCGAGGTGAACCTCGGCATCGCCTTCCTCGGTGCGCTCGTCGGCTCCCTCGCCCGTCCCTACGGCGGCAAGCTCGCCGACCGCCTCGGAGGCGCCCGGATCAGCATCGCCGCCTACGCCGTCCTGGCGCTCGGCGCCGCGGGGGCCGTGCTCGCGCTGCAGCTGAAGAGCCTGCCGCTGTTCTTCGGGGCGTTCATGGTGCTCTTCGTGGCCAGCGGCATCGGCAACGGGTCCACCTACCGCATGATCCCGGCGATCTTCCGCGGCAGGACGGCGATGGACGACGTCGACGGGCTGGTCCGCGCCAAGCGCACCGCCTCCGCCTGCATCGGCATCTCGGCCGGCATCGGCGCCTACGGCGGCTTCCTGGTCAACCGCGGCTTCGCCACCTCCACCGCCCAGTTCGGCTCGCTGCAGCCGGCGCTGTGGAGCTTCGTGGTCTTCTACGTCCTCTGCATCGGCGTCACGTGGGCCGTGTACGCCCGCAAGGGCGCCCTGGGCCTGAATGAGCGGATCTGAGCTTGGCCCCCACCACGGCGCTCCTGCCGACGCCCGTCGTCCGGGCCGGCGCCGGCAGCAGCCAGCAGCCGGTCCGGACGACGACGAGGACGCACTGCCCCTACTGCTCCCTGCAGTGCGGCATCCTCCTCACCGCCGGCGGCCGCCCGGCCATCCTCGAGCCCGACCCCGACTTCCCCACCAGCTCGGGCGGCCTGTGCTCCAAGGGCTGGACGGCGCACGAGCTGCTCGACCACCCCGAGCGCCTGCTCACCCCGCTGGTGCGCGCCGTCCCGGGCGACCGCACCTCCCCGCTGGTCGAGGCCTCCTGGGAGCAGGCGCTGGACCGCGTGGTCGAGGCCATCACCGGCACGCAGGCCCGGTACGGCCGTGACGCCGTCGGCGTCTTCGGCGGCGGCGGCCTGACCAACGAGAAGGCCTACGCGCTGGGCAAGTTCGCCAGGGTCGCGCTGCGCACCAGCGCCATCGACTACAACGGCAGGTTCTGCATGAGCAGCGCCGCCGGTGCCATGAACCGCGTCTTCGGGGTGGACCGGGGGCTGCCGTTCCCGCTGGCCGACCTGGCCGAGGCCGACGCCATCATGATCACCGGAGGCAACCCCGCGGCCACCATGCCCCCGGCGATGCAGTTCTTCGACGCCGCCCGCGCTCGCGGGGCGTCCCTCGTCGTCGTCGACCCGCGCCGCACCCCGACGGCCGCGGCCGCCGCCGCCCAGGGCGTGCACCTGGCGCCGGTGCCCGGCACGGACCTGCCGCTGCTGCTGGGCATGCTGCACGCGGCGGTGCGCGACGGGTTCGTCGACCGGGAGTACGTGGACGCCCGCACCACCGGCTTCGACGCCGCCGCCGCGGCCGCCGCCCAGTGGTGGCCCGAGCGCGTGGAGCGCACCACCGGCGTGCCCGAGGGCGACCTGCGCCGCGCCGTCCGCCTGCTGGCCGCCGCCTCGACGACCCGCGGCGGAGCCGGAGCGGTCATGCTCTCCGGCCGCGGCGCCGAACAGCACGCGAACGGCACCGACACCGTGCTCGCCCAGGCCAACCTCGCCCTCGCGCTCGGGCTGCCCGGCCGCCCCGGCAGCGGCTTCGGCACCGTCACCGGCCAGGGCAACGGCCAGGGCGGGCGCGAGCACGGCCTCAAGGCCGACCAGCTGCCCGGGTACCGCTCGATCACCGACCCGGCCGCCCGCGCCCACGTCGCCGGCGTCTGGGGCGTGGACCCCGACGTGCTGCCCGGCCCGGGCCGCTCCGCCTACGAGATGCTCGACGCCCTCGGCGGCGGCGAGTCCGGCACCGAGCCCGGTGCGCGGACGCTGCTCCTGCTGGCCTCCAACCCCGTGGTCTCGGCCCCCGACGCCGAGCGCGTGCGCCGCCGGCTCGCGGCGCTGGACCACCTCGTCGTCGTCGACTTCTTCCTGTCCGAGACCGCGGCCCTGGCCGACGTCGTCCTGCCGACGGCCCAGTGGGCGGAGGAGGCCGGCACCATGACGAACGTCGAGGGGCGCGTCCTGCTGCGGCGGCGGGCGCTGGCGCCCCCGGACGGCGTCCGCGACGACCTCGAGCTGCTCAACGCTCTCGCCCATCGCCTCGACCTGCCCGCGGGGCTGGACGCCGACACCGCGTTCCCCACCGACCCCGAGACGGTCTTCACCGAGCTGCGCCGTGCCAGCGCGGGAGGCCGCGCCGACTACTCCGGCATCACCTACGGGCGCCTCGAGGCGGAGCAGGGCGTCTTCTGGCCCTGTCCTGCCGTCGAGGAGGACGACGACGAGGGCGCCGTCCACCCCGGCACCCCGCGGCTGTTCGCCGACGCCTTCCCCACCCACGACGGGCGCGCGCAGTGCGCGGTGGTCAGGTACACCCCGCGCGCCGAGCGCACCGGTCGCGACAGCTCGGGGGAGGACTACCCGTACGTGCTGACCACCGGCCGCACGATGGCCCAGTACCAGTCCGGGGCGCAGACCCGCCGCGTGCGCCAGCTGGTCATGGCCGACCCCGACGCCCGCGCCGAGCTCCACCCCGACCTCGCCCGCCGCCACGGCGTGGCCGACGGCGACCTCGTGCGCCTCACCACCCGCCGCGGCACCGCCCTGTTCCGCGCCCGCGTGACCCGCGACATCACCGCCGGGACGGTCTTCGTGCCGTTCCACTGGGGCGGGATGAGCGTGGCCAACGCCCTCACCGACACCCGCCTGGACCCGGTGAGCCGGATGCCGGAGTTCAAGGCGTGCGCCGTGCGCCTGGAGCGCCACGACGGCGACCACGAGGCAGACCTGACCCGCGAACCCACCCGTGAACCGCACCGCGACACCCGAGGAGAGTCCCGATGAGCTCGACCTTCCGCTTCCTGCAGGGGGTCTTCCCCGTCACCGGGGCCGGCCTCGACAAGCACGCGCTGCTCGACGAGTCCCTCACCTACGAGGTGCCGGAGGGCCGCCGCGCCCAGGTCCTGTACTTCCGCGGCGGCAACGCCAGCGACGAGCTGGTCATCGTCGTCCTGGTCCGCGACGGGGTGCCGATGCGCTGGTTCCCCATCGGCGCGAAGGGCGACGTGCACGTGCCGCTGCGGGTGGTGGAGGACGTCGAGGCCGGTGAGGTGCTCGAGCTGCACCTGGCGGCGCCGACGGGGCTCGTGGCGAGCGTCGTCGTCGACCTGGGTCTCGTCGAGGTCTGAGGGGGAGGTCTCATGCACAGGGAGCGGGAAGCCCGGAAGCGGAGCCTGGTGCTGGTCGGCAACGGCATGGCCGGGGCCCGGCTGCTGGAGGAGCTGCTGGAACGCGGCGCCTCCGACCTCTTCGAGATCACCGTCTTCGGTGACGAGCCGTACGGCAACTACAACCGGATCATGCTGTCGCACGTCCTGGCGGGCGAGGACGGCGAGGAGTCGATCTACCTCAACGAGCTCGGCTGGTACGCCGAGAACGGCATCGAGCTGCGCTCCGGGGTGCGCGTCGTCGACGTCGACCTGCCGGCGCAGGAGGTCGTCGACGCCCACGGCGGCCGCACGCCCTACGACGTCGTCGTCATCGCCACCGGGTCCTCCCCGCACTTCCCGCCGATGGACGGGCTGCGCCGCGAGGACGGCTCCCTGCTGCCGGGCGTGTCCGGCTTCCGGAGCCTGGACGAGACCCGGGCGATGCTGGAGGAGGCCAGGTCCGGTCAGCACCAGCGGGCCGTGGTCATCGGCGGCGGGCTGCTGGGCCTGGAGGCGGCCAAGGGCCTGCAGAACCACGGCCTGGACGTCACCGTCATCCACTCCCCGGCGCACCTCATGAACCAGCAGCTCGACGCCGAGGCCGGCGCGGTGCTGCGGCGCTCGATCGAGGACTGCGGCATCTCCGTGGTCACCGGGGCCCGCACCACGGGCGTCTCGGCGTGCACGGAGAAGGGCCGCGTCTCGGGCGTCACCCTGAAGGACGGCCGCACCTTCCCCGCCGACGTGGTGGTGGTCACCGCCGGCATCCGTCCCAACACCGACGTCGGCGTGCGCGCCGGGCTGGTGGTGGAGCGCGGCATCGTCGTCGACGACCAGATGCGCTGCGTCGACCAGCCGGTCGGCTCCGGCGGGGAGGTGTTCGCCCTCGGGGAGTGCGCCCAGCACCGCGGGGAGACGTACGGCCTGGTGGCGCCCCTGTGGGAGCAAGCCACCGTGCTGGCCGACGTGCTCACCGGTGCTGACCCGGACGCGGCCTACCACGGGTCGAAGACCTCGACGAAGCTCAAGGTGGCCGGCGTCGACGTCGCCGCCATCGGCCAGTCCGGGCCGGAGCACCCCGAGGACGAGCACGTGGTCTTCTCCGACGTCCGCCGCGGGCTCTACCAGTCCGTGGTGGTCCGCGACGGGCGGCTGGTCGGCGCGACGCTGCTGGGCGACACCCGCAAGTCCGCCGCGCTGCAGCAGGTCTTCGACCGCGGGCTGCCCCTGCCCGAGCAGCGGGTGGAGCTGCTCTTCGACCTCGGCGCCACCGCCGAGGGCTCGGTGGAGGACCTGGCGGACGACGCGCAGGTCTGCAACTGCAACGGCGTCACCAAGGGCGACATCTGCGGCGCCGTGGCCGGCGGGTGCTCCTCGGTGAAGTCGGTCATGGACGCCACGCGCGCCGGCAAGGGCTGCGGCTCCTGCAAGGAGGTGGTCAGCTCGCTCGTCGAGCACGCCGTCGCCGCCGGCGGCGGAGCGCTCACCGAGGACCCGTCGGTCCACTGGTACGTGCCCGGGGTCCCGCTGCGCAAGGACGAGCTGGTCGCCGCCATCCGCGAGCAGCACCTGACCTCGGTGTCCGCCGTCTTCGCCGCGCTCGCGCCGGGCGGCGCCGAGGACGCGAAGTCCAAGATGGGCCTGACCTCGCTGCTGCGGACCCTGTGGCCGACGGAGTTCGTCGACGAGCGCGACGCCCGCTTCATCAACGACCGCGTCCACGCCAACATCCAGCGCGACGGCACCTTCAGCGTCGTCCCGCAGATGAAGGGCGGCGTCACCACCCCCGACCAGCTGCGCCGCATCGCCGACGTCGCCGACAAGTACGGCGTGGGGATGCTCAAGGTCACCGGTGGGCAGCGCATCGACATGCTCGGCGTCAAGAAGGAGGACCTCCCGAAGGTCTGGGCCGACCTCGACATGCCGTCGGGCTACGCCTACGGCAAGTCGATGCGCACGGTGAAGACCTGCGTCGGCACCGACTACTGCAGGTTCGGCCTGGGGGACTCCACCGCGCTGGGCATCGCCCTGGAGGAGCGCTTCCAGGGCATCGAGACCCCCGCCAAGCTCAAGCTCGGCGTGGTCGGCTGCCCCCGCAACTGCGCCGAGGCGTACGTCAAGGACGTCGGCGTGGTCGCCATCGGCGGCGGGAAGTGGGAGGTCTACGTGGGCGGGGCCGCGGGCGCCTCGGTCCGCAAGGCCGACCTGCTCGCCACCGTCGACTCACCCGAGGCGGTGATCGCGCTCACCGGCAGGTTCATCCAGTTCTACCGGACCTGGGGCAACTGGCTGGAGCGCACCTACGACTTCGTGCCGCGCCTGTCGATCGAGAGGGTCCGGCTCGTGCTGGTCGAGGACTCCGACGGGATGTGCGCCCAGCTCGACACCGAGATCGACGCCGCCTGCGCCGCCTACCGCGACCCGTGGAAGGAGCGCGACGCCCCCGACGCGCCCGGCCGCTTCTCCGCGCCGGCGCTGCCGCTGCTGCCGCTGCCCGTGGTGCCCTCGCGCCGGATGGGCGCCCCCGGTGGCACGCCCCGCGAGGAGCTGCCGGTGGAGATCGTCATGCCGAACGAGGAGGCCGTCATGTCCGGAGCGATGGCCGGAGCCCAGCAGTGACCGCCACGACGACGGCGGCCGCGGGCGTGCGGGTCGCTGCGCTCGCGGACATCCCCCCGGGGGAGGGCCGCGCGTACGTGGTGGAGGGCGCAGCCGGTCCCACGCAGGTCGCGGTGTTCCACCACCGCGACGGCCGCGTCTCCGCCGTCGACGCCGTCTGCCCCCACTCCGGCGGGCCGCTCGCGGACGGGCAGATCGACTCCTGCGTGGTGGTCTGCCCGCTGCACCTCAACACGTGGGACCTGCGGACCGGGGCCTCCACGTCCGGCCAGGCGCCGGTGCGCGTGCACGGCGTCGTCGTCATCGACACCCCCGACGCCCCCGACGGCCCCCAGGTCCACGTCACCCCCGCCCCCTGACCCGCCAGCCCCCTTCCCGCACTTGCTGTGGAAAGTGCTCCAACGACCCCCGTCCTTCTCGCACTCGCCGCGGAAAGTGCGAGAAGGAGGGGTGCCGGCAGCGCACGTGCCGCGGAACGTGCGAGGAGCGGAGGGCTCACAGGCGCGGCGCCCGGGTGAGAGGACCGTCGTAACGCAGCGCAACGCGACGCAACACCAGCGACACACAGCGGCGGCACCCTGATCGCCATGAGCCCGACCTACCCGCTCCACCTCGACCTCGAGGGCCGCCGCGCCGTCGTGGTCGGCGGTGGCCCGGTCGCCGCCCGCCGCGCCCGCGGCCTCCTCGAGGCCGGAGCCGACGTCCTGCTCGTGGCCCCGCAGGCCTGCGCCGAGGTCACCGAGCTCGACGGGTCCGGCCAGATCTCCTGGCGCCGCGGCAGGTTCGCCGCCTCCGACCTCGACGGCGCCTGGCTCGTGCACACCGCCACCGGCGTGCCGCGCACCGACGACGCCGTCGCCGCCGAGGCCACCTCCCGCAGGGTCTGGTGCGTCCGCGCCGACGACGCGGCGCGCTCGCGGGCATGGACCCCCGCCGTCGTCCGCCACGAGGACGTCGTCGTCTCCGTCACCGCCGGCGGCGACCCGAAGCGCGCCGCCGCCGTGCGCGACGGCGTCCGCCTGGGCCTGTCCTCCGGGGCGCTCCCGCTGCGCCGCCGCCGCCCCCACACCGGCCTGGGCCGCGTCACCCTGGTCGGCGGCGGCCCCGGCGACGCCTCCCTCATCACCCTCGCCGGCCGGCGCGCGCTCGCGGAGGCCGACGTCGTCGTCGTCGACAGGCTCGCCCCCCGCGACCTGCTGGCGGAGCTGGACGCCGACGTCGAGGTGGTCGACGTCGGCAAGGCCCCCGACCACCACCCCGTCCCGCAGCGCGAGATCGAGCGGGTGCTGGTCGACCGCGCCCTGCACGGCCTGCGCGTGGTGCGCCTCAAGGGCGGTGACGGCTACGTCTTCGGCCGCGGTGCCGAGGAGCTCGCCGCCTGCCGCGCCGCCGGCGTGCCCTGCGAGGTGGTGCCCGGCATCACCAGCGCCCTCGCCGTGCCCGCCGCCGCGGGCATCCCGGTCACCCACCGTGGCGTGGCCCGCTCGGTGACCGTCATGACCGGGCACGAGTCCCTCGGCGGCGACGAGCTGCTCGACCTCGCCGCCCAGACCCGCCGCGGCGGCACCCTCGTGGTGCTCATGGGCGCCTCGCGGCTCGCGGAGCTCGCCGACGGGCTGGTCGCGCACGGCGCCGACCCCCAGCTGCCCGTGGCGGTGGTCGAGAGCGGCTGCACCCCGCAGCAGCGGACGACGACGGCGACCCTCGCCGACGCCGCGGCCGTCGCGCAGCGCCGGGGCGTCAAGGCCCCCGCCGTGCTGGTCATCGGCGCCGTGGCCGCCATGGCCCACGGCGGCAGCTACCGCCCGGCGCTGGCCGTGGCCACCTCCCCGTCCCCGTGACCGGCACCACCGCCCAGCCCGTGCCGGTGCCCGGGTCCTGCACCGAGCTCGACCCCACGCAGCTGCTCGGCGCCACCATCGGCGTCACCAGCCACCGCCGCTCCGACGAGCTCATCGCCACCTTCACCCGCCGCGGCGCCGGCGTGGTCCACGCCCCCACGATGCGCATCGTCCCCCTCACCGAGGACGCCGACCTCGTGGCGGGCACCCGCGCCGCCATCGCCGACCCGCCCGACGTCCTGGTGGTCACCACCGCCATCGGCCTGCGCGGCTGGATCTCCGCCGCCGAGGCCCACGGCCTGGACGAGGCGCTCGTGGAGGCGCTCGCGGACACGCAGGTGCTGGCCCGCGGACCCAAGGCCCGCGGCGCCGTGCGGGCGGCCGGTCTGTCGGAGGCGTGGACCGCCGCCAGCGAGCAGACTGCCGAGGCGGTCGAGCACCTGCTCAGGCAGGGCGTGGCCGGGCGCTCGGTGCTGGTCCAGCTGCACGGCGCGGCCGGTCTGGAGGACCTGGAGCCGCTGCGGGCCGCCGGCGCCGACCTGCGCACGCTGGCGGTGTACCGCTGGGAGCCCCCGGACGACCCCCTCGCCGTGGACCGGCTGGTCGACGCGGTGGCCGCCCGCAGCCTCGACGCGGTGACGTTCACCTCCGCACCGGGCGCCGTGGCGCTGCTGGAGGCCGCGCAGCGCCGCGGCCGGCTGGCCGAGGTGCTCGCCGCGATGGGGGGCGCCGGGGGCCATAGCACCGGGGACGGGCGCGCCGCGGTGGTGTGCTGCGCCGTCGGCGACGTCACCGCCGCGCCCCTGCGCGAGCGCGGCGTGGAGCCCCTCGTGCCCGAGCGCTGGCGGCTGGGGGCGCTCATGCGCTGCCTGTCGGCGCACCTGGCCGAGCACCCCCGCGCCCGTGCGGCCACCCCGGCCGGTGAGCTGGTGGTCCGCGCCCGCGCCGCTGTGCTCGACGGGCGCGTGCTCGACCTGGCGCCCGGCCCGCTGGCGGTGCTGGCGCGGCTGGCGGCCGCGCCGGGCCGCGTGGTCGGGCGCGCCGACCTGCTCGCGGAGCTGCCGCTGGCCACCGACGGGCACGCGGTGGAGGTGGCCGTGGCGCGGCTGCGGGCGGCGCTGCCGGGACCCGGCGGCGGCGGACCGGTGGTGCGCACGGTGGTCAAGCGCGGGTACGCCCTGGAGGTCGCGTGAGCGGGCCGAGCGCGGCCCCGGTGCTGGTGGCCGTCTCGCACGGCACCCGCTCGCCGGCCGGCCGGCGCACCGTCGCCCAGCTGCGCCTGGCCGTGGCCGCCGCGCGGCCGGGCCTGGAGGTGGTGGCCGCTCACGTGGACGTGCACAAGCCCGCCCTGGAGGACGTGGTGGCGCGCCTGGCCGCCGCCGGACGGGCCTGCGTCGTCGTCCCCCTGCTGCTGTCCACCGGGTACCACGTGCGCTCCGACGTCGCCTCCGCGGTGCGCGCAGCCCGCGCCGCGGGAGGCCGCGCGGTGGCCGCGGCGGCGCTCGGGCCGGACCCCGTGCTGGTGGACCTGCTGCTCGACCGCCTCACCGCCGCCGGTGCCCACGACGACGACGCCGTGGTGCTCGCGGCCGCCGGGTCGCTCGCACCGCAGGCCGCCGCCGACGTCGAGCACGTGCTCGCCGCCCTGTCCGCGCGCCGCGGCGCGCCCGTCACCGCGGGGTACGCCAGCGCCCAGGCCCCGACCGTCGCGCAGGCGTGCGCCGCGCTGCGCCGGACCGGCGGCGCCCCGGGACGGCGGGTGGCCGTGGTGCCGTACCTGCTCGCCCCCGGGGTGTTCTCCCAGCGCCTGGAGGCGCTCCTGGACGGCTCCGACGGGCCGGCCCCCGCCGAGGTGGTGGCGAAGACCCTGTGCGCCGACGGCGACGTCGACCCTCGCCTGGCGGCCCTCGCGCTGCGCCGCTACGACGAGGCCCTCGCAGCCGGCGAGGCCCTCAGCCCGCTGGCTGCCGCTCGATGAAGTCGGCCATGCCGGGCACCGTGAAGGCCACCACCCCGTGCTCGGGGGCGTAGACGAGGCCCTTGGCGATGAGGCTCGCGCGCGCCGGCCCGAGGCTCGCCACCTTGCGACCCAGCCGCGCCGCCACCTCCCCGGACGGGGAGCCGGCGTCGCCGTCGGCGGCCATCGCCCGCAGGTAGGCCTGCTCGGCGGTGGTGGCGCGGTCCCACCGCGACCTGAAGAAGCCGTCGTCGAGGGCGGCCCGGCCGCGAGCGGCGCCCACCCGGGCGTCGGCGTGGGCGATGGTGGTCCCCTCGGCCTCGTTCCAGCACTCCTGACCGAACTGCTGCAGGAAGTACGGGTAGCCGCCGGTGGCGCCCACCACCAGCTCCACCGCGCCGTCGGTCCAGTGGACGCCCTCGGCCACCGCCGGCGCCACGAGCGCCTCCACGGCGGCCTCCGGCGGCAGCTGCTCGATCCGCTCGTAGACGAAGAGCCGCTCCGCGTACGACTTCGCCTCGGCCAGCACCCGCGGCAGGCTCGGCAGGCCCGCCAGCGCCACGAGCACCGGCCAGTCCTGCTGGCCGGCCGCGTGGGCGACCGCGCACAGCGCGGCCAGCTCGTCGGCGGTGGCGTCCTGCGCCTCGTCCACCAGCAGCGCCAGGCCCACGCCCTCCTCGGCGGCGCCCGCGGCCACGTCGCGCACCAGCTTGGCGAGGTCGGCCTCGAACACCCCCGTGTCGGCGCCTCCGCCACTGGCCTCGCTGAGGTCCACCCCGAAGTTCCAGGTGCCGGCGGTGTCGTAGGAGGCCTTGAAGCTCAGCGCCGTGCGCAGCGCCGCCAGGAGCCGGCGGCCGGCGCTGGGCCTGGCCAGGTCCACCAGGGGGACGTGCAGCGCCTCACCGATCGCGCCCCGCAGCCCCGCGCGCGACCCCGCCCCGCTGCTGGTGCCGCCGCGCCCGGCCTCGACCTGGGCCACCACCCAGCCGCGCTGCGCCGCGGCCGTGCGGAAGCTCGACAGCAGCACCGTCTTGCCCACGCCGCGCAGGCCGTAGAGCACCACGGGCTGCGCCGTGCGGCCCCGCTCGACGCGGTCCAGGCCCACCCGCCACGCCTCGCGCTGCCGGTCCCGGCCCACCAGCGCGGCCGGCGTGCGCCCCGCGCCGGGCGCGTAGGGGTTGGCCACGGGATCCACCGGCGCAGCGTACGCCGAGCTGTACACGTCTGTAGGGCTGTGTAGCGGATCGCTACACCCACCTACACATCCCTACAGGTCGGGCGGACGACCCCTGGGAGACCACCGGAACGGGCCCGCGCCACCCCGCGTCCGCATGCGCCTGCCGGCTGTCAGGAAGCACCCCCACAATGCCGCCGTGAGGACTTCCCCCCGCACCCGCGCGTCCCGCCCGCCCCGCCGGGGCCTGCTGCCCGCGCTCGTGCCCGCGCTGGTGCCCGCGCTCCTGATCGCCCTCGCCGGCTGCAGCGCCACCGGGTCCGACCCGGCCGGCAGCGCCAGCAGCGACGCGTCGATGGCGGGCATGGCGGGGATGTCGTCGTCAGCCCCTGCGGCTCCGGGCTCGACGGCCGCCACCTCCACGGCCGCGGCGTCCTCGGCGGGCGTCTACGCCGGCGCGGGTGCCGGGATGCTCTCCGAGACCGCGAAGACGGCCAAGCCGCTGGTGTACGTCCCCAACACCAAGAGCGACACCGTCGACGTGGTCGACCCCACCACCATGGCGGTGCTCAGCAGCTTCCCCGTGGGCCACGAGCCGCAGCACGTGGTGCCCTCCTGGGACGAGAAGACCCTCTGGGTCAACGACGACCTGTCCAACGACCTCTACCCGATCGACCCCACCACCGGCCAGGTCGGCAAGAAGGTCGCCGTGGACGACCCGTACAACCTCTACTTCACCCCCGACGGCAGCTCCGCCATGGTCATGGCCGAGCGCCTGCGCCGGATCGACTTCCGCGACCCGCACACCATGGCCCTGCAGCACTCCCTGCCGGTGCCGTGCGGCGGCGTCAACCACGCCGACTTCAGCGCCGACGGCAGCTTCTTCCTCGCCTCCTGCGAGTTCAGCGGCAAGCTGCTGGTCATCCCCACCGACGGCTCCGCCGTGCGCTCCGTCATCGACCTCAACGCCATCGCCACCCCCGGCGCCAACGACCCCATGGCCGCCCGCATGAGCGGCGTCGGCTCGGAGATGGAGAAGGGGGTCAGCTCCATGCCGCAGGACGTGCGCCTGGCCCCCGACGGCAAGACCTTCCTGGCCGCCGACATGCAGCGCAACGGCACCTGGCTCATCGACGCCGCCACCCAGAAGGTCCGCGGGTTCCTCCACACCGGCAAGGGCGCCCACGGCATCTACCCCAGCCGCGACGCCTCCGTGCTCTACGTCTCCAACCGCGACGAGGGCAGCATCAGCGTGGTCGACGCCGCCACCCTCACCGTGAGGGCCACCTGGCCCATCCCCGGTGGCGGGTCGCCCGACATGGGCGGCGTCAGCGCCGACGGCAGCCAGCTGTGGCTGTCGGGCCGCTACGACGGCGTCGTCTACGTCATCTCCACCGCCGACGGCTCCCTCCTCAAGAAGATCGAGGTCGGCGACGGCCCCCACGGCCTGGCGGTCTGGCCCCAGCCCGGCCAGCACTCCCTCGGACACACCGGGAACATGCGATGAGCCAGCCCCCCGCCCCCCGCCCCAGCCGCCGCACCGCGCTCGCCGCCCTGGCCGCCCTGTCGGCCGGGGGAGCCGCCGCGCTCGCGGGCTGCAGCACCGACGGCACCCCCACCGGCGAGCAGCAGCCGACGACGACGAGCGCCGCCGGCGCGCCGTCCGGCTCCGCCGCCACCTCGACAGCGGCAGCGTCGTCGGCGGCAGCGTCGTCGTCGTCCTCCTCCTCCGCCACGGGGGGCGTGCCGACCGGCGCCGACATCACCGCCGGCCCCGCCACCTCCACCGGTGTGGCGCTGACCTTCCACGGCGCCGGGGACCCGAAGATCACCCAGGACGTGGTCCGGGAGCTGGCCAGCGCCGGGGCGCTCATCACCGTGATGGCCATCGGCACCTGGCTGGCGGAGGACCCGCAGATGGCCAAGCTGCTGCTCGACCACGGGCACGAGCTGGGCAACCACACGTGGAGCCACCGCGACATGCCGTCCCTGTCGGCCGCGGACACCACCGCCGAGGTGCAGCGCGCCGCCGCCGAGCTCAAGGCCCTCACCGGCTCGCCCGGGCGCTGGTTCCGCCCCAGCGCCACCAGCGCCAGCACCCCGCAGATCCGCGCCGCCGCCACGGCCGCCGGGTACGGCGCCTGCCTCATGTACGACGTCGACCCCATGGACAACCGCGACCCGGGCTCGGCGGCCATCACCTCCCGCCTGCTGGGCGCGGTGCGGCCGGGGTCCATCGTCAGCCTGCACCTGGGGCACGCCGGCACCCGCGACGCCCTGCCCGCCGTGCTCGACGGGCTGCGGCAGAAGGGGCTCCAGGCCGTCACGGCCTCCCAGCTGCTGGGCGTCCGGTAGGTGTGCGCTGAGCGGGACCCCCTCGGCGGGGTAGCCTCCCCGCCGTGGCAGCAGCCTCGGGGGACCGCCGGACCGAGCGCCTCCTGAACCTCGTCATCGCCCTGCTGTCCACCCGCACCTGGCTCACCAAGGAGCAGATCCGCAGGGCGGTGCCGCAGTACGAGGACTGCGCCAGCACCGACGCGTTCGACAGGATGTTCGAGCGCGACAAGGAGGAGCTGCGCGAGCTCGGCGTCCCCCTGGTCACCGGCTCGGCGTCGGCCTGGTTCGACGACGAGCAGGGCTACAAGGTCGACCGGGACGCCTACGCCCTGCCCGCGGTGTCCTTCACCCCCGCCGAGCTGGCCGTGCTGTCCCTGGCCGCACGGGTGTGGGCCCAGGCCAGCCTCGCCGGACCCGCCGCCCGCGCCGTCACCAAGCTGCGCGCCCTGGGGGTCGACGTCGACGAGCAGTCCCTCGTCGGCGTCGAGCCCCGCGTCCGCACCGCCGAGCCCGCGTTCGAACCCCTGTACGCCGCAGCGCGGGACCGTCAGCGCGTCACCTTCACCTACCGCCGCCCCGGCGCCGCCGACCCCACCCGCCGCAGCGTGCAGCCCTGGCAGGTCACCTCCTGGCGCGGCCACTGGTACCTCGTCGGCCACGACCTCGACCGCGGCGCCCCCCGCGTGTTCCGCCTGTCCCGCATCGAGGGCACCGTCCGGCGCAGCGGCCCCGCCGGCGCCTACGACGTCCCCGACGACGTCGACGGCCGCGCCATGATCGCCGCCGCCCAGGCCGGCCGCGAGTCCGCCCCCCGCACCGCCCGCCTGCGCCTGGCCCCCCGCGCCGCCGGCCAGCTGCGCCTGCGCGCCGGCGTCCCCGCCGCCGACGCCGACCGCGAGGTGGTCGCCGAGGTGGAGTTCACCGACCCCGAGGAGCTCGCCGCCACCGTGGCCGCCGCCGCCCCCCACGCCGTGGTCCTCGCACCCGACGACGTCCGCGACGCCGTCCTGCGCCGCCTGCGCGGCGTCCTCGCCACGCACGGGGCCCCCCGGTGAGCACGCCCCCGCGTCGCCCCCGCTCCCGCCCACCCGTCCAGGTCTCCGCCGCCGACCGCCTCTCCCGCCTGCTCGCCATGGTCCCCTGGGTGCTCGAGCACCAGGGCGCCCCGCTGGAGGAGGTCGCCCAGCGCTTCGGCATCACCACCGACCAGCTGGTCAAGGACCTCGAGCTCCTCTTCGTCTGCGGCACCCCCGGCCACCTGCCCGACGACCTCATCGAGGCCGACTGGGAGGGCGGCCGCCTCCACATCGGCAACGCCGACGCCATCGCCCGCCCCCTGCGCCTCGGCATCGACGAGGCCCTCGCCCTCATCACCGGCCTGCGCACCCTCCTCGACGTCCCCGGCTTCTCCGCCGGCGAGGAGGACCGCGAGGCCCTCACCGGAGCCCTCGCCAAGCTCACCGAGGCCGCCGGCGAGGCAGCCCACGCCTCCCGCGCGCTCGCGGTCGACCTCACCGGGCGCGCCGGCTCCGGACCCCGCGGCGCCGCGCCCGAGGCGCGACCCCCGGGGGAGGAGGCCGCGGCAGAGGTCCTCGCCACCGCCCGCGAGGCCCTGCGCCACCCCGCCGGACGCCGCCGCCTGCGCCTGCACTACCTCGTCCCCAGCCGCGACGAGACCACCGAGCGCGACGTCGACCCCATGCGCCTGCTCACCGTCGACGGCCGCTGGTACCTCGAGGGCTGGTGCCACCGCGCCGGCGGCGTCCGCCTCTTCCGCGTCGACAGGGTCGTCACCGCCGCCGTCCTGGACGCCGACGGCACCCCGCCGCCGGAGGCCGTCGCCCGCGACGTCGACGAGTCCCTCTTCACCCCCGGCGAGGACGACCTCGTCGTCACCCTCGAGCTGGCGGGGTCCGCCCGCTGGGTGGCCGAGCGCGTGCCGGTGGAGTCGGTCGAAGAGCTCGACGACGACGGCCTGCGCGTCGTCCTGCGCACCCCCGACGACCGCTGGCTGCGCCGGATCCTGCTCCCGCTCGGCGGCGCCGCCGTCGTCGTCGACCCGCCCGAGGTGGCCCAGGGCGTCGCCGAGGCCGCCGCCGCCGCGCTCGCGGCCCACGAGGCGGCGGGGCAGGGGGTCCCCCCAGTGGCCGACGCCCGACCGGAGCATCCGAGCACCTGAACCGTCAAGGGCGTCTGCAGCGGGCCCGATCAGGTCAGTAGCCCCGAGGAGCCGGGGCGTGCGCCTGACGGAAGGACCCGGACCCATGACCACCATCAAGGCCTCATGCCCCACCTGCGGCGACGTCGAGCTGACCCCGCCCCAGGTGCGCCTCGTGGTGTGCACGGTCCCCGCGTGGAGCTTCTACGCCTTCGAGTGCCCCGAGTGCGCCGAGGAGGTCCGCAAGCACGCCACCGACGAGGTCACCCGCCTGCTGACCAGCGGCGGCGTGCCCGCCGAGCACTGGTCGGTGCCCGCCGAGGCCCTCGAGGAGCACACCGGCTCCACCATCAGCTGGGACGACGTCCTCGACTTCACCCTCGCCCTGGAGAGCACCGACGTGGTGGCCGCCGCCACCACCCGCCTGCGCCACCCGGCCTGAGCCCGGCTCCGGGCGGCAGCGCTCCGCCGCCCGGAGCGCGCTGACGACCCACCACTAGCCTGCAGCGATGGGCTGGTGGTGGGTCGCGGTGTTCCTGGGTCTGGGTCTGGCTTCTCTGGTGGTCCTGGGCCTGCTGGCCTGGGGCGTGGTGAAGCGGGGCTTCGCCGTGCTCGGCGCCGTGGGGGAGGCCTCCGCCCGCGCCGGCGAGCTCATGGCGCAGGTCGAGCACCTGCCCACCCAGAAGCCGGCGCACTCCGTCATGGACGACCCGTACGCCCTGCGCGCCCAGCGCCGCCGCGAGCAGGCGAAGCTGCGCAGGAAGCGCGCCCGCCGGGTGGCCGCCCAGCGGGAGGCTCGACGCGAGCAGCTGCGCCTGCGGCGCGCGGTGGGCTGAACCCTCGGCGTACTCCCAGGCGAGGTGCTCCTGCCCGCGCACGGCGCGGGGTTAGAGTGAGCCGATCCCACACCGGAGGTGGACTGTGCGCGCTCTGTTCGACAACCCCGTGCTGCTCGTCGTCGTGCTGCTCCTGGTCGTCCTGCTCTTCGGCGCCAAGCGCCTCCCTGACGCGGCCCGGAGCATCGGCCGCTCGATGCGCATCTTCAAGTCCGAGGTCAAGGAGATGAAGACGGACGACGAGCGCCGTCCGTCCTCGGCGCACGAGAGCGACCCCTCGCGCCCGCTCGAGGGCCGTGTCGTCGACGAGCCGCGCCGCGAGCAGCCGCCGACGCAGCCCTCGTACGACCAGCAGCAGCGCCACTCCGCCTGACACCGCCGTCCCCGCGCTGCGCCCCGCCGGCTCTGCAGACCCCCTGACCGGAGGCTGACCACGTGGCCACGGAGACCCCTCCGCGCCCGCCCAAGCGGCGTGACAACCCCGAGGGGCGGATGCCGCTGCGCGAGCACCTGCTCGAGCTGCGCAAGCGCGTCACCATCGCCGCGATCGCGGTGATCCTCGGGTCGGTCGCAGGGTGGTACTTGTACGACCCGGTGTTCAACTACATCACGGAGCCGATCAAGGCGGCGCAGGCAGCTGGCGAGAAGGTCAGCATCAACTTCGGGCAGGTCGGGTCCGCCTTCGACCTCAAGCTCAAGATGTCGGTCTGGATCGGGATCATCCTGGCCAGCCCCGTCTGGATCTTCGAGCTGTGGGCGTTCATCACGCCCGGCCTGACGAAGAAGGAGCGGCGGTACGCCCTCGGCTTCGTCGCCGTGGCGGTCCCGCTGTTCCTGGCCGGGGTCTACCTGTCCAGCTTCTTCATCCCCAACGTCTTCACCTTCTTCACCTCGTTCACCCCCGAGGGCGGGTCGAACATCATCTCCGCCGACGTGTACCTCGGGTTCGTCATGCGGACGGTGCTGGCCTTCGGCATCGCGTTCCTGCTGCCGGTGGTGCTCGTCGCGCTCAACCTCGCCGGGCTGCTCGCCGGCAGGTCGGTGCTCAAGGCGTGGCGCTGGGTGACGGTGCTGTGCTTCACCTTCGCCGCCGTCGCGACCCCCACCCCGGACATCACCTCGATGTTCCTGCTCGCCCTGCCGATGCTGGCGCTCTTCGCGATCGCCATCGCCGTCTGCATGCTCAACGACAAGCGCCGCGCCAAGGGAGACCCGCAGTACGCGGGCCTGTCCGACGACGAGGCCAGCGCGCTCTGACCGCGTCGCCCCGGCGGCTGCGCCGGGGCGCCGTCCCCGGGGCCGCATAGGCTCGGTGCATGGCAGTGCCGTCGTCTTCGGGGTCGTCACCGGCGGAGCGGTTCGCCGCGGCGAAGGCCCGCGCCCAGCGGGAGCGCAAGCTCCAGACCAGCGAGCTGGGCCGGTTCCGCGAGCTGCTCGGCTTCGACCTCGACGACTTCCAGCTGCGGGCCTGCGAGGCCCTGGAGGCCGGGCGCGGGGTGCTCGTGGCGGCTCCCACCGGCGCCGGGAAGACGGTGGTGGGCGAGTTCGCCGTCCACCTGGCCCTCGCCTCGGGGCGCAAGGCGTTCTACACCACCCCCATCAAGGCCCTCAGCAACCAGAAGCACGCCGAGCTGGCAGAGCGCTTCGGCGCCGAGCAGGTGGGCCTGCTCACCGGTGACACCTCCGTCAACGGCGACGCCCCCGTCGTCGTCATGACCACCGAAGTGCTGCGCAACATGCTCTACGCGGGCTCCCCGGCCCTGGAGGGGCTCGCGCACGTGGTCATGGACGAGGTGCACTACCTCGCTGACCGCGCCCGTGGCGCCGTGTGGGAGGAGGTGATCATCCACCTGCCCGACGACGTCCTCATCACCTCGCTGAGCGCCACCGTCAGCAACGCCGAGGAGTTCGGCGACTGGCTGGCCACCGTCCGCGGGACCGTGGACGTGGTGGTCTCCGAGCACCGCCCCGTGCCGCTGTGGCAGCACGTCATGGTGGGCACCCGCGTGGTGGACCTCTTCACCGAGCGCGAGGCGGGCCACAGCGGCGGCCGTCCTGTGCCCAGCCGGCGCGGCACAGCCCCGGCCGAGCCGAGCACGCAGCTGGAGGTCAACCCCGAGCTGGTGCGCATGTCCCGCGAGGACGTCCACCGCGGGGGCGGCCCCGGTGGGCGCGGCGGACGAGCCCACCCGGGGCGCCGGCCCCCGCGCGGCGGCCAGCGCTCCCCGGCGGTGCGCGCCCGCGTGCACGCCGCGTCCCGGGCGGAGGTGCTGGCCGAGCTGGAGGAGGCGCACCTGCTGCCGGCCATCCTCTTCGTCTTCTCCCGCAACGGCTGCGACGCCGCCGTGCGCCAGTGCGTGGCCGCCGGGGTGCGCCTGACCACCGATGCCGAGCGCCGCGAGATCCGCGCCGTGGTGGAGGAGCGCTGCGCCGCCCTGCCCGACGTCGACCTGGCGGTGCTGGGCTACTGGGACTGGCTCGACGGGCTCTCCCGGGGCGTGGCGGCCCACCACGCGGGCATGCTGCCCACCTTCAAGGAGGTGGTGGAGGACCTGTTCGCCCGCGGTCTGGTGAAGGCCGTCTTCGCCACCGAGACCCTGGCGCTGGGCATCAACATGCCCGCGCGGTGCGTGGTCATCGAGAAGCTGGTGAAGTTCAACGGCGAGTCCCATGTGGACGTCACGCCCGGGGAGTACACCCAGCTCACCGGCCGCGCGGGCCGGCGCGGCATCGACGTGGAGGGCCACGCGGTGGTGCTGTGGCAGCCCGGGCTCGACGCCGAGGGCGTCGCCGGTCTGGCCTCCACCCGCACGTACCCGCTGCGCTCGAGCTTCCGGCCGACCTACAACATGGCCGTCAACCTCGTCGCGCAGGTGGGCCGGGCGCGGGCCCGCGAGGTGCTGGAGACCTCCTTCGCGCAGTTCCAGGCCGACCGCGGCGTGGTGGGCCTGGCCCGCCAGGCCCGCACCCAGTCCGAGGGGCTGGCCGGCTACGCCGAGGCCATGACGTGCCACCTGGGCGACTTCTCCGAGTACGCCGCGCTGCGCCGCCGCATCGGCGAGCTCGAGGGCGAAGGAGCACGACGACGCCGTCGCGGCCCCGTGGAGGAGCTGTCGCTGCGCGGCGCGGAGGCCCGGCAGAAGGGCGGGGTGAGCGACCAGGCCGACCAGCGGCGCCCGCTGCGCGACGACCAGGTGGCCGCCGAGGTCGCCCGGCTGCGCCGCCAGATGCGCCAGCACCCCTGCCACGGCTGCCCAGACCGCGAGGACCACGCCCGCTGGGCCGAGCGCTGGGAGCGCCTGCGCAAGGAGCACGAGGGCGTGCTGGCGCGCATCGAGTCCCGCACCGGCACCATCGCCCGGACCTTCGACAGGGTCTGCGACCTCCTCGTCGAGCTGGGCTACCTCGAGCCCGTGGCGCCCTCCTCAGACCTCCTCGACGACGACGACGCGCGTCCCGGGGAACTGCCCGGGGAGCTGCGCGTGACGCCGGCGGGGCAGGTGCTGCGCCGGGTCTACGCCGAGAAGGACCTCCTCGTGGCCGAGTGCCTGCGCTCGGGGGCGTGGGCGTCCCTCGATGCGGCCGGGCTCGCCACGGTGCTGTCCTCCATCGTCTACGAGGCGCGCCGCGAGGAGGGGCCGCCGGCGGCCCACACCCCCGGCGGGCACGCCGTCTCGCAGGCCCTGTCCGCCACCGTGCGGGCGTGGTCGCAGCTGTCTGACGCCGAGGAGGACCACCACCTGCGGCCCACCGGCGAGCCCGATCTCGGGCTCGTCTGGCCGGTGCACCGCTGGTGCCGCGGGGCCTCCCTGGACGCCGTGCTCGACGCGGCCCGGGGCCCGGTCGACCTCGCCGCGGGCGACTTCGTCCGGTGGGCCCGCCAGCTGCTGGACCTGCTCGACCAGGTGGTGGTGGTGGCCTCCCGGGCCGGGACGGACGAGGGCGACGCCCTCGCGCGGACCGCCCGCCAGGCCATCGCCCTGGTCGACCGCGGTGTGGTGACCTACTCGGCCGGCTCCGCGGCCCGCACCGCCTGACCGGCCCTCGACCTGGCGCTGACCAGCACGGACGGCCGACCTTCACCCTCAGGTCGAGCCTCAACCCTCACGTGAGGGTTGAGGTGTGAGGATGGGGCGGGGTCAGCGGGTGAGGGCGGCGACGAGGCGCTCGGCGGGGGAGCGGGCGCCCCACCGCTCGGCCAGGGACGCGACGGCGGCCTCGTCGAGCCGCCCCGGCTCCGGCTCGGGCACGGAGGCGGCGTCGACCCCGGCGGCGTCGTCGCCGAAGGGCTCGACCACCTCCCCGTGGCGCAGCACGCGCACCACGCGCGGGGCGACGTCGAGGTAGTCCGCGGCCTCCGCCAGGCGCCGGCGCTGGGACGGGGTGATCCCGGACGCGGAGCTATCGCCGGAGAGAGCCGCCTCGAGGACGCCCAGCAGGTCGCCGTGGCGGCGCAGCAGGCTCGCCGCGGTCTTCTCCCCGATGCCGGCCACCCCTGGCAGCCCGTCGCTGGGGTCCCCGCGCAGCACGGCGAGGTCGGCGTAGGCGCCGCCGGGGTCTCGAGCGGGCAGGTCGTACCGCTCGGCCAGGGCGGCGCCGTCGAGCACCTCGGCCTTGCCGACGCCCTTGCCGATCCACACCACGCGCACGCCGGCGCCGCCGTGGGCGCGGTCGTCGACGAGCTGCAGGAGGTCGCGGTCACCGCTGACGACGTCGACGCCAGTGGCGCCGCCGCTGCCCGACGGGCGGGGGCGGGTGGCGAGGACGCCGGCGACGTCGTCCGCCTCGCACGCGGGTGCCCCGACCCGGGGCACGCCGAGGGCGGCGAGCAGGTCGGCGATGGCGTCGGCCTGGGCGGGCAGGTGCTCGGGCACCTCCTCGCTGCTCGGCCCGCCGGCTGACGGGCCCTGCGCGGCCACCCGGTGGGTCTTGTAGGAGCTGATGCGCGCGACGCGCCAGGCGGGGCGCCAGTCGTCGTCCCAGCAGGCGACGACGGACGCGGGCCGGAACCTCTCCACGAGGGTGGCCGTCATGTCCAGGAAGCCGCGCACCGCGCCGCTCGGGGTGCCGTCGGGTGCCGTCACCGAGGAGGGGATGGCGTAGAAGGCGCGGAAGTAGAGCGTGGCGGCGTCGAGCAGCAGGACGCGCTGGCCGGCCTGCTGGCTCGTCGAGGGGTCGGGCACGGCGGCCAGCGTAGGGGAGGGCG
Organism: Quadrisphaera sp. RL12-1S; assembly: GCF_014270065.1. NCBI lineage: Bacteria > Bacillati > Actinomycetota > Actinomycetes > Kineosporiales > Kineosporiaceae > Quadrisphaera > Quadrisphaera oryzae. The sequence continues at coordinate 433,862 of NZ_JACNME010000002.1, read as the reverse complement.
GCCAGCAGGCTGATAACAGAACCAAGCGGACGCCGGTGGACGGGTAGCAGGGGGCGGGAGGGCTCCCAGGCGACGGCGGCAGAATGAGGCGGTGAGCGACCCCACCGCCGCCGCTGCCCCCGGTGACGCGCCCTCGCGCGTCCTCTACCGCGGCGGCAGCGTCTACTCCCCGGCCGACCCGTTCGCCACGGCCGTGCTCGTGGACGGCGCCACCGTCGCCTGGGTGGGCTCGGACGAGGCCGCCGACGCCCAGGCCTCCCGCTCCCGTGCTGCCGGGGAGCCCCTGGCCGTGGTGGAGCTGGACGGGGCGCTGGTGACGCCCGCCTTCGTCGATGCCCACGTCCACACCACCGAGACCGGGCTGGCGATGGCCGGCGTGGACCTCACCGGCGCCCGCAGCCTGACCGACGCGCTGGACCGCGTGGCCCGCGCGGCCGCCGAGCACCCCGGGGAGCCCGTGCTCGGGCACGGCTGGGACGAGACCGGGTGGCCCGAGCGCCGACCCCCGACGGCCGCCGAGCTGGAGCGGGCCGCGGGAGCGGGCACGGAGGTCCACCTCTCGCGCGTGGACGTGCACTCCGCCGTCATCTCCCCGGCGCTGGCCGCCCGCGCCGGGCTCGCCGAGGCCGGGAGGGTGGAGCGCGAGGCCCACCACGCCGCCCGCGACGCCGTGCACCGCCGGCTGCGCGAGGACCCCGCCCGCCGTCGCCAGCTGCAGCACAGCGCGCTGCGGGCCGCGGCGGCCGCGGGCATCGGCAGCGTCCACGAGTGCTCCGCGCCGCACGTCGGCTCCCACGACGACCTGCGCGACCTCGTCGAGCTCACCTCGGGCGCGGTCACGGGCGCGGTGCCGGAGGAGCTGGCCCTGCCGGAGGTGCTGGCCCTGTGGGGGGAGCTGGTGCCCGACGCCGATGCCGCCCGCGACCTGGCGGCGCAGCTCGCGCTGCCCGCCGGGACGCTGCTGGGGTTCGGCGGGGACCTGTGCGTGGACGGCGCCCTCGGCTCGCGGACGGCCCTGCTGCGCGAGCCCTACGCCGACCTCGACGCCGCCGGCCCCGGCTCTCGCGGCCACGGCTACCTCGACGTCGCCGCCCTGCGCGACCACGTGATCGCCTGCACCCGCGCCGGCCTCCAGGCCGGTGTCCACGCCATCGGCGACGCCGGCCTCGACCTGGCCCTGGAGGCCCTCTCCGCCGCGGCCGAGGTCCTGGCCGCCGAGGGGGCGCCGCCGCTGGCGGCCTCGCGCCACCGGATCGAGCACGCGGTGGCCGTGGACGCCGCCGGCATCGCCACCATGGCCCGCCTGGGCCTGGTGGCCAGCGTCCAGCCCGCCTTCGACGCCGCCTGGGGCGGCGCGGACGGCGTCTACGCCGCCAGGCTGGGCCGTGAGCGGGCCCTCGCGCTGCACCCCTTCGCCGCCCTCGCCGCGGCGGGGGTGCCGCTGGCGCTGGGCTCGGACAGCCCCGTCACGCCGTTCGCCCCCTGGGAGGCGGTGCGCGCCGCCGCGTTCCCGCACGTGCGCGAGCACGCCGTCTCCGCCCGCGCGGCGTTCCTGGCCTCCACCCGCGGCGGCTGGCGCGCGGCCCGCCGCGACGGCGAGGGGGCGCTGGTGCCCGGCGGCGCGGCGACCCTGGCCGTCTGGGAGCCCTCCTCCGACCTCGTGGTGCAGGCCCCCGACGACAGGTTCCAGGCCTGGAGCACCGACGCCCGCTCCGGCACCCCGGGCCTGCCCGACCTCACCCCCGGCACTCCCGCCCCCCGCTGCCTGCGCACCCTGGTGCGCGGGCGCACCGCCCACGACGCGGGCGTGCTGGCATGACCCCGGTGACCGGGCCGGCGCTGCGGGCCCGCTGGGCCGTGCCGGTGGCCGTGGGCGCGGGGCTGCTGCTGTACCTGGCCTTCCCCGGGCACGACCTGTGGTACCTCGCCCCGCTCGGCGTGGGGGCGCTGCTGGCCGCCGTCACCGGGAGGCGCACCTGGCGGGCCGCGGGGCTGGGCCTGCTGACCGGTCTGGCCTTCTTCCTCCCGCTGGTCTCGTGGTCGGGCATCTACCTGGGCCTCATCGCCTGGATCCCGCTGTCGGTGGCGTGCGCGCTGTCGGTGGCCGTCGCCGGGGTGCTCATGGCGTGGACCTCGCGCCTGCGCTGGCCCCTGGCTGGTGCGCGCCCCCTGCCCACCGCGCTGCTGCGCGCGGTGACCGCGGCGGGCGCCTGGACCGCGGTGGAGGCCGGCTTCGCCCGCTGGCCCTTCGGGGGGTTCGGCTGGGGACGGCTGGCCTTCAGCCAGGCCGACGCCCCCACCCTCGGGCTGGCGGCGCTGGGTGGCGCCCCGCTGGTGTCCTTCGCGGTGGCCGTGGCGGGTGCGCTGCTGGCCCAGGCGCTGCTCGGCCTTCCTGGCCGGGGTCCCGCGGCGATGGCGGCGACAGCGGCGACAGCGGGGACCGCCCGCCAGCCCCGCGCCGTCGTCGTCCCGCTCACCGCCGCGGTCGCGGCTCTGGCGGTGAGCGCCGTCGGGGCCCTGGTGCCCCGACCCACCGCGGCCCAGGACGGCGACCTGTCCGTCGCCGCCGTGCAGGGGAACGTGCCGCGCGCGGGGCTGGAGTTCAACGCCCAGCGCCGCGCGGTGCTCGACAACCACGTCAAGGGCACCTTGGAGCTGGCCCAGCGGGTGCGGGCCGGGCAGGCGCCGGCTCCGCAGCTGGTGGTGTGGCCGGAGAACTCCTCCGACATCGACCCGCTGCGCAACGCCGACGCCAACTCCGAGATCCAGGCCGCAGCCGACGCGGTCGAGGCACCCATCGTGCTCGGCGCGGTGCTGCTGGGTGAGGAGCCGGGCACCGTGAAGAACACCTCCCTGGTGTGGGAGCCGGACGGCACCACCCGCGACGGGCTGGGGGGCGTCGGCGGGGTGGCCGGCGCCTACGACAAGCGCCACCCGGTGCCGTTCGCGGAGTACATCCCCTACAAGTCCTTCTTCCGCCTCATCACCTCCAAGGTCGACCTCGTGACGGCGCAGTTCGTCCCCGGGGACCGCGTGGGCCGCCTGGACGCCGGCGGCGCGAAGCTGGGCGTGATGATCTGCTTCGAGGTGGTCGAGGACGGCCTCGTGGACGACACCGTCGACGACGGCGCCGACCTGCTGGTGGTCCAGACCAACAACGCCACGTTCGGGTACTCCGACGAGAACGTCCAGCAGCTGGCGATGTCGCGGCTGCGGGCCGTCGAGCACGGCCGCGCCGTCGTCCACGTCTCCACCGTCGGCACCAGCGCCCTGGTGATGCCCGACGGCGCCCTCGTGGACCCCACGCGGCTGTACACCCCGGCCGTCATCTCCGGCCAGGTGCCGCTGCGCACGTCGCTGACGGTGGCCGACCGGGTCCGGCAGGCGGGGGTCCCCGTGGAGGGGCTGCTGTCCCTGCTGGGTCTGCTCGGAGCCGCAGGGGGGCTGCTGCTGGGCCGCCGCGACGCCCAGAGCGCCCGGACCGCTCAGAGCTCCCAGAGCCCTGAGGGTGACGACGACGGCGACGGCAGCGGGCCCGTCCCGGAGCCCGTCCGCCGCGAACCCGTCGCGTGAGCGCGCAGGAGCGGGTGCTGGTCATCACCCCCACGTACGACGAGCGCGAGTCGCTGCCGGTGACGCTGGCGCGGCTGCGCAGCGCCGTCCCGTGGGCGGACGTGCTCGTGGTGGACGACGGCAGCCCCGACGGCACCGGGCAGATCGCCGACGCGCTCGCGGCGCAGGACAGCGCCGTCCACGTGCTGCACCGCCCCCGCAAGAGCGGGCTCGGCGGGGCCTACACCGCGGGGTTCACCTGGGGCCTGGAGCGCGGGTACGCCGTGCTGGTGGAGATGGACGCCGACGGCTCCCACGCCCCCGAGCAGCTCCCCTGGCTGCTCGCGGCAGTCGGGGTGCGTGCACCCGCCGGTGCGGCGGGTGCGAACGGCGCGGACGTCGAGCTCCCGCTGGGCGGCGCCGACCTCGCGCTCGGCTCGCGGTGGGTGCCCGGCGGCCGGGTGGTCGACTGGCCGCTGACCCGCCAGCTGCTCTCCCGCGGCGGCAACACCTGGGCCCGCTGGGCCATGGGCGTCCCCCTGCGCGACGCCACCGGTGGCTTCCGCGCCTACCGCGCCCGCGCCCTGCACGCCGTGGACCTGCCCTCGGTCCGCTCGGAGGGGTACTGCTACCAGCTCGACCTGGCCGCCCGGGTGGTCCGCGCCGGGCTGGTGGTGGTGGAGGTGCCCATCACCTTCACCGAGCGCGCCGCCGGCGCCAGCAAGATGAGCAGGGCGATCGTCGTCGAGGCCCTCCTGCGCACCACCGCGTGGGGAGCGCGCCGCCGGGCCGACCAGCTGGGCGACCTCGCCCGCAGCGTCCGGACACGGCGACGGGCCGGCCTCCCCCGGTAGGGGGAGGTCCGGCCCGTTCCCAGGGGACCCGCGGGGTCGAGGCCCTCACCCGGGTCCGTACGGCGCGGCGACCACGAGGCCCTGGGAAGAGGCCCCCGGCGCACGCCGCACGGGGCGGCGGCGCAGCGTCAGGCGCTGCGCCGCTGGTGCAGGGTGCCGTTGCGCAGCTTGGTGAGCCGCTCCTCCAGCAGCACCTCCAGGTCAGCCACGGAGCGGCGCTCCAGCAGCATGTCCCAGTGGGTGCGGGCCGGCTTGGTGGGCTTGACCTCGGGGGCCTCGCCGTTGCGCAGCAGCGCCTCGGCACCGCAGCGGCACTCCCACACGGCCGGCACGTCGGCCTCCGCCGCGAACGGCAGCTGCGTCACGTGTCCCTGGGGGCACTCGTACACGGCCAGCTGGCGCGGCGCCAGCTCGACACCGTCCTCGCTCTCCATGCTCGAACCACCCAGACGCGTCCCGCGCAGGCTCCTGTCACTCATGCTGTCCTCCAGTCGCTGTCCACGCCGGTGTCCCCTCGACGTCGGCCCGGCGTCGGCGTCGTTCCGCGCCCGGGTGCCACGGGGGTCGAGCCGCACGCTCGACCGCCTGCCGCAGCAGCCGCTACCCCTGAGACAACGGCCCACTACCCCGTTCTGTTCCCTTCTGTCGCGGGCGATCCGACGCTGGGTGTGATCCCGGTGACACCCTGTCCCCGTGGTCACACCCGACGTTCGACACGAGGCACCCGAGGGACTGCTCACCGCGGCGCTCGCGGAGGGTCCCGTCCTGCTCGACGGCGGCCTGTCCACCGAGCTCGAGGCCCGCGGCCACGACGTCTCCTCGGCCCTGTGGTCGGCCCGGCTCCTCCTCGACGACCCCGCCGCCGTGGTCGCGGCCCACGCCGCCTTCGCCCGGGCCGGCGCCCGCGTGCTCACCACCGTCAGCTACCAGGCCACCCTGCCCGGCCTGCTCGCCGCCGGGCTGGACCGCACCAGCGCCGAGCGCGCCATCACCTCCTCGGTCGACCTGGCCCGCCAGGGCCTCGCGCTCGCGGGCGCTGCGGGCTGGGTGGCCGGGTCCGTCGGCCCGTACGGGGCCCACCTCGCCGACGGCTCGGAGTACACCGGCGCCTACCTGTCCGCCGGCCAGTCCACCGGCGCGTCCGCCGGCGAGGGGCGCGTGGACGAGCGCGCCCTGCGCGCCCACCACCGCCCCCACCTGCAGCTGCTCGCGCAGGCCGGTGCGGACGTCATCGCCTGCGAGACGCTGCCCGGCGCCGCCGAGGTCGAGGCCCTGCTGCCCGAGCTGGAGGAGCTGGGGGTGCCCGCGTGGGTCTCGCTCAGCGCCGTGGTGGACGAGGCGGGGGTGGTCCGCACCCGCCGCGGCGAGCCGGTCGGGCCGGTGCTGGCGGCGGCCGCGGGAGTGGGCTGCGTGCTGGGCGTGGGGGTGAACTGCCTCGATCCGGCGGCGGTGCTGCCGGCGCTGCTCCAGGCCGGGGCGGCGGTTCCCGCCCGGGAGGCGGTGCTGGTCGCCTACCCCAACAGCGGGGAGGCGTGGGACGCGGCGGCCCGCACCTGGTCCGGCGCCGGCACCGACGCCGACGGTGCCGGCGATGAGGGTGTCGCCGCGTGGGTGGCTGCGGGGGCGCGGCTGGTCGGCGGCTGCTGCAGGGTGCGCCCGCACCACACGGCCCGGACTGCCGCCGTCCTGACCTCCCTGGGCTGACCTGCCAGCGGCAGGTCAGCGGCTGGTCAGGCCGCCTGGGCCTGGGCGCGCCCCCTCTCGACGTCCACCCGCAGCAGCAGGACCCCGCCGACCACGAAGAACACCACCAGCGAGGCGATCGCCGGCCGGTAGGAACCGGTCAGCTGGAACACCAGTCCGAACACCAGGGTCCCCAGCCAGCTCGTGCCGCGCTCGGCGGACTGGTACAGCCCGAACCACTCGGCCTCCCGGCCCAGCGGCACCAGCTGGCTGAACACCGACCGCGACAGCGCCTGCGTCCCCCCGAGCACCAGCCCGATCCCCGCCGCCAGCGCCAGGAACAGCCCGAAATCGCCCGCCGGGATGAGCATCCCGGCCACCACCACCGCCACCCACACCACGAGGCTGCCCAGGATCGTGGCCCGCGCCGACGTGCGCTGCGCGACCCAGCCCGCGGCCAGCGCCCCCAGCAGCGCCACCACCTGCACCAGCAGGATCGCCACCACCAGCTGGGAGGAGGCGAACCCCAGCTGCTGCTGGCCGTAGACGCTCGCGGCCGCGATCACCGTCTGCACCCCGTCGTTGAAGAACAGGTAGGCCACGAGGAACAGCAGGGTCTGCGGGAACGCCGGCGCCCCCCGCAGGGTGCGCACCAGCTGCCCCAGCGAGCCCGCCACCACGCCGGCCGTGCTCTGCGGAGGCTCGCCCTCCGGACCGGGCAGGACGACGACGGCGGGGGCGCCGTCCAGCCGGCGCAGCCCCAGGTGCGGCACCAGCGTGAACACCCCCCACCACAGGCCCGCGCTGAGCAGCGACACCCGCACGGCGGCGGCCTCGTCCAGGCCCAGGGCGTCGGCCTGGGCCAGCAGCACCAGGTTGGCCGCCAGCAGCACCGCCCCACCGGCGTACCCCAGCGCCCAGCCGCGGCTGGAGACCCGGTCCCGCTCGGCGGGACCGGCCAGGCGCACCAGCAGGGAGTCGTAGACCACCAGGGACGCCCCCAGGCACAGGCTCGCCACCAGCTGCAGCACCACCCCCAGCACCCAGCGGTCCCCGGCCACGAACACCATCGACGCCGCCGCGGCCGCTCCCACCCAGGCGAAGCCGGTCATGAGCCGCCGCGGGGAGCGGGACCTGTCGGCCACCGCGCCCACCGCCGGCAGCACCAGCGCCGACAGCAGCGTCGCGAAGGTCACCACGTACAGCGCCAGCGACCCCGGCGCCACGGGGACCCCCAGCACGTCCAGCGGCACCGGGCACGTGGTGACGCCGTCGCGCACCACCTGCCCGACACCGTCCGGGCACGCCGCCGCCTGCGCGACGGCCGTGAGGTAGGGGGAGAACAGCACTGTCGCCGTCGTGGTGACGTAGGCGGAGTTCGCCCAGTCGTAGACGTACCAGGCGCGGCGGGCGCGGCCCAGCTGCCGCGGCGTCAGGCCGGTGGCCACCTGCGCGCTCACGGGCGCACCCCCTCGTCGTCGTCGTCGTCCTGGTGCTGGTGCTCGTCCTCGTGCGGCGGCCAGGCGCCGCGTTCGCGCAGGACGTCCCGGACGGCGGCGGCGTCGTCGGTGACTACCCCGTCCACCCCCATGTCGAACAGGTGTTCCATCTGGTGCGGGTCGTCGACGGTCCACACGTGCACCACCAGCCCCGCCGAGTGCGCCGCGTCCACCAGCGCCGGTGTCACCAGGTGCACCTGGTCGCCGAGGACCCGGGACAGGGGCGCGGGCACGGCGTGGCTGGTGGGCACCTGCAGGGCGTCGGCACCCACCAGCGCCCGCAGCGCCCGGCCCCGCAGCCCCAGCCGGGCGCCCACGAGGAAGCGCGCCACCCCGCCCGTGCCCGCGGAGCTGGTCACGGCCACCCCGCGCCGCGCCAGGCCCGCCACCACCGCGCGCCGGCGGGCGTCGGAGAAGGACGCCACGCACACCCGCGACGCGTCCCGCGGCCGGGCCGCCAGCAGCTCCACCAGCGGGCCGACGGCGCCCACCTCCTTGACGTCCACGTTGAGGCGCACCCGGGGACGCGTGCCGGCCCAGGCGTCCAGCAGGTCCGTCAGGCGCACCGGCGCGTGGTCGGTCACCGCACCGCCGGCGTCCCGCAGCCGCAGTTCGCACACCTGTTCCCACGTGCGGGCCGCCAGGGGGCCGGAGCCGTCCGTGGTGCGGTCCAGCGTCGGGTCGTGCAGCGCCACCAGCACCCCGTCGGCGGTGGCGTGCACGTCCGTCTCCAGCACCCGGTGGCCCATCGCCAGGGCGGCCTCGAAGGCCGCCAGGGAGTTCTCCGGGTGCTCCGCGCCACCGCGGTGCGCCAGGCCCAGCGGTCCGCGCAGGCCCAGGAACGCGGGCGCGGCAGGGGGAGGCGGGCTCAGGGGCGGGCCTGTCACCCGCGCAGTGTGGCGCAGCCGGGCCCAGGAGCGGAGCGGCTCAGACCCGCGAGGGGTGTCCGGCCGGTGAACTCCTCACCGCCGGAGCCCGAGCGAGGACCTGGCGAGGCGGTAGCGGACCTCGGTGAAGGCGATCCCCGGCACGTCCCCGCTGCCGGGGCGCTCGTCCCGGCGGCGCGCGCCGTCCTCGACCCACCCCTGGTGGGCGTAGAACCGACGGGCCCGCGCGTTGTCCTCCAGCGCCCACAGCACCGGAGCGGCGTCCTCCCGACCCTCGTGGCGCTGCCGACCCACCTGGGCCAGCTGCCCGACGGCTGCCGCCAGCAGCGCACCCCCGGCGCCGCGGCCCCACGCGTCCGGGTGCACGTACAGCGCGTACACCTCTCCGGCGCTCGCGGGCACGTCGTCGTCGCGGGCGGGGCCGAACGCCGCGAAGCCGTCCACGCCGTCGTCGTCTCGATCGTCGTCGAGACGAGCTGCGACGTGCACCAGCACCGCCAGGCCGCCGGAGATGTTCTGGGCCCACCGCTGCTCGTGGGCGTCCACGTCGAGGGCGTCGAGGTAGGCCTGCGGGAAGAGGCCGCGGTACCCGGTCCGCCAGCCGGCCACGTGCACCTCGGCGACGGCGCGGGCGTCCTCAGCGCGAGCGGGTCTCACCACACCGGTGTCGTCCACCTGATCAGCCATCCGGTCATCGTGCCCGGGCGGGCAGGGGCGGGGCCAGGGCTCTGGGACGTGGACCGGCGTCGTCCTTACGATGCTCGTCGTGGTGCCTGAGGAGCTCTCCGAGCAGTCGACCAGCGGGACGACCAGTCGCGGAGGGGACGTGAGCGCGCCGGTGGGGCCGGTGGACTCCTCCCGGATCCCGCGCTTCGCCGGGCCGGCCACCTTCGCCCGCCTGCCCCGCGCCGACGAGGTCGGGCGCGCCGACGTCGCCGTCATCGGCGTCCCCTTCGACGCGGGGGTGTCCTACCGCCCCGGCGCCCGCTTCGGGCCCGCCGCCGTGCGCGACGCCTCCCGCCTGCTGCGGCCCCACCACCCCGGCCTGGACCTGGACCCCTTCGCGCACCAGCAGGTCGTCGACGCCGGCGACGTCGTCGCCAACCCCTTCTCCATCGACCAGGCCATCGAGCAGGTCGAGGCCGGCGCCGACGAGCTGTCCGGTGCCGGCGCCCGCCTGGTCACCATCGGCGGCGACCACACCATCGCCCTGCCCCTGCTGCGCTCGGTCGCCCGCCGCCACGGACCCGTCGCCCTGGTCCACTTCGACGCCCACCTGGACACCTGGGACACCTACTTCGGCGCCCCCTACACCCACGGCACCCCCTTCCGCCGCGCCGTGGAGGAGGGCCTGCTCGAACCCGGCGCCCTCACCCACGTCGGCACCCGCGGCCCCCTGTACGGCCGCTCCGACCTCGACGACGACGCCCGCCTCGGCTTCGGCCTGGTCACCAGCGCCGACGTCATGCGCCGCGGCGTCGACGAGGTCGTCGACGGCCTGCGCTCGCGGATCGGGGACCGCCCGCTGTACCTCAGCATCGACATCGACGTCCTCGACCCCGCCCACGCCCCCGGCACCGGCACCCCCGAGGCCGGCGGCATGACCAGCCGCGAGCTGCTGGAGGTGCTGCGCGGCCTGGCGGGCCTGCAGCTGGTCGGCGCCGACGTCGTGGAGGTCGCCCCCGCCTACGACCACGCCCAGATCACCGCCGTCGCCGCCAGCCACGTCGCCTACGACCTGGTCTCCCTCATGGCCCTGTCACCCCTGCACGGCACCACCCCGGGAGCGCCCGCATGACCGCCGCCACCGGCGAGGGGGTGCTCGGCGCCCTCGCCCACCCGGAGGTGACCATGCTCACCCCCGACTTCCCCTTCGAGCACGACCGCTGGCTGGCCCACCCCGCCGGCCTGGGGTCCGTGCCGCCCGAGGCCCGCGGCGCCAGCGTCGCCGTCGTCGGCGCCGGCATCTCCGGCCTGGTCGCCGCCTACGAGCTCGCCCGCCTGGGGGTGCGCCCCGTCGTCCACGAGGCCGACCAGATCGGCGGCCGCCTGCGCTCGGTGCCCTTCCCCGGCGGCGTGGACGGGGTCCTCGCCGAGCTCGGCGGCATGCGCTTCCCCACCTCCGGGCGCTCCTTCTTCCACTACGCCGACCTGGTCGGCACCCGCACCACGCCGTTCCCCAACCCGCTCACCCCCACCGCCGGGTCCACCGTCATCGACCTCGGCGGCCAGGTCCACTACGCCGAGACCGCCGCCGACCTGCCGGGCTTCTTCTCCGAGGTCGCCCGCGCCTGGGCCGCCGCCCTGGCCGAGATCGGCGTCCCCGACCTCCAGCACGCCATCGCCACCCGCGACCTGCCCCGCGTCAAGGCCCTGTGGGACCCCCTCGTGCGCGCCCGCGACGAGCAGAGCTTCTACGGCTTCGTCGCCGCCTCCGCCGCCTTCCGCGCCCTGCCCTACGCCCACCGCGAGGCCTTCGGCCAGGTCGGCTTCGGCACCGGGGGGTGGGACACCGACTTCCCCAACTCCATCCTGGAGATCCTGCGCGTCATCGCCACCAACGCCGACGAGGACCACCAGCGCGTCCTCGGCGGCGTCCAGCAGGTCCCGCTGCGCCTGTGGTCCCGGCCCCTGCCCGACGGCCCCTACGCAGGCCAGTCCCTGCGCGACCTGCACGCCGGAGCCCCCCGCCCCGGCGTCGCCGCCCTCGCCCGCGCCGGCTCGGCCACCTCCGGCAGCGCGGCCAGCTCCCAGGTCGCGGTCACCGACCGCTGGGGACGCACCACCACCCACGACGGCGTCGTCGTCACCTGCCAGTCCTGGCTGCTGTCCGCGCGCATCGAGACCGAAGAGGCCCTCTTCGACCACCCCACGTGGATGGCCATGGACCGCTCCCACTACGCGCAGTCCTCCAAGACCTTCGTCATGGTCGACCGCCCCTTCTGGCGCGACCGGGACCCGGCCACAGGACGCCGGGTCATGTCCACCACCCTCACCGACCGCATGACCCGCGCCACCTACCTCCTGGACGGAGAAGGGGGCGGGGACGACGAACCGGCCACCATCTGCCTCAGCTACACCTGGAACGACGACGCCCTCAAGTGGCTGGCCCTGTCCACCGACGAGCGCGTCCGCCTCATGGTCCGCTCCCTGGGGGAGGTCTACCCCGGCGTCGACATCGCCAGCCACATCATCGGCGAGCCCGTCACCGTCTCCTGGGAGTCCGACCCCAACTTCATGGGCGCCTTCCGCGGAGCCCTGCCCGGCCACTACCGCTACCAGCGCCGCCTGTTCACCCACTTCGTCAGGGACGACCTGCCCCCCGCCCAGCAGGGGCTCTTCCTCGCCGGCGACGACATCTCCTTCACCCCCGGGTGGGCCGACGGCGCCGTCACCACCGCCCTCAACGCCGTCTGGGGCGTCGTGCGCCACCTCGGCGGCACCACCCACCCCGACAACCCCGGCCCCGGCGACGCCTTCGACGCCCTCGCCCCCGTCGACCTCGACGCCTCCGACCCCAGCACCTCCGCCGACCACCCAGCCGGTAGGGGATGAAGAACCCCTACCGCCAGGTCCTGCGCACCCCCGGAGCCCCCGCCTTCGTGAGCGCCGGGCTCCTCGCCCGCCTGCCCATCTCCATGTACGGGCTCATCTACGTCTTCCTCGTCGAACGCGCCACCGGCTCCTACGCCGCAGCAGGAGCCGTCGCCGCCGCCTCCTCGATCGCCTCCGCCCTCGGCGCCCCCGTCCTGTCACGCCTCATCGACCGCCACGGCCAGGCCCGCGTCGCCGTCCCCGCGCTCGCGGTCCACACCGCCGGCATCCTCGGCGTCCTCCTCGCCGCCCACGCCCCCCTGCCCACCAGCACCCGCCCCCTGCTCATCGGCGCCGCCGCCGCGCTCGCGGGCGCCTCCTTCACCAGCTGGGGATCCCTCGTGCGCGCCCGCTGGGCCTGGGCCCTGCGCGAGGACCCCACCGGCCTGCACCCCGCCTTCTCCCTGGAGTCCGTCCTCGACGAGGTCACCTTCACCGTCGGCCCACCCCTGGCCACCGTCCTGGCCGTCGCCGTCTCACCCTCCCTCGCCCTGGCCACCGCGCTCGCGGCGACCGCTGCCGGCGGGACGGCCCTGGTGGTGCAGCGCTCCAGCGAGCCGCCCACCACCAGGACGACGACGGCGGCGGCGTCCTCGGCGGCGGGCGGGGCGCCGGAGCGCACCCCTGTCTCCGCCGGGCAGCGCGTGCGCGCAGCGGTCGGGGTCGTGGAGAACGCCGGCCTGCGGGCGCTGGTGCTGGCGTTCGTGGCCACCGGCGTGGTCTTCGGGTCGGTGGAGGTCATCGCCGTCGCGTTCACCGCCGAGCGCGGCCAGCCGGCGGCGGCCGGGCTGGTGCTGGCGCTGTACTCGATCGGCAGCCTGCTGGCCGGGCTGGTCTTCGGCGCTGTCACCTGGCGGGGGAGCCTGCCGCGCCGCTTCCGCCGGGGGGCTGTCGCCATGGCCGTGCTCATCGCGCCGGTGGCCCTGTCGGGCAGCATCCCGGTGCTGGCGGCCACGCTGTTCCTGTCCGGGATCGCGATCTCCCCGACGCTGATCTCCGGCAACGCGCTCGTGGCGCAGCTGGTGCCGCCGCGCCAGCTCACCGAGGGCCTGGCCTGGATCGGCACCTCCCTCGGTCTCGGGGTCTCCCTCGGCGCGGCGGTGGCCGGCCGGATCATCGACGGACCCGGCCCCCAGCCCGCGCTGCTGCTGCCCGTGGCGGCGGCGGCGCTGGCCGCGCTCGTCGTCGTCGCCTGCTCCCGGGTGCTCGGAGTGGCCCCGCGCGGCGCGGACCCCGCCTGACGGAGGGCTCAGGCCGACCCGGGCAGCGATCCGGTGGTGATCAGGCGGCGGTGACGCGGGGGGCGCTGGGCGCCCCGGAGCGGACCGCCTCCAGGCGGGCGGTGAGCGCGGCGGTGTCCTCGCCCGGGGCGGGGACTGCCACCACCTCCTGCAGCGCCCCGAGCGGCGCCGCGCGCACCAGGCCCGGGCGGCCCAGCACCCCCGGGGCGACCACGGCCACGGTGCGCTCGGCACGCGCCACCGCCGCCGCGACCAGCGCCGCGGCGGCGGAGGTGGGCGCCCAGGCGCCGCGGGCGTCCAGGCCGGTGGGCGTCAGGACGGCGACGTCGAGGTGCAGGTCCTCCAGGGCCGCCAGCGCCGAGGGACCGACCAGGTCGGTGCCGGCGTGCTCGGCCTCCCCGCCCAGCACCACCAGGCGCACGCCGGGGGCGCCGGACAGCACGGTGGCCGGGGCCAGGGCGGTGACGGCCACCGTCAGCGGTGCGGTGGGGGAGCGGGCCGCGAGCCTGGCCACGTGGTGGGCCAGCGCCAGCGCGCCGGTGCCCCCGGTCAGCAGCACGGCGGCGCCCGGGGCCAGCTCGCCCAGGGCGGCGCGGGCGGCACGCGCCCAGGGGTCCTCGGTCTCGGCGGGGGGAGCGGGGCGGGTGACGGGCTGGTCCTCGAGGTGATGATCACGAGGACGGTCGGGATGTGCGGGGGGAGAAGCGGGGGGAGAAGCGGGGCGCGCGGGGGGCAGCGGGACGTCCCAGCCCGGCGGCGTCTCCGCCTCGGCGGGCGCGTGCGGGGCCGGGGCCGTTGCTGGCGCTGGTGTCTCGCGGGCAGGTGCGGCCTGCGGCGTGGGGAACCCAGAGGGGAAGGCTCCCGCCCATGACGCGATAACGGAACCGAGCGAAGAGGGTGCCCTGGACGGGTCGAAGCCGGGGGAGGCCACCGGGTCGGGCTCCGCCTCGACGCCCGCCTCGACGCCGGTGTGGACGACGGGCGCCGCACTGGACGGCGCCCCGCGCCCCTGGTCCACCGAGGCCGGGGGACCTGAGGGGGCCGGGGGGGCCGGACGGGTCGGGGCCTGCTGCGGCGCCGGGGTCGGCCTGGGCGCGCTCGGGGGAGCGGTCGTGAGGCTGATGGCGCCACCGCGCACGCGGCGCAGACGACCAGCAGCGGTCAGCGCGTCCAGGTCCCGCCGGATCGTCATCTCCGAGACCTCGAAGCGCGACGCCAGCTCAGCGAGGCCGACCCGGCCCTCCGCGTCGACCCAGCGTGTGATCTCATCCCACCGCTCACCGCTCACATCGCACATCCAACCAGGTGTCACATGCGACGCACGGCGCACCCTGGCTGATGTGAGGTTCTGACAGTGCTGTCATGTGTGAGAAGTCTGCTCACAGCACGTGCGTGAGGTTCGTTTCATACGTGCGAGGGCGCCTGCTGCTCACAGGCTCCGTGGCGGATGGATGTGAGAACGCAACTCGTCGCCGTCGCGGGATGTGCGCGACGACGACGCACCTCCTGGGGCTCCTGCAGTATCTGATAACGGCACCAAGCGTGCGAGAACAACATCTTCCGGGGGAGCCGCAGGGGAAGGCCCGGACGCAGACGCCGTCGGCTCCGGCCGCAGCGGCGCAGCGGCCGGCAGAGGCGGAGCGAACGGCAGCTGCTGACACCGGGGCTTGCGGACCGATCGGGCCAACACCCACCCGCGGGCCTCGGTGGGATCCCGCCGCGTCCGGCTCCTGCTTCCCGGTGCTTCTCGGTGCTTCTCGGGGCACCACGCATCGCCGGGCGAGCAGGCCGGCGCGACGGCGGGAAGCTCGACGGCGATGGCGGTGGCAATGGCGGTGATGATGACGGTCGCAGCAAGGAAGGAGCCGCCGACGGCAGGACACCGGGGGACTCGCTCCCGGAGGTCGCAGCGATGGCGACCGAGCCGCCGCCCGAGCCGTCATCACCACGGGCGGTCCGGGCCGCCCGAGCCGTCATCACCACGGGCGGTCCGGGCCGCCGCTGGCGCATTCTGGGAACCCCGACAGACACCGTCCAGGCGCTCGAGGCACCAGGTCAGGTGTCAGGCGCACGGTCTCGAGGAGCCTGCTGGAGCGTCGCTCCCCTGGCCGTTCCCAGCGAGCCGATAATCGACGTTATGTCAGACTGCGGGAAGAAGGGGCAGGTCGGGGCCTCCCCGACGAGGCGCTGAGCGCGGCCTCATGAGCTGCTGCGCCGACCGGTCCGCTTCGAGGCGCGGGTCCTGACGTCCTGCAGGCATGTGACCGAGACGCTGAGGTCACCGCGCCAGGAGACGCCGGCGTCCTGCAGGATCGTCATCGTCCGCAGCAGGGCCTCGGTGCGGGCGTCGTCGTTGGCCTCGACGGTGCTGGGTGAGACCACGGTGAGCAGGTGGCGCACGGTGAAGCGCGTCAGCGTGGGCCCGTAGGTCCAGCAGCCGTCCTCGGTGAACGCCGAGGAGAACACGTCGTGCTCGCCCTGGGCGGCCAGCAGTCGCTGACGCAGCTCACCGCTGGGGCGGTCGAACTGTCCGACGACCTCGGTGCGGTAGGTCCGGGTCTGGGACGTCGCTGGTGCCGCTGGTGTCGCCGGCGCCAGCGGGTCCGCTGGGATTCTGGGACTCGCGGCGTCGCGCGGGCGCTGGTCCGTCGTCATGGTCGACCAGTGTCCTCATCGCGCGCGTGCTGCACGAGCCGTTTCTCGCGCTCCCCCCGTGGTCCTCGTCGTCGGCCTCGACGTCGCCTCCTACTGCCCCCGCCCACCCTCATCGGCACATCCACCCGCAATTTGATAACGGAACCACGCAGCAACCCTCTCCTCACCACGGACCGGACCCGTCAGTACGTCTAGGCCAGACCGAAGCCTTGACGTGGTTCGCGCGGACCCGGGGGTCTCTGGGGGCGACCGGGGACGAGGAGGTGGGCCTGGTTCCGTTATCAAGTGCCGTAGGATGGGGTGGTGACGACGGACGCGCAGGCCTCCACCACCGCAGGCGATCGCCCCACGGCCCTGAGCCGCCTCGTGGACGGCTACCTGGCCACCCTGGGCGCCACCAGCCCCTCCACCCAGCGCCAGCGCACCTGGGCCCTGCGCGAGCTGCTCACCTGGACGCAGGGCACCCCCGGGGCCACACCCGGGACCTCATCCGGGGGCACAGGAGCGCCTGCCTCCCCCACACCGGCCGCCGTCCTGGCACCCGAGCCCGTGCGCGCCTGGCTGGACGCCGCGGCCACCGCCGACCCCCCGGCCTCCCTGCCGGGCCTGCGGGCCAGGGCGAGCGCCGTGCGGGCGCTGACCCAGCACGCCGAGACCACCGGGGCACTGCCCGTGGGTGCCGCAGCAGCCCTGGCCGCCGTCCTGCGCATGCCCGCACCGCCCCTGGCGCCCGGACCGGACCCCGACCCCGTGCGCCGCCTGCTCGTCAAGGCCCACCCCGACGCACGGCCCCTGGCCGTGCACCCGGCGGTGTGGACCCGGTTCTGCGCTCACGTGCACCTGCTCGCGCTCACCGGTGAGCGCGAGGACGTCATGGCCACGCTGCGCCTGGCAGACGTCACCACCCACGCCTCACAGGACGACGACACCTCCTCCATCTCACACGTAGGCAGTGATGACCTCACCCCTCCTGTTCCTCACGCGTCGTCACAGAACTCTCACGGCGCCGATGTCACATCCTCGTCGTCGCTTCCTCACATCGACCGGGCCAGCGGTTCTCACATCGACGGCGACGCGGTGACTCCCCCGCTGTTCCCCGACGCCAGCGATGACACCAGTGATGACACCAGTGATGATGCGAGCGGCGAGACCGACGTCGTGCTGGCGGGAGCGGCGGTGGACGCGGGAGCGGGGTGGCCCAGCCGCCTGCGGCCCGAGGGGACAGCCGGCTCAGAAGGTCCAGGAGGGTCAGCTGCTCTGGCGGTGGCCACCCACGTGCGCGTGCAGACCGGACTCTCACCGCGCACGTGGAAGCTGCCCGAGCCGGCGCGGACCGCGCTGTCGGGGTGGCTGGCTGACCGGGCCGTGCTGGCCTCGCTGCTGCGCGGGTCGGATCCCTCGGCGCTGTGGCTGCGGGTACGGCCCTCGACCGACCTGCGCACGGGAGCGCTGCGCCCGGCGGGCCTGCCGCTGTCCGACCGGGGGCTGCGCCTGGCCTTCACCACCACCCTGGGCGTCCTCGCTCTGGAGGACCGGGACCTGGAGGACCTCTCCACCGCGGCGGTGCGGGCCTACGCTCGGGGGCGTGGGCCGGTGTGATCCGTGAGCGGTGCGACGCGCGATGACGCCGGCGCCCCCGGGCGAGGTGGGCCCCTGCTGCCCGATGGCCGGCTGGGCGTCGACCCGAGAGCTGTGCAGCGCGCTGGGCAGAGCGGTCCTGTGGGGAGCCTCCCAGGTGGTGCCCAGGTCTCCCCCCAGCTCGCCCCAGCCAGCGGGCCGAGGGTCGCTGGCGTGAGCCTCGTGGACGGTGACGCCGGCACCGCTGCCTTCGCCGCTGCAACTTCCGAGGGCGGCCCCGCGGCCCCGGCGGCCCCGGGGGACGGTGCACCGGCCGCGCGGACCTCCGCCTTCGCCGCGGCCGCGACTGCGGCGTCCGACCCGACCTGCGACCCGACCTCGACTCCCGTGACCGTGCTCGACGTCGTCGTCCCGGTCTACAACGAGCAGGACGACCTTCCCGGGTGCGTGCGGGCCCTGCACGCCCACCTGCTGGCGCACCTGCCGTACTCCTTCTGCGTCACCGTGGTCGACAACGCCAGCACCGACGCCACCCTGGTCACCGCGCACGCCCTGGCCGCCGAGCTGGACTCCCCCGGAGCCGGGGTGAAGGTGGTCCACCTGGACCGCAAGGGCCGCGGCGGGGCGCTGCGCGCGGCGTGGTCGGCCTCTCCCGCGCAGGTGGTGGCCTACATGGACGTGGACCTGTCCACCGACCTCGCCGCGCTGCTGCCGCTGGTGGCACCCCTGGTCTCGGGGCACTCCGACGTGGCCATCGGCACCCGGCTGCACCGCGCCTCCCGGGTGGTGCGCGGCCCCAAGCGCGAGGTCGTCTCGCGCTGCTACAACGCGCTGCTGCGCTCCACGCTGCGGGTGCGCTTCTCCGACGCCCAGTGCGGCTTCAAGGCGGTGCGCAAGGAGGTCGCCGGGGCGCTGCTGCCGCTGGTGGTCGACGACGGCTGGTTCTTCGACACCGAGCTGCTGGTGCTCGCCGAGCGTGCGGGCCTGCGCATCCACGAGGTCCCCGTGGACTGGGTGGACGACCCCGACTCCCGCGTCGACATCGTCGCCACCGCCGCCGCTGACCTGCGGGGCCTGGCGCGCCTGGCCTCCTCCCTGGCCCGGGGGGAGCTGCCCCTGGCCGACGTCCACGCCGCCCTGGTGACGCGCCCCTCCCCCACCTCCCCCACGGGCCTGCTCTCGCAGGTGCTGCGGTTCGCGGTGGTCGGGGTGGCCAGCACCCTGGCGTACGCCCTGCTGTACCTGCTGCTGCGGCCGGTGCTCGGGCCGCAGGGCGCCAACCTGGCCTCCCTGCTGGTGACCGCGGTGGCCAACACCGCCGCCAACCGCGCCTTCACCTTCGGGGTGCGGGGGCGCTCGCAGGTGGCCCGCCACCAGGCGCAGGGCCTGGTGGTCTTCGGCATCTGCTGGGGCCTGACCTCGGGGTCGCTGGTGCTCCTGCACGCCGTCGCGCCGGGCGCCTCCCACGTGGTGGAGGTGGTGGCACTGACCGCGGCCAACCTCGCCGGCACCGTGCTGCGCTTCCTGCTGCTGCGGGTGTGGGTCTTCCGGGGCCAGCGGGTCCCCAGCGCCGACTGGCGCGGCTGACCCCTCCCCTCCCCCGCCGCACCGGTGTCGGTGCGGGGTGCTCGTCGTGCGGGCCGGCTGCCGGCCGGCCCGCACGACGAGCGCTCCATGATCACCCTGCTTGGTTCTGTTATCAGGTTGGGTGGGTGCCCCGCTCCGCCACCGACCAGCAGTCAGCAGGCCGGAGTCGGCGAGATCAGCGAGATCGGTGTAGTCAGCGCGTGGGACGGGTGCGCCGCAGCCAGGCCAGACCCAGCAGTGGGAGCACCAGGGGCACCCAGCCGTAGTCGCGGCCGAACGCGCCCCAGACCGTCCCGTCGGGGAAGTCGGCGGCGTCCAGCACCGTCAGGGTCCCCACGGTGAGCACCCCGACCAGCTCCACGAGCACGGCACCCAGCGCCACCCGCCACGCTCCGGGGGTGGCGCGCACGAGCGCAGCGGTGGCCACCACGTAGACCAGGCCCGCGAACAGGCTCAGCAGGTAGGCCACCGGCGCCTCGGAGAACTGGAAGAGCACCTGGTAGAGGCCGCGGACGGAGGCGGACAGGCCCAGGACGGCGTAGACGGCCACGAGCACCCGGCCCGGGCCGTGGCGCATCGCCCCGGACGCGCCGGAGGTGGGGGGTCTGCTAGGCACCGGCGCTCCAGACCTGCTCGAGGCGCACGACGAGGATGGCGGTGGTCAGCGCGGCGATGAGGAGCACCCCGGTCCCCCAGCGCGACTTCTCCCCCAGCGCCCAGAACGCCCCGACCGGCGGCACGAGCACCGTGGTGACCAGGTAGCTGCCGAACACGACGCCGTCGACGGGGCGGTCGGTCAGGGCCAGGGCGACGAACCCGGCCACGGCTTGCACGAGCAGGGCGACCTCGAGGACGGCGACGGCGATGAGCATCCGGTCGTCCAGGCGCCGGCCGCGGGCGGTGGCCAGGCCCGCGAGCGCGGCGACCACCAGGGCGAGGACGCCGCAGGCCCAGGCGAGGACCGGGGTCACGGCGAGGGCCTCCTGGGATCTGCTGGTGCCTGCTGGTCGTCGGGCTGTGGTTCAGGTGGGGCGCCGGTGGAGGCGTCGTCGTCATCGTAGGTGGCGGCCCGCGAGCGCTGGCGGGGGCTGGCTGGCAGCCTGGCGCGGTGAGTGAGACGGGTCGTCTGCTGCTGCTGCGTCACGGTGCCACCGAGTGGTCGACCTCGGGTCGGCACACGGGGAGCACCGACGTTCCGCTGACGGAGGTGGGTGAGGAGCAGGCGCGCGGGGCGTCGCGGGTGCTGCACCGGGTGCTGGAGGGTGAGCCGGCGCTGGTGGCGGTGAGCCCTCGGCAGCGGGCGCAGCGCACGGCGCGGCTGGCGGGTCTGGGCGTGCCGGTGGCCGACGGTGGGCTCGGTGGTGGTGAGCCGGTGGTGCTGGAGGACCTGGCGGAGTGGGACTACGGGGCCTACGAGGGGCTGACGACGCCGCAGATCCGCGAGCAGCGGGGCGACGACTGGCGGGTGTTTCGCGACGGGGTGGCTCCCGGGGGGCAGGGGCAGCCGCCCGGTGAGCAGCTGGAGCAGGTCGCGGCGCGCTGCGAGCGGGTGCTGGAGCGGGTGCGGCCGGCGCTGGGGCGCGGTGACGTGGTGCTGGTGGCGCACGGGCACGTGCTGCGGGTGCTGGCGGCGGTGTGGCTGGAGGCCGGTCCGCAGGCGGGGGCGCAGCTGCTGCTGGACACCGCGGCGGTGTGCGTGCTGGACGCCGAGCACGGGGTGCCCGGGGTGAGGCGGTGGAACCTCACCCCGGGCCTGCTGACCTGAGGGCTGACCTGGTAGACGACCTGAGGGTCAGGCTGTGACCTTCTGGGCCTTCTCGAGGTCGTCGGCGAGCGCGTTGAGCACGCGGGCCTGCTGGACGTGGTCCATGGAGCCGAAGTACCAGGGGTAGAGCTGGTCGGCCTGGGCCGCGGGGGTGGGCGCGAAGGTGGGCTGGGCCTTGAGGCCGGCGGCGTCCAGGGCGTCGATGGGGCTGTAGAGGACGACGTCGGGGGTGTACTTCCCGGCGTTCTCCCAGGAGGCCTGCTCCCAGTAGTACTCGCTGGTGGACAGCGGGAGGAAGCGCACGCCGAGGGAGGCGTAGAAGGCCAGGCCGGGGTCGTCGGAGGCCTTGGCCCAGTACATGCCGTCACCGGGGGTGGCGTAGAGGGCGCCGACCACCAGGTCCCGGGAGGCCGCGGCGCGCACGCGGTCGCAGGCCGCCTCCCAGTCGGCCCTCGCGCGGGTGTTGGCGTCGTCGTCGAGGTCCGCACCCAGGGAGGCGGCGAGCTCGCCGTTGCGGGCGATGACGTCGGCGGAGGTGCCCTTCTGGGCGATGGCGACGATGGGGGCGATCTTGGCGGCGGCGTCCTGCTGGGCCTGGTCGGTGAAGGAGAACAGCTGCTCGCCGAGCTTCCCGGAGGAGTCGGCGGGGTAGCCGGGGACGACGAGGACGTCGGGGGCCAGCGCCGCGAGCGCCTCGAGGTCGATCTCGCCGTAGGTGGAGCCGAGGACGGTCACGCCGGTGGTGTCGCGGCCGGTGAAGTTGGCGTCCTCGGACAGGGGGTAGCGGTGCCAGACGCCCACGGGGGTGATGCCGAAGCCCCACAGGGCGCTGACCTCGTCGGCGTAGCCGGCGATGCGGGTGGGGACGGCGTCCAGGGTGGTGGTGCGGCCGCGGTCGTCGGTGAAGGTCCAGGGGCCGGAGGTGGGGCTGGCGCCGCCGGGGCGGGCCGTCGCCTCACCGCCTGCCGCGCCGGGGTCGGGGCTGCTGGAGCCGCAGGCGGCGAGCAGGCCGGCCAGTCCGCCGGCGCCGGCGAGCAGGACGGCGCGGCGGGAGGTGCCTGCGCCGGCGGGGGGCAGGTGGGCGCCCAGCAGGGAGGCGAGGTGGGGCGTGGGGCGGGTCATGGGGGCTCCTGGGGTCCTCGGGCGGTTGTCGTACAGGTGTTCGATTTGCGGAGCAGTGGGGTGGCCAGGGCGGTCGGGGCGCCGCTCAGGCGGTGGGGGCGAGGGCGTGCCGACCGGCGAGGGGGACGATGAGCGGTCCCCCGGCGACGGGGTCCTCCAGCACCCGCGCCCGGACGCCGAACACGCGTTCGAGCAGTTCCTCGGTGAGCACCTCGGCGGGGGTCCCGGTGGCCACCACGGCTCCGGCCTGCACCGCGACGACGTGGTCGGCGTAGCGGGCGGTGAGGTTGAGGTCGTGCAGGACGACGACGGCGGTGCGCCCCCCAGCAGAGGTGGCAGCAGAGGTGCCAGCAGGGCTGGCGGGGCTGGTGGGGTGCACGAGCCCGTGCACCAGGTCGAGCACCTCCAGCTGGTGGCACAGGTCCAGGAAGGTGGTCGGCTCGTCCAGCAGGAGCAGGTCGGTCTCCTGGGCCAGGGCCAGCGCGATCCACGCCCGCTGGCGCTGCCCGCCGGAGAGCTCGTCGACCACGCGGTCGGCCAGGTCGAGCACGCCGACGCGCTCCAGGGCGCGGGCCACGGCGTCGTCGTCGGCGGCGGAGGCGGTGGAGAACCAGCGCTGGTGCGGGTGGCGACCGCGGGAGACCAGGTCCCTCACGGTCAGGCCCTCCGGAGCGGTGGGGCTCTGGGGCAGCAGGGCCAGCTGCTGGGCCACCGCGCGGGTGGGCATCGAGTCGATGGCGCGCCCGTCGAGCAGCACCTGTCCGGCGGTGGGCCGCAGCAGGCGCCCCAGGGCGCGCAGCACCGTGGACTTGCCGCACCCGTTGGGGCCGACGACCGCCGTGAGGGCGCCGTCGGGGACGGCCAGGTCCAGGCCACCGCTGGAGCCGCCGACGACGACGCGCTCGCCGTAGGCCAGGCGCACCGCCTCGGCGCGCAACCTGCTGGTGGAGGTGGTGGGAGTGGTGGAAGTGGTGGTCATCAGAAGGTCCTCTCGCGGGATCTGCGCACGAGCAGCCAGATCAGGTAGGGGGCGCCGATGATCGAGGTGACCACCCCGACGGGCACCTCCCCGCCCAGGGCGGTGCGTCCGACGCAGTCGGCCAGCACCACCAGCACCGCCCCCAGCAGGGCGGACAGCAGCACCGGGGGGCGGCCGCGGGCCGCCCTGCCGGCCAGGCGCAGCGCCACCTGCGGCACCAGCAGCGCCACGAAGCCGATCGGCCCGGCGGCCACCACGGCGGCGGACGCCGCGACCACCGACACCAGCAGGACCGCGAGCTGGCTGCGCTGCAGCGGCACGCCCAGAGCGCGGGCGGAGTCGTCCCCCAGCACGAGGGCGTCCAGGCGGTGCCCGAGCACCAGCGCCAGCGGCACGAGCACCGCGAGGGTGGCGCCGGCCTGGGCGGCCTGCTCCCAGCCCCGCCCGGACAGCGACCCCGACAGGTAGCGC
This sequence comes from Quadrisphaera sp. RL12-1S, assembly GCF_014270065.1. Taxonomy (NCBI): domain Bacteria; kingdom Bacillati; phylum Actinomycetota; class Actinomycetes; order Kineosporiales; family Kineosporiaceae; genus Quadrisphaera; species Quadrisphaera oryzae. The sequence continues at coordinate 410,395 of NZ_JACNME010000002.1, read as the reverse complement.
ACGGCCTGGGCGGCCCAGTCGAGGCGGGCGCCGATGAGCATCCAGGAGATGAGGCCCTGCAGGGCGGCGGCGATGCCGATGCCGACGAGCACCAGGCGGGTGCCGTGGACGCCGCCGCGCCAGGCGAGGGCGTAGACGAGGGCGGCGGTGCCCAGGGCACCGGCGCCGGCGGCCAGGGGGACGCCCACCGCCGACAGCGGCCCGGCCAGCCCGGGGGCGGCGGTGGCGGCGAGGATGACCAGCACCGCGCCGGCGGCGGCGCCCCGGTCGACGCCGAGGACGTCGGGGCTGGCCAGGGGGTTGCGGGCGAAGGCCTGCAGCAGCGCCCCGGACAGGCCCAGGAGGGCGCCGACGGCGACGGCGGTGCTGGTGCGCGGCAGGCGCAGCTCGGTGACCACGAAGCGGGCGCCGCGCTCCCCGCCGCCGGTGAGGACGGAGAACACCTCGCTCAGGCCCAGCGGGGCGGACCCGCGGGACAGGTCCACGGCCACGACGAGCACGAGCAGCGCCAGGGCGGCGGCCACGAGCACCGCGGCGCGGGTGTGCAGGCGCAGCGACAGCGGCCCCAGGCGCAGCGCGAGGGTCCCGGGCGCCGGGGCCAGCAGCGGGGCGAGGGGCGCGAGGGGGGCGAGGGGGCGGGTGCTCACAGGGCCACCAACCGGCGCCGGCGCACGAGCACCACGAACGCGGGACCGCCGAGCACGGCCAGGACCACCCCGACCGGCACCTCCCCGGCGCCCACCACCAACCGCCCCAGGACGTCGGCGACGAGCACGAGCACCGCACCGCACAGCCCGGCCACCGGCAGCAGCCAGCGGTGCACCGGACCCACCAGCGCGCGGGCCAGGTGCGGGACCACCAGGCCCACGAAGCCGATCGGCCCGCACGCCGCGGTGGCGGCGCCGACCAGGACGACGACGGCGGCCACGCCCAGGCCGCGGGCGGCACCGACGCGCAGCCCGGCGCCGCGGGCGAGGTCGTCCCCGAGGGCCAGCAGGTCCAGGCCGCGCGCACCCAGCAGGCCCAGCACGAGGCCGACGGCGGCGACCGGGGCCGCGAGCGCCACGACGCCGCCGGTGCCGGTGAGCGCTCCGACGGCCCAGAAGCGGAAGGCCTGCAGGCCGGTGGCGTCGGCGAGGACGACGGCCTGCACGAGGGCTCCGAGCAGGGCGGTGACCGCGGCGCCGGCGAGCACGAGGGTGAGGGGGTCGGTGCCGCCGGCGCTGCCCGTGGAGGTGGTGGAGGCGCGGCCGCGGGGACCGCCGGCGGCGATGCCGACCACCACGAGGGCGCCCGCGGCGGCGCCGAGCAGGGCGGCGGTGACGGTGGTGGTCGGGGTCAGGACGCCGCCGGCGCCGAGGGTGACGGCGGCCACCACCACGGCCAGGGCGGCGCCCTGGGTGACGCCCAGCAGCCCGGGGTCGGCGAGGGGGTTGCGGGTGAGGCCCTGCATGAGGCCGCCGGCCACCCCGAGGGCCGCCCCGGCGAGCAGGCCGAGCAGGGTGCGCGGCACGCGCAGCTGCCAGACGATCACCGAGGCCTCGCTGCCCCCGGGGCCGGCGGCAGCCGGCCCCGCGCGCAGGGCCTCCAGCACGGTGGCCGGCGCCAGCGCCCGGGAGCCCAGGGCGAGGCTGGCCAGGACGGCGAGCAGCACCCCGAGCACCAGGAGCAGGACGACGGCGCTGCGGCGGGCGGTCTGCGCGGGGCGCAGGTCGAGAGGCTGCCCGGGGTGACTCCCGGAGCGCCGTCCGGGGCGCGCCGGGGTCGCCGGGGCGTCGACGGGGGCGATCACGAAGGTGAGGTTAGCCTGTCCTCACCTCCCGCGGGAACCGCCCCCGTCGTCGTCCTGCTCTCAGCTGGTGGCGACCTCCACGACCAGGTCGCCGCCCTCCACCTGCTGCACCTTCCCGATGGCCAGGCGGCGCACCGTGCCGGCGACGGGGGTGGTGATGGAGGCCTCCATCTTCATGGCCTCGATCGTGGCGACCGTCTGGCCGGCCTCGACGGCCTCGCCCTCGGCGACGACGAGGGTGACCACGCCCGCGAACGGGGAGGCGACGTGACCGGGACGGGCCGGGTCGGCCTTCTCGGCGGAGGCGACGGAGACCTCCAGGGTCCGGTCGCGCACCGCCACCGGGCGCAGCTGGCCGTTGAGCACCGTCATCACGGTGCGCACGGCCTTCTCGTCGGGCTCGCCCACGGCCTCCAGGCCCGCGATGAGCGAGACACCGCGGCCGAGCGCGATGACGGACTCCTCCCCGCGGCGCAGGCCGTAGAGGTAGTCGCGGGTGTCCAGCACCGAGACGTCCCCGTAGGCCTCGCGCACCCGCGCCAGCTCCGCGGACGGGCCGGGGAAGAGCAGCCGGTTCAGCAGGTCCCGGCGGGACGGGCTGGTGCCGCGGCCCTCACCGCCGCCAGCTCCGTCGGTGACCAGGTCGGCGGGCGCGCTGAGCCCGGCCTCGTCCTGGCCGCTCAGCGCCACCTCCTGGGGTGCGGCGGTGCGGCCCGCGAGCGCCTTGGTGCGGAAGGGCTCGGGCCAGCCGCCGGGCGGGGTGCCGAGCTCTCCGGACAGGAAGCCGATGACGGAGTCGGGGACGTCGAAGCGCTGGGGGTCGGCGGCGAAGTCCTTCGGGTCGGCGCCGACGGCGACGAGGTGGAGGGCGAGGTCCCCGACGACCTTGGAGGAGGGGGTGACCTTGACCAGGTGGCCCAGGATGCGGTCGGCGGCGTGGTACATCGCCTCGACCTGCTCGAACTTCTCCCCCACGCCGAGGGCGATGGCCTGCTGGCGCAGGTTGGACAGCTGCCCGCCGGGGATCTCGTGGTCGTAGACGCGGCCGGTGGGGGCGCCGACGCCGGACTCGAAGGGGGCGTAGAGGCGGCGGACGGCCTCCCAGTAGGGCTCCAGGTCCATGACGGCGCGCAGGTCCAGGCCGGTGTCGCGCTCGGTGTGGCGCAGGGCGGCGACCAGGGCCGAGGCGGGGGGCTGGCTGGTGGTGCCGGCCATGGGGGCGGCGGCGACGTCGACGGCGTCGACACCGGCGTCCACGGCGGCCAGCAGGGTGGCCAGCTGCCCGCCGGCGGTGTCGTGGGTGTGGAGGTGGACGGGGAGGTCGAAGCGCAGCCGAAGCGCGGACACCAGCTTCTTGGCGGCCGGGGGGCGCAGCAGGCCGGCCATGTCCTTGACGGCCAGGACGTGGGCGCCGGCCTCGACGACCTGCTCGGCCAGGCGCAGGTAGTAGTCGAGCGTGTACAGGTGTTCGGACGGGTCGGACAGGTCGGAGGTGTAGCACAGGGTGCCCTCGGCGACGGCGGTGCCGGTCTCCAGCACGGCCTCGATGGCGGGGCGGATCTGGGTGATGTCGTTGAGGGCGTCGAAGATGCGGAAGACGTCCACGCCGGTGGCGGTGGCCTCGGCGACGAAGGCGCGGGTGACGGCCTCGGGGTAGGGGGTGTACCCGACGGTGTTGCGCCCGCGCAGCAGCATCTGCAGCGCCAGGTTGGGCATCGCCTCGCGCAGGGCGGCCAGGCGGTCCCAGGGGTCCTCGCCGAGGAAGCGCAGGGCGACGTCGTAGGTGGCCCCTCCCCAGCACTCCACGCTCAGCAGGCCCGGCAGCGCCCGGGCCAGGTGCGGGGCCACGGCCACCAGGTCCCGGGTGCGCACGCGGGTGGCCAGCAGGCTCTGGTGGGCGTCGCGGAAGGTGGTGTCGGTGACGGCCACGGGCACCTGGGCGCGCAGGGCCGCCGCCCAGGCGGCCGGGCCGAGGTCGAGCAGGCGCTGGCGGGAGCCGTCCGGGGCGGGCGCCTCCAGGTCGACGTGCGCGGGCAGCTTCGCGGCCGGGGCGAGGGAGGTGGGTGCCTCCCCGTGGGGGCGGTGCACCGTGACGTCGGCGAGGTAGGTCATGAGCTTGGTGCCGCGGTCGGCGGGGGTGCGGGCCCTGACCAGCTCGGGGCGCTCCTCGATGAAGGAGGTGGCCACGTCCCCGGCGATGAAGGCCGGGTCGTCCAGGACGGCCTGCAGGAAGGGGATGTTGGTGCTGACCCCGCGCACGCGGAACTCCGCGAGCGCGCGGCGCTGGCGGCGCACGGCGGTGGGGAAGTCGCGCCCGCGGCAGGTGACCTTGACGAGCATGGAGTCGAAGTGGGCGCTGATCTCCACGCCGGTGTCGATGGTGCCGCCGTCCAGGCGGACGCCGGCGCCGGCGGCGGAGCGGTAGGCGGTGATGGTGCCGGTGTCGGGGCGGAAGCCGTTGGCGGGGTCCTCGGTGGTGACGCGGCACTGCAGGGCGGCGCCGCGCAGGACGATGCGGTCCTGGGACAGGTCGAGGTCGGCGAAGGTCTCCCCGGAGGCGATGCGCATCTGGGACTGGACGAGGTCGACGTCGGTGACCTCCTCGGTGACGGTGTGCTCGACCTGGATGCGGGGGTTCATCTCGATGAAGACGTGCTGGCCGGCGCGCTCGCCGGCGGTCTCGACGAGGAACTCCACGGTGCCGGCGTTGACGTAGCCGATGGAGCGGGCGAAGGCGAGGGCGTCACGGGTGAGGGCGTCGCGCAGCTCGGTGTCGAGGTTGGGCGCGGGGGCGATCTCGATGACCTTCTGGTGGCGCCGCTGCAGGGAGCAGTCGCGTTCGAACAGGTGGACGAAGCCGTCGTCGGTCGCGCCGGCGCTGCCGGGGGCGTGGGTGCCGGCCGTGCCGTCGGACAGCACCTGCACCTCGATGTGGCGCGGGCGCAGCACCGCCTGCTCCAGGAACACCGTCGGGTCGCCGAAGGCGCCCTCGGCCTCGCGCATGGCGGTGGCGAGGGCCTCCGCGAGCGCGGCGGGGTCGTCGACGCGGCGCATGCCCCGCCCGCCGCCACCGGCGACGGCCTTGACGAAGACGGGGAACCCGATGCCGTCGGCGGCCGCGACCAGCTCGTCGACGTCGGCCGACGGCGCCGAGGAGCGCAGCACGGGGATCCCGGCCGCGCGCGCCCGGGCCAGGGCGCGGACCTTGTTGCCGGCCAGCTCCAGGACGCCGGGCGGGGGCCCCACGAAGGTGATGCCGGCGTCGGCGCAGGCCTGCGCGAGCCGGGGGTTCTCCGAGAGGAAGCCGTAGCCGGGGTAGACCGCGTCGGCGCCGGACTCGCGGGCGACGCGGACGATCTCGTCGACGTCGAGGTAGGCGCGCACGGGGTGGCCGCGCTCACCGATCTGGTAGGCCTCGTCGGCCTTGATGCGGTGCACCGCGCCGCGGTCCTCGTAGGGGTAGACCGCCACGGTGCGGGCCCCCAGCTCGACGGCGGCGCGGAAGGCGCGCACGGCGATCTCCCCGCGGTTGGCGACCAGGACCTTGCGGAACACGGGACCTCCAGGAGGGCGGCGCGGCTCTCGACGGTCCCGGCGGGTGCTGCGGCGGTGCTGCGGCACCCCAGCGGCGGTGGTGCCTCTGTGGTGCCTCAGACCGCCAGCCGGGCCTCACCGCGACCGTAGCGGGGCCCGATCAGCGCGCGCACCCCTGGACCGACGCCCCTGCCGGGCCAACAGCGGCGCCCGCGCCGGGCCAGCACTCGCCTGGCGCGCCCGCGCTCCGCGGCCTGGCTAGGTTCGCCCCATGGCACGCACCATCGCGACCACGAACCGCGTCGACCTCGCCGGGCTCCTCGACTTCGCGCGCACGCGCCACGACGTCGTCCTGACCACCTTCCGCCGCGACGGGACGCTGCAGTCCTCCCCGGTGACGTGCGGCGTCACCGGCGTCGGGGAACAGGCCCGGTTCGTGGTGTCCACCTACCCCGACCGCGCCAAGGCGGTGAACCTCCGCCGCGACCCGCGCGCCTCCCTGGTGGTGCTCTCGCCCGGCTTCGGCAACGAGTGGGTGCAGGTGGACGGGACCGCGCAGGTCGTGGACGGCGAGGAGGCCGTGGAGCCGCTGGTGGAGTACTTCCGCTGCATCTCCGGGGAGCACCCCGACTGGGAGGAGTACCGCCAGGCGATGCGCACACAGGGCAAGTCCCTCATCAGCATCACCCCCACCCGCTGGGGACCGGTGGCCACCGGCGGGTTCCCCGCCCGGCTCGCCTGACCCCCTGCCCCCCCTCACCTCCGCGGGCCTCGCAGCGGGCCCGCGGAGGTCATGGGGTCAGGGGCCGCTCGTGGTGGCGCCTCAGGCCCCCTCGGCAGCGGCGCCGGGCCCAGCGCCGGGTCCGGCGGCGCGCACGCGCTCCACCTCGGTCAGCGCCTGGCGCAGCTGCCCCAGCCACTCCTCGGTGTGCTCTCCCACCAGCGCGACGCACCAGGCCAGGGCCTCGGAGCGGGAGCGGGCCACGCCGGCGTCGACGAGGGTGTCCAGCACCAGCCGCTCGGGCTGGCGCAGCCGGGTCATGGTGGGCACCGAGAGGGTGGTGAACACCTCCCTGGTCGAGCCCAGCCGGGCGCCCCAGGCCACCGCGCGGCCCCAGCGCTCCTCGACCTCGCGGGCGATGCCGATCCGCTCCTCGCGGGTGCTCTCGCGGAACCTCGCGATCCGTCCGCGCTCGGCGGCGGTGCGCTCGGCGTCCTCGACGGGCACCGGGTCGAGAGCGGGCAGCTCCCCGACCACGAGGACCTCGTCACGGTCCGCGGTGAGCTCCACCGGACCGGTGAACCAGTCCGACGGCAGCCGTCCGGCCAGCCAGCCGGCCAGGCCCTCGACCGGCGGCGGGGCGCTCTCGCGCCCTCGCGGGCCACCGCGACCCCGCCCGGCGCGGACCGCGTCGGCGAAAGGACCACCCGGTCCGGAGGGGCCGCCGCGGGCGGCGCGCACGCGCTCGGCCCACACGGCGACGACCTCGGGGGGCAGGTGGTGGACGTGGTGGCAGTTCCTCACGGGGGCCTCCTGGGCGCGCACGACGGCGGGGCGTCGGCGGCTCGCCGACTACGTCGAGACTACGCCTGATTACGCGATTACAAACTTACAGGAGTGAGGTGTTTGTTCGCCTGCTCGCCGCGGGCCGGAGCTCACAGGTCGGGCCAGGTGTGCACGGGCTCCCCGCCGTCCTCCAGCTCCGCGTACCGCGCCACCATCCCCGCGAGCGCCGCGCGCCGGTCGGCGCCGCGCTCCTCCAGCGCCGCCACGGCGCGCGCCTGCCACTGCGCCCCGGTGCGGCCGGCGGCGGCCCGTCGCTCGGCCACCTGCAGGTACCTGTCGACCTCGGCGGAGGACACCCCTGCCGCGGCGAGCCCGTCGGCGGCCAGCGGCAGCACCACCTCCAGCAGCAGCCTGGGCGCCGCGACCAGGCCGAGGCCGGGCCACGGGAGCAGCGCCCGCAGGCCCTCGCGGGCGCCGTCGTGCAGTCCGGCCACCGCGGCGGCGTGCGGCAGCAGCTGGGCCGGGTCGGGCCCGCCGGTGCGCAGCGCGTGCACGGCCCCCAGCCACACGGCAGCGTCCGCCACCGCGTCCAGCACCGTCGGCGCCGCCGGCAGCACGCGGTTCTCGATGCGCAGGTGCGCCAGCGCCGCCCTCGCCCCCGCCCCCGCCCCCGTCTGCGGGGAGACGTCGTAGACGGGCCGGTTCCAGCGCCACACCGTGCCCCCCTGCAGGCACAGCTCCGGCAGCCGCGGGGCCCGGCCGGCGGCCAGCTCCGCCGCCGGGTCCTCGGTCCAGGTCTGCGGCAGCAGCGGCGGGAACAGCCGGGCGTTCTCGGCGAAGAGGTCCCACGCCGCGAGCGCCCCCCGGGCCGGGTCCAGCCAGCCGCTGCCGGGGAAGACCCGCGGCGGGACGCCGGCGGCCGCGAGCTCGGGCGGTCTGGTGTCCACGGACTGGGTGAACACCGGCACCCTCGACTCCTCCCAGCACCGCGCACCGAAGGCGAACGGGCTGTTCGCGCCCAGGGCCAGCTGGGGGCCCATGAGCAGCTGCGCGGCGTTCCAGCTGGCGGCGAACTGCTCGGGGGCCACCTTGAGGTGCACCTGCGTGCTGGTGCAGGCCCCCTCGGCAGCGAGGGTGTCCAGCAGCAGGGACAGCCGCTGCCCGCCGGGGGTCTCCGGTGCCGCCTCGACGTCGAGGGCGAGGTCCTCCCCGCGCGCGTCCAGCACCGCCTCCTGCAGGGCCCGGTAGCGCGCTGACGGCGTCATCCAGTCCCCACCGGTGTGCTCGGGCAGCAGCGTGGGCAGCAGTCCCGTCATCAGCAGACGGCCGCCGGCCTCGCGGGCGCGCGCGCCGGCGGCGTCCAGGCGGCTGCGCAGCCCTCGCTCCAGGGCCGCCAGGCCCCGCCCCTCCAGCGCGCCCGGGGGCAGGTTCACCTCCAGGGTGTGGGCGCTGATCTCCGGACCCCACTCACCGGCCCCGCCGGACGGGACGTCCGAGCCGCCGGAGCCGTCCGAGCCGTCGGAGCCGTCCGAGCCGTCGGAGGAGGCCGCGATGCGCTGCAGCACGGCGTCGTTGGCGCGCAGCGGTGCGCTGGTGGCAGGGTCCACCAGCACCAGCTCCAGCTCGACGCCCACCCGCGGCGGGTCGGCCTCGAACCGCGCCCGCCCGCCGGCGTGCTCGGTGAGCATCCCCTCCAGCGCCTCCACGCACAGCGCCAGCCGCTCGCGGTGCGCGCGCCGCCGCTCGCGCCCCAGCGCGGCCGCGTCGACCTCCTGCCCCACCGCCCCCACCTCCAGTGCGCCCACCTGCCAGCCAGCCCCTGCTCCGAGCGGGTGACCGCCGCCGGCGCCAGCGTCGCGGTGCGCTGCGGGCGCCTGCGGTGCGTGACCCGCCGGACGGGCTGTCGGTGGGGCCGCCTAGCGTCCCAGGGGTGCGGATCCTCCACACCTCCGACTGGCACCTGGGGCGCAGCTTCCACCGGGTCGGCATGCTCGAGCACCAGGCGTCGGCCCTCGACGACCTGGTGGAGGTGGTGCGCGCCGAGCGGGTGGACGCCGTCGTCGTCGCCGGTGACGTGTACGACCGGGCGCTGCCCGCGGTCGACGCGGTGGAGGTCCTCGACGACGCGCTGCACCGCCTCCTCGACGCCGGCGCGCAGGTGCTGCTCACCAGCGGCAACCACGACTCCGCGGCCCGCCTCGGCTTCGGGGGGCGCTCCCTGGAGCGCGCCGGGCTGCACCTGCGCACCCGCGTGGCCGACGCCGCCCGCCCGGTGGAGCTGGCCGACGCGCACGGACCGGTGGCCCTGTACGGCGTGCCCTACCTCGAGCCGGGCCTGGTGGCCGGACCGCTGGGGGTGGCGCGCAGCCACACGGCCGTGCTCGGGGAGGTCTCGTCCCGGGTGCGCGCCGACCTCGCGGCCCGCCGCGCCGGTGACGGTGCCCGCGGTCGCACCCGGGCCCTGCTGGCCGCGCACGCCTTCGTGGTGGGCGGCCAGGCCAGCGGGGACGAGCGCGACATCACCGTCGGAGGGGTCGGCTCGGTGCCCGCCGGGGTGCTGCTGGGCGCCTCCCCGCCGCAGGACGACGACGGCGACGAGGAGGGCGCCGGCTCCCTGGACTACCTGGCCCTGGGCCACCTGCACGGGCGGCAGGTGCTCACCGAGCACGTCCGCTACTCCGGGTCGCCCCTGGCCTACGCGTTCTCCGAGGCCGGACGCGCCAAGGGCCACTGGCTCCTCGAGCTCGGCGCCGACGGCCTGGAGCGGGTGGACGCCGTCGACGTGGCCCCGCCGAGACCGCTCGCACTGCTGCGCGGGCACCTGGCCGACCTGCTCTCAGCGCCCGAGCACGAGGCCGCGCGGCAGGCGTGGTGCCAGGTGGTCCTCACCGACCCCGAGCGCCCGCGCGAGCCGATGGCCGCGCTGCGCACCCGCTTCCCCCACGTGCTCGTGCTGTCCTGGGAGCCCGACCGGACCGCCGCGGACCGCAGGCCGCAGGGCTACGCCGAGCGCGTCGCCGGCCTGGACGAGGAGGCCCTGTGCTGCTCCTTCGTAGACCACGTCCGCGGCCGCGCGGCCGACCCCGCCGAGCGGGCCCTGCTGCGCGCGGCGCTGGAGGCCACCCGCCCGGAGCTGGTCGAGGCCGACCACCGCCCCGAGCTGGACGGGCTGGACGAGGTGGACCTGCGCGAGCACCGCCTCGACGCCGCGGAGACGCGGACGGCCAGCGCGTGAGGCTCCACCGGCTGTCGGTGACCGCCTTCGGCCCCTTCGCCGGCTCCGAACAGGTCGACTTCGACGCCCTGTCCGCCGACGGCCTGTTCCTGCTGCACGGGCGCACCGGTGCGGGCAAGACCAGCGTGCTCGACGCCGTCTGCTTCGCCCTCTACGGCGCGGTCCCCGGCGCCCGCTCCGGCGGGGCCCCGGACCTGCGCTCCCACCACGCCTCCCCGGACGCCGCGCCCGTCGTCGTCCTCGAGCTCACCGCCGGGGGGCGGCGGCTGCGGGTGGAGCGCTCCCCGGCGTGGACCCGTCCCAAGCGCCGCGGGCAGGGCACCACCACCGAGCAGGCGCGCACGCTGCTCGCCGAGTGGGCCCCCGGCGCCGAGGACGCCGGCGAGGACGGCTGGCGGCCGCTGTCCTCCCGCAACGACGAGGCCTCCCAGGTCCTGACCGACCTGCTGGGGATGGCGCTGCCGCAGTTCGCCACCGTGGTGCTGCTCCCGCAGGGCGAGTTCGCGACGTTCCTGCGCTCGGGGGTCACCGAGCGTCGCGCTCTGCTGCAGCGGCTGTTCGCCACCGACAGGTACGAGCGCGCCGAGCGGTGGCTGGCCGGTGAGCGGGCCCGCACCGCGGCCGCCCAGGAAGCCGCTGCGACCCGGCTGACGGCCCTCGCCGAGCGCGCCGAGCACACCGGCGCCGAGTGGGCCCCGCCCCACCCCACCCCGCAGGTCGGTGAGGACGACGACGCCGACGGCGGCACGGGGGACGTCCTCGAGCGCGTCAGGGCCCTGGCGACCGCGGCCCGGGAGGCCGCGCTGGACGCCGAGGGCGCCCGGGTGAGGGCCACCGCCGCCGCCCGCACCGCCCGGGAGCGCGAGCACGCCCTGCGCGAAGCCGCCGACCGCGTCCGGCGCACCGCGCAGGTGCGCGAGCAGCAGCAGCGGCTCCAGCAGGCCGAGCCCGGGGTGCGGGCGCAGCGCACCGAGCTGGGCGCGGCCCTGGCCGGGCAGGCGGTAGAGGGACACCTGCACGCCCTCGACGCCGCCCGCGCGTCGCTGGCCGAGGCCGAGCAGCGCGCCGCCGCGGCCAGCGCCGCCCTCGCACGCGCCGCCGGACCGGCCGCCGGGCAGGCCACCGCCGGCGGCGCCGACCCCGGGGAGCTGCGCGAACGCGCCGCGCACCACCGCCGCGAGCAGGGCCGGCTGGCCGGGCTGGTGGAGCTGGAGGCCGAGGCGACCCGCCGCGAGGAGCAGGCCCGCCGGGTCGCCGCCGAGCACGACGCGCTGGCCCAGGAGCAGGCCCGGCTGCGCGAGCGCCTCGGGCGGGCGGCCGCAGAACGCAGCGCCCTGGCCCAGCGCGCCGACGCCGCCACCTCCGAGGCCGCGGGGGCCGAGGAGGCCGCCGCGGTGCTCGCCCGCGCCGAGGAGGTCCTCGTCCACGCCAGCGCCGCCGAGCGCCTGGCGCTGGACCGCGAGGACGCTCGCGGCGCTGCGACGGCAGCTGACCGAGAGGCGCTGGACGCGCGCAGCCGGTGGCTCGACGCCCGCCAGGCGCGCTGGGAGGGAGTCGCCGCAGAGCTGGCGGCCCGGCTGCAGCCCGGGGCGCCCTGCCCCGTGTGCGGCGCGTGCGAGCACCCCGCGCCCGCGGGCAGCGACTCCACCAGCGACTCCACCGACGACTCCACCGACGACTCAACCAACGAACCGGTGGGTGCGGCCCCGGCCAGCGCGTCAGCCGCAGCGGCCACCGAGGAGGCGGCCCAGGCGGCCTTCGAGCGCGCCGACGCGGCAGCCCGCGCCGCCCAGCAGCAGCTGGCCACCCTCGAGCGCGACACCGCCGCGTCTGCCGCCCGCGCCGAGGGCACCACTCCCGCCCGCGCCCGCGAGCTGGTCGACCAGGCGCGCCGGCGGGCAGTCCGCGCCAGCGCTGCGCGGGCCGAGCTGGACGCCGTGCGCACCGAGCTCGCGGCGCTGCAGGCCGCCGAGTTCGCCGAGGCCACCGCGCTGGAAGAGGTCTCCGCCTCCCTCGTGCGGCTCACCGAGCGCGCCGAGCAGCTGGCGGCGTCCCTGCAGACCGACAGGGCCCGGCTCCAGGCGGCCGGCGGCGGCGAAGGCCTGACCGCGCGCAGCGAGCGCCTCGCGGCGCTCGCGCTGGCCGCGGAGACCCTCGCCTCGGCCGGGGAGGCCGAGGCCGCTGCCCGCTCGAGCGCCCGCAGCGCCGAGGAGGCCGCCCGGGCCGCCGCCGGCACCGCGGGCTTCGCCGACCTCGCAGCGGCCCGCACCGCGCAGCGCACGGCCGCGCAGCGCACGGCGCTGCAGGCCGCGGTCACCGCGCACGAGCGGGCCGCGGCCGCGCTCGACGCGCAGCTGACCGAGCTGACCGAGCTGACCGAGCTGGCCGAGCTGGCCGAGCTGGCCGAGCTGGCCCGCGCCCAGGACGACGGCTCAGGGGAGGTGGCCGACCTCGACGACGCGCTCGCCGCCCTGGCGGCCGCCTCCGCCGCGCGCGTCGAGGCCGAGGCGGCCGCGGAGGGCGCGGTGCGGTCCGCGGAGCGAGCGGCCACGGCGGCCGCGCAGCTCGAGCAGGTGGAGGCCGAGGCCGCGCGAGCGGGCGCCGCGCTGGAGCCCCTGGCCCGCCAGGCCGAGGTCACCGGTGACCTCGCCCGCTGCGCCGAGGGCACCGGCGGCGGGAACGCCCGCCGGATGAAGCTGTCCACGTACGTGCTCGCCGCCCGCCTGGAGCAGGTCGCCGCCGCCGCCAGCGAGCGCCTGGAGGTCATGAGCGACGGCCGCTACCGGCTGGTGCACACCGACGCCCTCGAGCGCCGCGGCGCCGGGTCCGGGCTGGGCCTGCGGGTGCTCGACGCGTGGACCGGCGTCGAGCGCGACGTCGCCACCCTGTCCGGTGGGGAGACCTTCATGGCGTCCCTGGCCCTTACCCTGGGCCTGGCCGACGTGGTGCGCGCCGAGGGCGGCGGCGCACCCGTGGAGACCCTCTTCGTGGACGAGGGGTTCGGCACGCTGGACCCGGAGTCCCTGGAGGAGGTCATGGGCGTGCTGGAGCAGCTGCGCGCCGGGGGCAGGGCGGTCGGCCTGGTCAGCCACGTCCCGGAGCTGCGCACCCGGGTGCCCGCCCGGCTGGAGGTGCTGCGAACGGCCGCCGGGTCACGGCTGTCCACGGTGCTCGCCTGAGGCGCGACCCGCCTGGCACGGTGGGCCCGTGGAACGGGCCTTCTCGCAGCGCGTCCTCGCCGCCGCCGCCGAGGCGGGCCCCGAGCACCTCGCCCGCGCCGCGGCGTGGGTGGACGACCTGCCGGCCGTCGTCGCCCGCTGGCGGCGCCACTGGCGCCTGGGTCCCTTGACCGAGCTGCCGGCGAGCATCCACTGGGTCGGACGGGGCGAGCGCGAGGACGGGCAGGGCTGCGTGCTCAAGCTGGCGGTGCCGGGGGCCCCGCAGCCGCTCGCCGAGGCGCAATGGCTGCGCCGCACCGCGCGGTCCCCGCAGGACGCGGCCGCCGGTGCGCGCGCGGTGCGCCTCCTGGACGCCGACCCCGCCGCTGGCGCCCAGCTCCTCGAGCTCGTCCGGCCCGGGGAGCCGCTGGCCGACAGGCTGCTCGCCGCCGCGGGCACGGCGAGGTTCGCGGCCGCCGACGACGCCGCCTGCGACGTCCTGGGGAGCGCTGCCCTCGCCGTGCGCCGTCCCGCCCCCACCCCCCAGGACGACGACGAGCGCGCCGACCCCGCCGGCCGCGCCGCCCTGGCGTCCGTGGACGGACACCTGCGCGAGCTCTTCGCCGTCGCCGAGCACCGCGACCCGCGGCACCGGCTGCTGCTGCCGGCCGGCCTGGTCGAGCGGGCCGCGGCGCAGGGCCGGCAGCTCCTCGCGTCAGCAGCCGAGCAGGGCCAGCCCGACGCGCTGCTGCACGGCGACCTCCACCACGGCAACGTCCTGAGCGACGGGGACGGCGACGGGGACGGCGACGGGGACGGCGCGGACCGCTGGGTGGTCATCGACCCGCACGGCGTGGTCGGTGAGCCCGCCTACGAGGTCGCCGCCGCGGTGTACAACCCGTTCGACCTGGGAGGGCTGGCAGCCGGGCGGGCGGCGGTGCGGTGCGAGCGGCTGGCGCAGGCGGCGCAGCTGCCCGCCGACAGGGTGCGCGGCTGGGCCCTCGTGCAGGCGGTGCTGTCCGCCGTGTGGTCCCTCAGCGGACACGACGCCGACACGCCGGCGCCCGAGGACGTGCGGCACGTCCTCGCCGTCGCCGAGCGGCTGGCGGGCTGACACTCAGCCGGCGGTGCGGCGGGCGGCGCGGCGCGCCGCGAGCTCGTCGGTGGCCGAGGAGCCGCCGTCGACCTTCTCGCTCGGCAGGGTGGCCAGCGAGGCCTCGACCTCGCGCCAGACCCGCCCGACGGCGATGCCGAACACGCCCTGGCCGCCCTGCACGAGGTCGACGACCTCCTCGGCGGAGGTGCACTCGTAGACGCTGGCGCCGTCGCTCATGAGGGTGATCTGGGCCAGGTCCTCGACCTCGCGCTCGTGCAGGTGCCCGACGGCCGAGCGGATCTGCTGCAGCGAGACGCCGGTGTCGAGCAGGCGCTTGACCACCTTGAGCACGAGGATGTCGCGGAAGCCGTACAGGCGCTGCGTGCCGGACCCGCTGGCCGGGCGCACGCTCGGCTCCACCAGGCCGGTGCGGGCCCAGTAGTCGAGCTGGCGGTAGGTGATGCCGGCCGCCTTGCACGCCGTGGGCCCGCGGTAGCCGGCCTCACGGTCGAGCGCCGGCAGCGCGTCGGTGAAGAGCAGGCTCTGCGCAGCTGCGGTGCGACCGCTCCCGCCGTCTCCCGTGCCCCTCACGCGGTCCTCCTGTCGTGCGCCGGCACCGGGCCGGCGCGGGACCGCGGCTCGAGGCGAGTCACGGACCGCCGGCAGCTCCGGTGCAGGGCGTCCTCATGACGGTAGGGCCGGGCAGGCGCCCCGTCAACGAAGGAGAGGCTCAGCGCTCCGGCGTGTCGCGGCCCGGCGTGTCGTCACCGGGCTCGCTGGGCGGGTCACCCTCGAAGTCCTCGGCACTGACGTGGTCGAGGAACTCGCGGAACTTCTCCACCTCGTCCTCGTCCTGGTCGGGGACCGGGACGCTCGCCGAGGAGAGCACCTCCTCGGCGCCGAGGATGGGCGAGCCGGTGCGCAGCGCCAGCGCGATGGCGTCCGAGGAGCGGGCGCTCACGGTCGTTCCGCCGTCGAGGACGAGCTCGGCGTGGTAGATGCCGTCCACCACCGTGACGATGCGCACCTCCACCAGCGTCCGCCCGACCGCCGCCAGGACGTCCTTGAGGAGGTCGTGGGTGAGGGGGCGCGGGGGGACCACGCCCTGCTGGGCGAACGCGATGGCGCTCGCCTCGGGGGCGCCGATCCAGATCGGGAGCATGCGGTCGCCCTCGCGCTCCCGCAGCAGCACGATGGGGTTGTTCGAGGGCATCTCCACCCTGACCCCCACGACGTCGAGCTCGCGCACCCGACCACCGTAACGCCGAGGCCGCCGCCGTCCACCGGTGGGCTCAGACCGGGCCGACCTCGTCCAGGGCGCATCCCAGGGCCGCGGCGTGCACGGACAGCAGGGACGCGACCAGCTCCAGCGCGACCCGCTCGGCGTCCTCGGCGCGCTCGTCGGCGCGCTCGGGCCGCTCCCCCGGGCGGGCCCGGCGCAGCGGCCCCACCACCTGCTCGACGAGGGTCGCCTCAGCGCCCACCGCGGTGCGCAGGGCCCGCAGGTGCCGCGGCTCGATGCCGTGGTCGGCGAGCACCCCGGCCGCGCGGACCAGGTCCAGCGCGGAGCGCGGGTAGAGCCCGGCGCGCTCGCGCGGCAGCAGCCCGTGGTCCTCCAGGGCCTCCAGCAGGGCGGCGGAGCCGCGGGCCTGCTCGAGCACCTGCGCGCGGTCGACAGGACCGCGCTCGAGGCGGTGCACCCCCGCGGGGGCCGGAGCCGGCGGGGACGCCGGGACGGCGGACCGCGCGGCGGGGTCGGTCACCGCTCCGGCAGGGGGCTCGACCGCGGGCTGGTCAGCAGGCTCGACTGCCGGCTCGACTGCCGGCTCGGCTGCGGGCTCGGCTGCCGTGGCGGGAGCAGCGGAGGCAGCAGTGCCGGCCCCAGGGTCGGCGTCGAGGGCTGCGAGGTGCTCCCGGATGACGCGCAGCGGCATGTACTGGTCCCGCTGCAGCCGCAGCACCGTCCGCAGGCGCTCGACGTCCGCGGTGGTGAACTTGCGGTAGCCGCTCGGGGTGCGCTGCGGGGAGACCAGCCCGCGGTCCTCGAGGAAGCGGACCTTGGAGTGGGTGACGTCGGCGAACTCCGGCGCCAAGCGGGCCAGCAGCTCGCCGATGGTGAGCAGCGGCTCCTGCTCGGCCGGTGCGGGGGGCACCTGCGGCGCGCGGCGGGCGGGGGACGCGGCCCGCTCGCTCACCGCGCGCGGAAGGAGTGGAACGTCAGGCGGTACTTGCCGATCTGCACCTCGTCACCGTTGGTGAGCACGACGTCGTCGACGCGGTCGCGGTTGACGTAGGTGCCGTTGAGGCTGCCGACGTCGCGCACCCGGAAGCGCTGGCCGTCGCGCACGAACTCGGCGTGCTTGCGGGAGACGGTGACGTCGTCGAGGAAGATGTCGCTGCTGGGCTGGCGCCCAGCGGTGGTGCGGTCGTCGTCGAGGAGGAAGCGGGCCCCGGCGTTGGGACCCCGCTGCACGACGAGCAGCGCGCAGCCCTCGGGCAGGGCGTCGACGGCGCGCTGCTGGTCCGACGTCAGCCCCGGGGGCGTGTCGGACGAGGTCTCGACCTCCGGCACCGAGATGGCCGGGAAGGACATCGTCGTGTCCGAACCGCCCCGCCTGCCCGGCTCCTCGCGCTCGCTCACGGGGCCACCCTAGCCGCCGCGCCCGTGGCGCCGGCAGGGCCGCCGCACCCGCGCCCGGGCCGCTGGATCACGAGATGTGGTCCCGGTAGCCCGCGGCGTCCAGGAGGCCCTCGACGGTGGCGGGGTCGTCCAGGCGGACCTCCAGCACCCACCCCTCCCCGTACGGGTCGGAGTTCACCAGCTCCGGGCTGCCGTCCAGGCTGTCGTTGCGGGCGGTGACCTCGCCGGTCACCGGGGCGTACAGGTCGCTGACGCTCTTGGTGGACTCCAGCTCGCCGCAGGAGGCACCGGCCTCCACGCGGTCGCCCACCGCCGGCAGGGAGACGTAGACGATGTCGCCCAGCTCGCCCTGCGCGTAGGCGGTGATGCCGATCCTCACGACCCCGCCGTCCGCGGTGGCCACCCACTCGTGCTCGGCGGTGTAGCGCAGCTCCTCGGGGACCTCGACGTCGGACATGGGGCCTCCAGACGGGGAGCAGGCGGGGCTGCAGGGCGGGCGAGGGGGGGACGACGACGGCGGCCGGGCGGGTCAGCCCGTGCCGCTGGGGGCGACCGGGCGAGCGTACGCAGGCGCGCCCGCGGCCTGCAACGCCGTCACGTCCACCCTGTCGAGCTGCTCCACGGAGATCGACCCGCCGACCCGGCGGACCGTCGGCCCCACCCCGTCGGGGAACTCCATGGCGCTGGCCAGGGTCTGGGAGCCGCCGATGGCGAGCACGGTGAACGGGGCCCTGACCTGCACCTGCGAGCCCGAGGTGCCCACGGAGACCGACCCGTCGGCGCCGTCGGTGAAGGCGGTGCTGGCGATGACGCGGGCGTCGCCGATCTGGATCGCCTCGGCGCCGGCGTCCCGCAGCTCCTGCACCGCGCCCAGCAGCAGCGTGGCCGCGCTCGGGGTCGAGCCGTTGGGCACCTGCACGGTGAGCCGGATCCCCGGGCCGGTGGCGGGCAGGGTGCCCGCGAGGATGCCCAGGGTGTCCACGCGCTGCTGCGCGAGCTCGCGCGCCGCGGCGCGCTGGTCACCGCTGGCCCGCAGCTCCTGCTGGGAGCTCTCGAGGTCGCTGATCTCGCGCTGGAGGCGCTCGGAGCGGTCCGTCGCGTCGTCGAGCAGGCCCAGCAGCTCCGGCTGCGGGAGCGCCGCCAGGTCGGCGCCGGTGCGCTGCTGCACCTGGACGGCTGCCGCGAGGCCGAGGAGCAGGCAGAGCACGCCCACCACCAGCTGACCGCGGGTGGCGCGCGGGGCGAGGGCGTGGCGCAGGCCCCGGCGGGGACGGGGCCTCGCCCCCTCTGCAGCGGCCACGGGAGCGGCGGCGGCTTCCGGGGTCGCAGCGGCTTCCGGGGTCGCAGCGGCTTCCGGGGTCGCAGCGGGCTCGGGGACCGAGGCCGGCGGCTCGCTGCGGCGCTCGTCGTCGTCCTGCGGTCCCTGCGGGGCGTGCTGGTCGTCATCGGCGGGCAGGTCGAGGAGGAGCTGGTCCGCCGAGGGCGGCAGGTCCAGGGCCAGCTGCCCGGGGCCGGGCGCTGCGGGCTCACCCGTCCGGTCCGGCTCGGGCGCCGGGTCCGGGGTGCTGCTGGACGTGCTGCCGGGCGTGCTCATGCCTTGAACAGGTGCCGCCGGATGGAGGCGACGTTGGAGAAGATCCGGATGCCCAGCACCACGATGACGCCGGTGGACAGCTGGCTGCCCACGCCCAGCTGGTCGCCGAGGTAGACGATCAGCGCCGCCACCACCACGTTGGACAGGAACGAGACCACGAAGACGCGGTCGTCGAAGAGCCCGTCGAGGGCGGCGCGGAAGCCGCCGAAGACGGCGTCCAGGGCGGCCACCACGGCGATCGGCAGGTAGGGCTGCAGCCAGGCCGGCACGGTGGGGTCCAGGACGAGGCCCAGCACGATGCCGACGACGAGGCCGAGGGCGGCGATCACGGGGCGATCACGGTGAGGACTCCTGCTGCTCAGGGGCGGCTGAGGGCGCGGTGCTGGCCGGGCGCGAGCCCGTGGCGGTGCTGGAGGGGCTCGAGGTGCTCGAGGGGACGCGAGCACTGTAGAGGCGCTGCGCGTCGAGCGCGGGCAGGTCCAGCCCGTCGGAGGTGCTGACCTGCACGCCGATGCCGTACTGGTCCTGGAGGGCCTGCAGCCAGCGCGCGGCGGGCGTCAGCGCGAACGACGCGGCGAGCGCGTTGGGTGACCCGATCGCCTCCACGCGGTACGGCGGCGACAGCGGCCGGAAGTTCACCAGCACCGCACCGCCGGCGCTGCGGATGGCGGTGGCGGCGGTGAGCCGCTGGCCGTTGACGGCCACCGCCTCCGCGCCCGAGCTCCACAGGCCGTTGGCCACGCGCTGCAGGTCACCGTCCTGCACGCGGGCGTCCGCGGCCGGGTCGACGTCGCGGGGGTCGGTCTGGCCCTGCGCGGCGCCGCGGCCGTCGGTGAGGGTGACCACCAGCCCCGGGCCCCGGACCTCGGTGGTGCCGGAGGCCACCAGCACGCCGTCGTCGGCGGCGGGGGCGCCGGGCTCCCCGCCGAGCACGGCCTCCTGCTCGGACTGGACCTGGGCGCGCAGCTGGGAGGCGCGGACGGCGAGGGCGTCCGCCTCGGTGGTGCGCCGCTGGATGTCGGCGACCAGCTGGGAGCGGTCGGAGGGGTTGGACGGCGCCTGCAGCGCCAGGACGGCGCCGGTGACCACCAGCCCGGTGACGGCGGCCAGCAGCGCGGTGAGAGCGCGGCGGCGGCGCGTCCGGGGTGCGGGGAGCTGCCCACCGGGAGCGGCGGCGGCCTCGGCGCGACGGCGCTCGGCGGCAGCCGCGTAGCCGGGGTCCAGCGGTCGCTCCAGCACCTCGACCAGCAGCGTCATGGACGCGTCGGGTCGGCGCGGACGGGTGGGCGCGCTCACGAGGCGGCTCCGGGGCTGGCCGCCCGCTGCGCGTCGCGGGCGCGCAGCAGCGCGCGGACCTGGGCGGCGTAGCGCAGACCGGCCCACCAGTACAGGCAGGCCCCCCAGAGGGCGAACGCCCAGCCGAGCGGGCGGGCCACCGCGCCGACCGGGCCGCCCACCGAGGACAGCAGGATCAGCGGGAAGGCGTACAGCAGCGCGAAGGTGGCGGCCTTGCCGAGGTCGCTGACGGGCAGCGGGCCGTGGCCCATCCGGGCCAGCGGCGGCCCCAGGGCGAGCAGGAGCAGGTCCCGCCCCACCACGACCGCCACCAGCCACCACGGCACGAGGTCGCGCAGGGCCATGCCCAGCAGCGCCGCGAGGATGAAGAGCCGGTCCGCCGCCGGGTCCAGCACCTGCCCGAGGCGGGTGACCTGCTGCCAGCGGCGGGCCAGGCGGCCGTCCAGCCAGTCGCTGGCCCCGGAGGCGGCGAGCACCGCGAGCGCCCACAGGTCGTGCCCGGTCAGGATGAGCGCGGCGAAGACGGGCACCAGCAGCACCCGCAGCGCCGAGAGGGCGTTGGGCAGCGTGAGCACGGCGACGCCGGGGTGCTCGGCGGTGCCCACCGGCCCGGCGCTCCTCACGCCGTCCAGCATCGCAGCCCCGCGCGGCGACCGGCCTCAGCCCCGGGGATGGTCCTGCCGCCCGGGTCGGGGTTCGGGTCGGGGATCGGGTCGGGCGGTGGCGAGGGCGGCGCGCAGGCTGTCACCGGCGGCCTGCGGGTCCACCCGGACCAGGGCGAGGGCGGCGACGACGAGAGCGGTGACGGACTCGCCCAGCTGCTCGCGGGCGTCCTCGGCCAGGTCGGGGCGGGCGGCGGCCAGGCCGTCGGCCACGGCCGCGCGCAGCTCCCGCCGGTAGGCGGCGACGACGGCGCGGACGGTCTCGTCCTGGCCGATGGGGGCGGCGGCGGCGTTGAGCAGCAGGCAGCCGTGGAGGGCGTCGCCGCGGTCGTCGTCCTCGTGACCGGGCGGGCGCGAGCCGGCGGTGGACACCGCGGACACCGCGGTGAGGAGCCGTTCCAGGTAGCCGGCGAGGGCGCCCGCCGCGACGGGGGGCGTCTGGAGGGGCCGCAGGCGGGGGCGGACCACTTCGTCGAGGTAGCTGGCGAGGGCGGCGTCGTAGAGGCCGCGCTTGCTGCCGAAGGCGTGGTAGAGGCTCGAGCGTCCCAGGCCGGTGGCGCGCTCGAGGTCGGGCACCGAGGCCTGCTCGTAGCCGTGCTGCCAGAAGACGCGGCGCGCGGCGCGCACGGCGGTGGCCTCCTCGAAGCCGGCTGGTCGCCCCACGGACCCCTCTCCCTCCCCTGTCCGCCCGCCGCGAGCGGCGGCGCGGACGCGACGTGCAGATGTTCTGCAACGAGCGTTACAGTACCTGCTCGTGGTCATCGCCGGGCTCGTCCTCATCGCTGCCGCCGCCCTCCTGCACGTGTGGATCTTCGTGCTCGAGTCACTGGCGTGGACCAGTCCGCGGGCGCGCCGCACCTTCGGGCTGACGCGCGAGCAGGCGGAGGCCACCCGGCAGATGGCCTTCAACCAGGGCTTCTACAACCTCTTCCTCGCCGTGGTGGCGGCCGCCGGCGTCGTCGTCCTGCTCCGCGGTGGGCCGGTGGGCGTCGGTGCGGCGCTGGCCCTGGCCGGGGCGGGCTCGATGGCCGCCGCGGCCCTCGTGCTGGCCCTGTCCGACCGCAGCAAGCTGCGCGCAGCGGCGGCGCAGGGGACCTTCCCCCTGCTCGGTGTCGTCGCGCTCGTGGTCGGCCTGGTCACCGCCTGACCGCCGCCTCGCAGACAGGCAAGTCCACCAGCAGGTCCATCAGCCAGTCCAGCACCGTCCTCCCGCAACCCCCTGGAGATCCCCATGACCAGCACCACCAGCACCAGCAGCTCGACCAGCCGGCAGTGGCAGCTCACCGCCCGCCCCGTCGGTGAGCCGACCACCGCCGACGTCCGCCTGGTCGAGGTGGCCCTGCCCGACCTCGGCCCCGGCCAGGTGCGCGTGGCCAACGAGTTCGTCTCGGTGGACCCGTACATGCGCGGCCGCATGAACGACACCAAGAGCTACGTGCCGCCCTTCGGCCTCGGCGAGTCGATGAACGGCGGAGCCGTCGGCCGGGTGGTCGAGTCGACCGCGCCCGCGCTGCCCGTGGGCACCCTCGTGGTGCACCAGCAGGGCTGGCGCGACGTCGCCCAGGGTGACGCTGGCGGCTTCCGCGCCGTGCCCGAGGTCTCCCGCGACGGCGCACCCGTGCCCTCCTCGGTGCACCTGGGGATCCTGGGGCTCACCGGCCAGACCGCCTACGCCGGGCTCACCGCCGTGGCGCACCTGCAGCCGGGCGAGACGGTGTTCGTCTCCGGCGCCGCGGGTGCCGTCGGCACCGCCGTCGGCCAGGTGGCGCGCCTGCTGGGCGCCTCCCGCGTGGTCGGCTCCGCCGGCGGCCCGCAGAAGGTGGCGCGGCTGCGCGAGCGCTTCGGCTTCGACGCCGCCCTCGACTACAAGGCCGCCCCGGTGCGCGAGCAGCTGCCCGCACTGGTGCCGGACGGCGTGGACGTGTACTTCGACAACGTCGGCGGGGACCACCTGCAGGCAGCGCTCGACGTCATGAACCGCGGCGGGCGCCTGGCCCTGTGCGGGGCGATCTCGGGCTACAACGCCAGCCCCTCCCACCCCGGGCCGGCCGGTCCCGACAACCTCGCCAACGCCATCACCCGCAGCCTGACGCTGCGGGGGTTCACCCTGGGCGACTTCGCCTCCCTGCTGCCCGAGGCCACGGCCAAGCTCTCGGAGTGGTTCGCCGCCGGACAGCTCGAGCACGACGAGACCGTGGTGGACGGGGTGGAGAACACCTTCGAGGCGTTCCTGTCCATGATGCGCGGCGGCAACACCGGCAAGATGGTCGTCCGCGTCGGCTGAGGTCCCCGCGGGCTCCGGCGCCCCGCTGCTCACGAGCATCCACCACGCGGAGGAGCCCCCGGCGTCCGGAGCCCCCTCCGGGGTGCTGCCCACTGCGGAGCAGGACGGGCGACACCCGCGCGAGACCCTCCGCCACGACGACGAAGGCCCTGGTGAGCGGTGCTCACCAGGGCCTGTCTGTCGGGCTGACAGGATTTGAACCTGCGACCCCGTGACCCCCAGTCACGTGCGCTACCAAGCTGCGCCACAGCCCGCGATCCCTCAGGACCGTGGAACACCTTACAGGTCCCTCGACGGGGCTCAGCCGCGAGGTGGCGCCTCCTGGTCGAGCAGTGCGTCCAGCACGGCCACGGGATCCGCCTCACGGCCCACCGGTCGCACGTAGCCCCTGGTGGAGCGGTCGTCGCGGTGACCGAGCCGCTCTGAGATCTTCTCCACGCTCACCCCACCCCCGTTCAGCCACGACGCGTGCACGTGCCGCGTGTGCCGCGCCAGGGGGCGGAAGTCGAGCCCTGCGGAGCGCACGGCCGCGTCCCACAGAGCGCTCCACCCCTGGTGGCTCACCGCACCGATCCCCGGCACCCCCGAGGCGGCCGCCGAGTCCGCCGGGAGGGCTCCGCCCTCCACGCGGGCGCGTCGGGGGACCGCGTCGCCGCGCCGGGCGTCCCTCCGCTCGCGCCTCTTCCGCGCGGAGTACTCCGAGATGGCCTGGCGGCAGCAGGCCTCACGACATCTGCCGGTGACGTAGCCGTTCATCGTCCCGTGCTGGTAGACCCTGCCATTGGGACCCGTGAAGGACCCGAGCCGCGCCAGGCGCTCCTCGGTCAGCGGCTCGGTGTGGACGGGGCGGGGGAAGGTCCGCCCCGAGGGTGCGGGCAGCACGAGGCGCGCAGGGAACAGCAGGTCACCACCCTCCAGGCCGGCGGCGTCGCACCACACCTGCAGGCGGTCTTCGAAGTCCTCACCCACCTGCACCCGCCGCGGCTCGCCGTTCTTGGTGGAGGGCCGCAGGACGAACCGCTCGCCACCGGCCGAGAAGCGCCGGCCGGGCTCGGACAGGGCCCGGCGCACCAGCACCTGCCCCTGCTGCAGGTCGTGGCGCTGCAGGGCGAGCGCCTCGCCGATCCTCAGGCCGCTGCGGACCAGCAGGTCGGCCAGCAGCTGGGCGCCGGTGGTCGGGAGGTGCTCTCGGACCAGGACGAACTCCTCGGGGGTGAGCACCCGCGTCAGCACGGTCTCGGACCGCGGCGCGCGCACCCCGTCGGTGGGGAGGACGCCGATGACGCGCTGCGCCTGCGCGTACCGGCACGCCGCCGACAGGACGACCCGCGACAGCCGCACGAGCGAGGCGCTGCTGCCGCGGGCCCTCAGCCCGTCGAGCAGCCGGACCACGTCCTCAGGGGTCACGTCGACCACCGGCACGCCCCCCAGCACGGGAGAGACGTGGCGGCGGAACACCCCGTCGTAGACCGACATGGTCTTGGGGTCGACCGTCGCGCCGGCGACGTAGCCCTCCCAGGCGAGGTCGACGGTCAGTGCCACGGGTGCCCCCTCGGCCGCGGGCGTGGTGGTCTCCACGCGGCCGATCATGGCGCCCGGCACTGACAGCCGGCCCTGACAGCCGGCCCTGACAGCACGGGGCGGGCGGCTGCACCTGGCAGCCACCCGCCCCCGTCGTCGTCAGGACCTCAGCGGCGGCGCTTCTCCCGCACGCGCACGCTGACCTCCACCGGGGACCCCTCGAAGCCGAACTGCTCGCGCAGGCGCCGCTCCAGGAACCGGCGGTACTGCGCCTCGAGGAACCCGGAGGCGAACAGCACGAACCGCGGCGGCCGCGTGGACGCCTGCGTGCCGAAGAGGATGCGCGGCTGCTTGCCGCCCCGCAGCGGGTGCGGGTGGGCCTGCACGACCTCGGAGAGGAACTGGTTCAGCCGGCCGGTGGGCACGCGGGTGTCCCAGCTGTCCAGCGCCACGTCGAGCGCGGGCACCAGCTTCTCCACGTGGCGCCCGGTGCGCGCGGAGATGTTCACCCGCGGCGCCCAGGCCACCTGCGCGAGGTCGGTCTCGATCTCGCGCTCGAGGTAGTGGCGGCGCTCCTCGTCGGTGAGGTCCCACTTGTTGAACGCCAGCACCAGCGCCCGCCCGGACTCCACCACCGTGGTGATGATGCGGGTGTCCTGCTCGGTGAGGCGCTCGGAGGCCTCCAGCAGCACCACGGCCACCTCGGCGCGCTCCAGGGCGGCCTGCGTGCGCAGGGACGCGTAGTAGTCAGCGCCGGAGGTCTGGTGCACGCGGCGGCGGATGCCGGCGGTGTCCACGAAGCGCCACTCGCGCCCGCCCAGCTCGACGAGCTCGTCGACCGGGTCGCGGGTGGTGCCGGCGGTGGAGTCGACGACGACGCGCTCGGAGCCGACCAGCTTGTTGAGCAGGCTCGACTTGCCGACGTTCGGACGCCCCAGCAGCGCCACGCGGCGCGGCCCGCCGACGGTCTCGCGCTCTCCCACCAGCTGGTCGGGGACGGCCTTGAGCACGGCGTCGAGCAGGTCGCCCGATCCGCGCCCGTGCAGAGCGGACACCGGGTGCGGCTCGCCCAGGCCGAGCGACCAGAGCATCGCGGCGTCGGCCTCGGTGCGCTCGTCGTCCACCTTGTTCGCCGCGAGCACCACGGGCTTGCCCGAGCGGCGGATGAGCTTCACCACGGCCTCGTCGGTGCCGGTGGCCCCCACGGAGGCGTCGACCACGAAGACGACGACGTCGGCCAGCTCGATGGCGATCTCGGCCTGCTCGGCCACGCGGGCGTCGAGCCCGTGGACGTCGACCTCCCACCCGCCGGTGTCGACGACGACGAACGGCGTGCCCGCCCACTCGGTGGTGTACCGGACCCGGTCGCGGGTGACGCCGGGCACGTCCTGCACCACCGCCTCGCGGCGGCCGAGCACGCGGTTGACCAGCGTGGACTTGCCGACGTTGGGCCGGCCGATGATCGCGACGACGGGCAGGACGCCCTCGTCGTCGACGCCGTGGTCGGTGTGCTCGCCGTCGAGGACGGCGAGGTCCTCCTCGGACAGCTCGTAGTCCTCCAGCCCGACGCGCAGCGCGCGGGTCGGGTCCAGCTCCTCGCTCACGCGCGGGCTCCTGCCTGGTCGTGGGCGGTCTGGGCGCCCGAGGAGGAGGTGCGGACGGGCAGCGCGGCGCCCACCAGCGCCAGCAGCGCCTCGACGCCCTTCTCCAGGGTGCCGGAGTTGTCCAGCACGGTGACGCCGTCGGCGGCCTCGGTGAACGCGGCGACGGTGGAGTCGTCCCGGTCGCGGCGGACCACCTCGTCACGGGTGCGGTCCACGGCGGCGGCGTCGGCGCTGCCGTGCAGCTCCAGGGCGCGGCGCGCGAGGCGGCGCTCCTCGTCGACCACCACCAGCACGCGCACGGCGGCGTCGGGGGCGACCACGGTGGTGAGGTCGCGGCCCTCGGCCACCACGCCGCGCTGGGCGGCCTGGGCGGCGATGGCGGCGCGCTGGCGCGCGATGAGCTCGGCGCGGACCTCGAGGTTGGTGGCCACGACGCTCACGGCCGCGGAGATGCGGCTCTCGCGGATGGCGGCGGTGACGTCGGTGCCGCGCACGATGACGTAGGGCCGCTCCGGGTCGGTGCCGACGCGCAGGTCCAGCCCGCGGGCGAGGCTGCTGACGGCCTCGTCCAGGCCGTGGTCGCGCTCCCCCGCCGCCGCGGACGACGACGCGCCCGCGAGGTCGAACCCGTCCTCCAGGGCAGCCCAGCACACGGCGCGGTAGTAGGCGCCGGTGTCGAGGTAGCCGGCGCCGAGGGCGGCAGCCGTGCGGCGGCACAGCGTGGACTTGCCGGAGCCGGAGGGACCGTCGACGGCGACGACGAGCCCGCGAGCGCGGGGCCGCGCGCTGGACGGGGAGGGGTGTTCGGGTGGAGCGTGCACCCCCCGAGGGTAGTGGCCGGCGGCGACGGGCCCTGCCACCAGCGAGGTCACTAGCCTGGTCGTGTGGCCACCGCACCCCGATCCGCCAGCACCCCCGAGCCGGTCGACCAGCCGGTAGACGAGCAGGTCGACGAGCGGGCCCGGGAGGCCGCCGAGGCCCTCGAGTTCGTCGCGGCGCTCGTCACGCGCCTCGGGGAGGAGGCCACCCGCCGCCAGCTCGACGCGGTGGAGCAGCGCAAGCCGGCCGCGGCGCTGACCGGTTCGGTGGTCACCGACGTCGACCTCGACACCGAGCGCGCCGTCGACGAGGCGCTGCGCGAGCGCTTCCCGGCGGACGGGATCATCGGCGAGGAGGGCGCGGACCGGCCCCCGGCGGACCCGGAGACCGGACGCACGTGGGTGGTCGACCCGATCGACGGCACCCTCAACTACGCGCGCCGCCTCGGACCGTGGTCGGTGGTGGCGTCCGCGTGGCGCGGTCCGCGCGAGCGCCCGCAGGTGGAGTCCGTGGCCGTGTGGACCGGAGGCCACCTGTACACGGCGGTGGCCGGCCGGGGGGCGTTCGTCAGGGTCGGCGGTCCGGACGCCGAGCCGCGCCGCCTGCACCTGGAGGGCCAGGCGGAGCCCGGCGGGGTGGTCCGCGCCGGCGCCGGCGTGCTCGGCGCCGTCAAGGAGTCCGGCTGGCTGGCCAAGGTGGTGGAGAGCTCCGCCGCCGAGGTGGTCTCCATCGCCGACGGCCGCGTCATGGGGACGCTGCGCCTGGGCGGCGACCGCCGCGACCTGCACGGCCCGGCGCTGCTGGTCGCCGAGGCCGGCGGCGCGGTGGTGCCTCTGGACGGCGAGCCGCTGTCCGGGGTGAGCCGCTCGCTCGTGCTGGCCCACCCCGGAGCCGTGGACGGCCTCGTGGCCCTGGCCACGGCGAACCTGCCGGTCGAGGGCCCCGCCGACTGAGGCCACCACGTCCGGCGCTGGCCGAGGTCGGTGGCGGCGCGGCCGAGCGGGGCCCTGCCCGGCCCTCCCCCGTCAGTCGAGCAGGGCCCAGCCCAGGTCGCGCAACGCCGCCTCCAGCACCGTCCGCGCCGCGGGGAGCACGGACACCTCCGCCAGGCCCACGGGCTGGCCCGGGGAGTGCTCGATGCGCAGGTCCTCGAGGTTGACGCCGGCCGCGCCGACGTCGTGCAGGAGCCGCGCCAGCTCCCCGGGGGCGTCGGGCACGAGCACCGTGACCACCGCGTAGGACGTCGGCGGGGCGCCGTGCTTGCCCGGCACCCGGGCGCGGCCGGCACCGCCGTCGGCGATGAGCTGCGCCACCGCGGCCAGCGCACCGGGCGACTTCGCCGCCGCGTCGTGGGCGTCCTCCACCCGGTCCAGCTGCTCCAGGGCGGCGAGCACGGCGTCGAGGTCGGCGCGCAGGTCCCGCAGCACCGCGGCCACCGGTCCGGCGTTCGCTCCGAGGATCTGCACCCACAGCGCCGGGTCGGACTCGGCGATGCGCGTGACGTCGCGCAGTCCCTGCCCGGCCAGCTCGACCGCGGGCTCGGGCGCCTCGCGCAGCCGCGCGGCCACGAGGGAGGCCGCCACCTGCGGCACGTGCGAGACCAGCGCCACGGCCTCGTCGTGCGCCCCGGCCTCCATCGCCACGGGCACGCCGCCCAGGTCGTCGGCGAGGTCTCGCACGGCGGCCACCGCCGCCGGGGCGGAGGCGGGCGTGGGGCACAGCACCCACGGACGCCCCGCGAAGAGCGTCCCGCGGGCGGCCACCGCCCCGGAGCGCTCCCGCCCGGCCAGGGGGTGGCTGCCCACGTAGCGCGCGAGCGCGCCCGGGTCCCGCACCAGGCGCCGCAGCTCGTGCAGCACCGTGAGCTTGACGCTGGCCACGTCCGTGACCACGGCGTCCGGCCAGCGGGCCAGCTGCTCAGCCACCACCGAGGCGGTGACGTCCGGCGGAGCGGCGACGACGACGAGCGCCGGCGGCGTGTCGCCGGGCTGGCGCAGCCGCCCCGCCCCGAGGTCGCGGGCCAGGGCGGCCGCGGTCGGCGAGGGGTCGGCCAGGGTGGTCTCGACACCGCGGGCGCGCAGCGCCAGCGCGGCGCTGGTGCCCAGCAGGCCCGTGCCGACCACGTGGACGGGACCGCGCGTGCGCGCGTGCAGGGTGGTCATCGGCGGGTCCGTCCCGTCATCGTCGTCGTCCTGCTGGTCAGGGCGGGGGTCACTGGGCGATGTCGCGGCGCAGCGCGGTGGCGCCGCGCAGGTACACGTGCTGCACCTCGGCGCGCGCCAGGTCCGTCTCGACCAGCGCCATGAGGCGCACCACGCGCGGCATGGCGCCGACCACGTCCACCTCGACGGCGCACATCAGCGGCACGTCGCCCAGGCCCAGCTCGCGCGCGGCGACGGCCGGGAACTCGCTGGTCAGGTCGGGGGTGCAGGTGAACATGATGCTGACCAGGTCCGCGGCGGAGAGCCGGTTGGCCTCCAGCACGGCCGTCACCAGCTCGCGGGTGCTCGCGAGCAGGTGCTCGCGCTCGTCGGCGTCGAGCTGGACCGCCCCCCTGACGGCCCTGACGGCCAGCTCGGCCATCAGCGCCCGCCCTGGCGCCGCTGCTGGCGCTGCTGCCCCTGCTGGCCCGCACCGCCCCGGGTGCGCGCGGCCTTGGCGTTCTTGGCCGCCCTCGTGGACTTCGACGACGCCGCCGTGCGCCGCGCCGCGCCCGTGACCATCTGGATGCCCTTGCGGTCCGGTGCCTTCGCCACCGGGCGCTGGCCCTTGGGGCGCGGCGTGCGCGCGGACGGCTGCGAGCCCGGCCCGGCGCTGCGCAGCGTGGACACCTCCTCGCGGGTCAGCGAGCGGGTCACGCCGGGGCGCAGGTCTCCCAGGTGGATCGGGCCGATGGCGGTGCGCGCCAGCCGGATGACGGGGTAGCCGACCTCCTCGAGCATGCGGCGCACCACGTGCTTGCGGCCCTCGTGCAGGACGATCTCCACGAACGCCTTGCCGGGCGCGGAGTCGACAAGGCGGAAGGAGTCAGCCTTGGCCAGACCGTCCTCCAGCTCCACCCCGTCGCGCAGGCGCTTGCCGATGCCGCGCTCCACCGGGCCGTGGACCTCGGCGACGTAGGTGCGGGGCACCTCGAAGGAGGGGTGCTGCAGGCGGTGCGCGAGGTCCCCGTCGTTGGTCAGCAGGATCAGGCCCTCGGTGTCGACGTCGAGGCGGCCGACGTGGAACAGGCGCACGCCCTGCTCGGTGCGGTCGTCGAGGATGTCGGCCAGCGTCAGGCGGCCCTCGGCGTCGGACATCGCCGAGAGGTACCCGCGGGGCTTGTTCATGGCCAGGTAGACCTTGGTGGTGTCGAGCTGGAGGAGCATGCCGTCCACCTCGACCTGCGCGGTGGCGGTGTCGACGCGGACGCCGAGCTCGGTGACGACCTTCCCGTCCACGCGCACCCGCCCGCGGGCGATGAGGTCCTCGCAGGCGCGCCGCGAGCCCAGGCCGGCCCCGGCCAGCACCTTCTGCAGGCGCACGCCGTCGGGGTCGTGCACGTCGTGCTCGTCGTGCCGGGAGTGCTGGTCTCGCTGCTGGCTCACTGGTGGTCTCCTGCTCCGCCGCTGGTCACGGCCCGTCGTCGAGGGCGTCGAGGAGCGCGTCGATCTCCGTGTCGTCCGGCAGGTGCGGCGCCAGCGGAGGGAGGTCCTCGAGGCTGTCGACCCCGATCTTCTCCAGGAAGGCCGTGGTCGTCCGGTACAGGGTCCCACCCCCGGGGCCCTCCTTGCCCGCCTCGGTCACCAGACCGCGGGTGAGCAGGGTCCGCACCACCGAGTCGACGTCCACCCCGCGCACCGCCGCGACCCGCGCCCGGGTGACCGGCTGGGTGTAGGCGATGACGGCGAGGGTCTCCAGCGCCGCCTTGGACAGCCGCGCCGAGGCGGCCTCCCCGGTGAAGCGGGCCACGAGGTCCGCGGCGTCGGGGCGGCTCCAGATCCGCCAGCCGCCCGCGGCCGCGCGCAGCTCGAAGCCGCGCCGCTGCTCGGCGTACTCCTGCGCCAGCGCGGCCAGGGCCCGCCCGACCTCCTCGACCGGCACCTCCAGGCCCTCGGCGAGGTCGTCGGTGGAGACCGGCGCGTCCACCACCATGAGCACGGCCTCCAGCGCCGCGCGCAGCCCCCCGGGCAGGTCGGTGCTGCTCATGCGGCGTCCTCGGGCTGGTCGGGCTGGTCGGTGAGGTCGATCGTGCCGCGCCAGCGGACCTGCAGCGGCTGCGCCGGGTCGGCCTGGTCCAGGTCGAGCTCGCCGCGGCGGTACAGCTCCAGCACCGCCAGGAAGCGCCCCACCACGTGCACCACCGCGGCCCGACCGTCCCCGCCGTCCACGCCGTCCCCGGTGGCCCCGCCCACGTCGGCGATGAGCTCGGCGAAGCCCACCGCCTCCGCGCCGCGCTCGGCGAAGCGGGCCACCAGCCTCGCCCGCAGCAGCGCCACCTGCTCGGGCAGGCTGACCGCGGGGGCGTGCAGGTGCTCGACGTCCACCCGGGCGGGCAGCCCCCTGCGGCCCGCCACCGGCGCGGCGATCGCGGCGGCGGCCAGCGCGGCCAGCTGGTCGGGCGTGGTGGCCAGCACCAGCTCGGGCAGCGCCCGCTCCACCAGCGGGTCGGCGGCACCGGTCCCCCCGGGGCGCGGCGTGCTCAGCGCGCCCTCGGCCAGCCGGTCGGCCAGCAGCCCCGCCACCTGCGCGTAGGCGCGGTGCTGCAGCAGCCGGGCGAACAGCAGGTCCCGGGCCTCCACCAGGGCCAGGCCCTCGGCGTCGAGCTCGTCGGTCTCCTCGCTCGGCAGCAGCCGCGCCACCTTGAGGTCGAGCAGGGTGGCGGCCACCACGAGGAACCCGCTGGCCTGCCCGAGCGCGGCCACCTCGGCCTTCGCGGCGGCCCGCGCGCCCCCGCCGCCGTCGTCGTCCTCGACGGGCTCGGCGTCGACGGCGGCGAGCATGCGCCGCAGGTGCGCGATGAACTCGTCGGTCACGGCGGCCAGCGCCACCTCGGTGATCTCCAGCCGGCGCCGGGAGATCAGCCCCAGCAGCAGGTCGAACGGGCCGGTGAAGTTGTCCAGGTGGACGTCGAAGGCGGGCGCGTCCCGGTCGGTGAGGACGCCGCCGGGCACCGCCGGGGTGACCGCCGCCGCGGCGGGTGCGGCCGTGGACTCAGCGGCGCCTGCGGCGCGGGGCGCCGGGAGCACGGCTCAGGCAGCGGCGCCGCGCGC
This sequence comes from Quadrisphaera sp. RL12-1S, assembly GCF_014270065.1. Taxonomy (NCBI): domain Bacteria; kingdom Bacillati; phylum Actinomycetota; class Actinomycetes; order Kineosporiales; family Kineosporiaceae; genus Quadrisphaera; species Quadrisphaera oryzae. Next base: position 378,400 of record NZ_JACNME010000002.1, on the reverse strand, counting down.
GACCAGCTCGCGCGCGAGGCGGCGGTAGGACTCCGCGCCGGAGTGCTCGGGCGCGTACGTGGTGATCGGCTCCCCCGCCACCGAGGCGTCGGGGAACTTCACGGTGCGGCCGATGACGGTGTCGAACAGCGTGGACCCGAACGCCTCCACGACGCGGGCGATGACCTCGCGGGAGTGCAGCGTGCGGGCGTCGTACATGGTGGCGAGGATGCCGTCGATGGCCAGGGCCGGATTGAGCCGGTCCTGCACCTTCTCGATGGTCTCCACCAGCAGCGCCACACCGCGCAGCGCGAAGAACTCGCACTCCAGCGGGATGAGCACGCCGTGCGCGGCGGTGAGCGCGTTGACGGTCAGCAGGCCCAGGGAGGGCTGGCAGTCGACCAGGACGACGTCGTAGTCGTCCGTGCCGGTGCGCAGCGCGCGCGAGAGGGCCTGCTCGCGCGCCACCTCGCCGACCAGCTGCACCTCCGCGGCCGACAGGTCGATGTTGGCCGGCAGGATGTCCACCCCCGGCAGCCGGGTGGGGACGACGACGTCGGCCACGGTGACGCGCCGGTCCATGAGCAGCGTGTAGACGCTGTGCTGCAGCTCGTGCGGGTTGACGCCGAGGCCCACCGACAGCGCGCCCTGCGGGTCGAAGTCGACCAGGAGCACCTTGCGCCCGTACTCCGCGAGCGCCGCGCCCAGGTTGATGGTGGTGGTGGTCTTGCCCACCCCGCCCTTCTGGTTGCACATGGCGATGACGCGGGCGGGGCCGTGGCCGGACAGGGCCTGCGGGACCGGGAAGTCGACCAGGGGGCGCCCGGTGGGACCGAGCAGACCGTGCTGCGCGCCCTGCGCACCGCGGGCCTGCAGGTCGCTCGTCATGGGTGGGGAGACTACCCCAGGGGTGTGCGCCGAGCGGGTGACCGAGCGGGGCTGGCGGCGCGCGGCGGGCACGCAGCGTGAACGGCCGGCGCGTCAGCCCAGGGCGCGGGGGTGGGCGGCGGCGTAGACCTCGCGCAGGGCGTCGGCGGTGACCATCGTGTAGATCTGCGTGGTGGTCACGCTGGCGTGGCCGAGCAGCTCCTGCACCACGCGGACGTCCGCGCCACCCTCGAGCAGGTGGGTCGCGAAGGAGTGCCGCAGCGTGTGCGGGGAGACGGGGTGCTCCGGGCTGCCGACGCCGGCGCGCTCGGCGGCGGTGCGCAGCACGGCCCAGGCGCTCTGCCGGGACAGGCGGGCGCCGCGGCTGTTGAGGAACACCGCCCCCGCCGAGGCGCTGCGGCCGCCCGTGGTCAGGGGGGCCGCAGGGCCGCCGGCGGCGGCCAGCGCGGGCCGGGCGCGCACGAGGTAGGCGGACAGGGCCTGCACGGCGTAGGAGCCCAGCGGCACCACGCGCTCCTTGCCGCCCTTGCCGCGCAGGCGCAGCAGCGCGGCCCGGCCCTCGGCAGGAGCGTCGCCGTCGTCGTGCCCCCCGGTGAGGGGTCCGAGGACCTCGGCGGGCAGGTCGTCGACGTCGAGGCCGACGGCCTCGGAGATGCGCGCCCCGGTGCCGTAGAGCACCTCCAGCAGGGCTCGGTCGCGCACGGGCACGGGGCCCTCCCCGAGTCCGGAGGCCTCCAGCAGCGCCAGGACGTCCGCGACGGGCACGGCCTTGGGCAGGCGGCGCGGGGTGGCGGGCGGGCGGACGGCGGCGGCGGGGTCGGCGGGGGTGGCGCCCTCGAGGGCCAGGAAGCGGTGCCAGCCGCGCACGGCGACCACGGCGCGGGCGGCCGAGGAGGCCGACAGCGGCGGGCCGAGCTCGCCGGCGGGTGCGGTGGCCGGTGCCGTCGCGGCGCCGGTGCGCAGGTCCTGCAGGTGGGCGGCGACGTCCTCCTCGCCCACCTCGGCGAGGTCGGTGCGGCCGCGGCGGCGCAGCCAGGTGGCGTAGCGCTCCAGGTCGCGCCGGTAGGCGGCGAGGGTGTTCTCGGCCAGGCCGCGCTCCACCCGCAGGTGCGCGAGGTACTGCGACAGGGCGCGGGACAGGGCGTCGACGACGACGGCGGGCTGCACGTCCGGGGCGGCCGGGGCGTCCGGGACCTGTCGCACCGCCTGTTCCGACGGCGGAACGAGCACCTCAGCCCCCACGTGCCTCACTGTAGGGCGGCGCCGCGGCCGGACGGGTGCAGGCTGTGGGTGTGCGAGAACGACGTCATGGGCGCTCCGTCGTGCGCCCCTCCGGGCGACCCGACACCTCAGCCCCCGTCGAGGGCGCCTTCACCACCTCCACCGGGCAGGCCGCCTGGGTCCCCGAGCACGACGGCTCGTGGACGCTGTACGTCAACGGCGTGCCCAGCTCCCCCGTGCGCGTGGGGGACCCGGCCGCGCTCGACTTCGAGTACCTGCAGTGGATGGCCGACGTGGTCCGGCTGGTGCTGGAGCCGACCCCGGACGCGCCGCTGCGGGCGGTGCACCTCGGCGGGGGCGCGTGCGCGCTGCCGCGCCACCTGTCCGCGGTGCGGCGCGAGGCCGGGCAGCCGGTCCGGCAGGTGGTGGTGGAGCTCGACGCCGAGCTGGCCACCCGGGTGCGCGAGTGGGTGGACCTGCCGCGCTCCCCCGAGCTGCGGATCCAGACCGGTGACGCCCGCGCGGGCCTCGCCTCGCGCCGGGACGCCTCGGCGGACCTCGTGGTGCGCGACGTCTTCGCCGGGGACTCCACGCCGCGGCACGTGAGCACGGCGGAGTTCCTCCGCGACGTGGACCGCGTGCTGGCCCCCGGCGGCCTCTACCTGGCCAACACCGTGGACCGGACCTCGCCGGTGGGGATCAAGGCCGAGGTGGCGACCCTGCGGGACGCCTTCCCCCACACGGCCGCCGCGCTGGAGCCCGGGGTGCTGCGCGGCCGGCGGCACGGCAACGCGGTGCTGCTGGGCAGCCGGTCGCCGCTGCCGGTGGCGGCGCTGACCCGGGTGCTGGGCGCGGGTGCCGCGCCGGCGAGGCTGCTGCACGGCGAGGCGCTGGAGCAGTACGCCGCCGGCGCGCACGTGGTGCTGGACCCCGCGCCCGCCGCCCCCGCCCCCGCCCCGGCCCCGGCTCCGGCGCTCTGAGGTGGCCGACCGCCCATGATCACGGACGGTCGTGCGTGATCATGGGCGGTCGGCCCCGTCGACGGAGCGGCTCAGCAGCGGCTCAGCAGCGGGTCAGACGGCCTGCAGGTGCACCAGGGTGATGCTCCACGGGAACCGGCGCGGCAGCACCAGCCCGACCGACCCGAGCACGGACCCGGGCAGCGCCGCGGCACCCAGCGGGCCGGCCGCGTCGACGTCGCCGGAGCGCCAGCCGAGCGCCAGGTTGGCGCGGGCGCCGCGGTCGGCCTCGGGCACCGGGCCCACCCAGCGGGCGCGGTAGCGCAGCTCCGGCTCCAGGCCGGGGTCACCGGGGTTCCACGCCACCGGCAGCCGGACCGGCACCGGGTGCTCCACCCACGACTCGCCCATCTGCACCTGCGCCACCAGCGCCTGCGACCCGTCGAGCGCCACCACGCCGTGGCTGCGCACCGCCGGGTCCGGGGAGTCGGCGCGCCAGGTGCGCCCGGAGTGCAGCAGCCCGCGGTGCTCCTTGTAGACCGCCACCCAGTGCGCCAGCCGCGCGCGGTCCTCCTCGGACGCCGTCGAGACGTCCCACTCGATGCCGAACGCCCCGAACAGCGCCGTGGCGGCGCGGAAGTCCAGCGGGATGCTGCGGTGCGTCTGGTGCGAGACCGGCGCCGAGACGTGCGCGCCCAGGTGCTCCGGCGGGGCCTGCTGGACCATCCACCGCTGGATGTCCTGCCGGGCCACCGCGTCGGTCATGTCGGAGGTCCACACCCGCTGGACGTGCTGCAGCACCTCCAGGTCCACGCGACCGCCGCCGGAGGCGCAGCTCTCCCACTCCACCTGCGGGTGCAGCGCGCGCAGCTCGTCGAGCAGGCGGTAGAACCCCGCGGTGTGGGCGCTGACCACGGGACGACCACCGGCGATCGCACCGCCGGCCTCGAGCAGGTCGCGGTTGTGGTCCCACTTCACGTAGTCGACGGGCACGGCGCTGAGCACCGCCGAGACCGCGTCTCGCACGTGCTCGCGCACCTCGTCGCGCGAGAGGTCCAGCACCAGCTGGTTCCGCTCGAGGGTGGGCGTGGTGCCGCGGGCGGACAGCACCCAGTCGGGGTGGGCGCGGAAGAGGTCGGAGTCGGGGTTGACCATCTCCGGCTCGAACCACAGCCCGAACTGCATGCCGTGGCCGTGCACGGCGTCGGCCAGGGCGCCCAGGCCGCCCTCGGCGTCGGGCCAGGCGTCGGGCGAGACGGTCCAGTCGCCCAGGCCCGCGGTGTCGTCGCGGCGGGCGCCGAACCAGCCGTCGTCCAGCACGAACCGCTCCACCCCCACCGAGGCGGCCAGCTCGGCCAGGCGCAGCAGGTGGGGCAGGTCGTGGTCGAACCAGACCGCCTCCCACACGTTGAGCGTCACCGGCACCGGGCGCCGCGGCGCCGCCCCCGTGGCCTCGCCGGCGGCGCGCAGGAAGGCGTGGTTCGCCGCCGCGAGCCCGTCCAGCCCGCGGGTGGACGCGCCCAGGTACAGCCACGGCGTCGTGTACGACTCCCCCGGGGCCAGCGCGGTCTCCCCGGGCAGCAGCAGCTCACCCCCGCCGAGCGTGGTCTGGGTGGACGGCGAGCGCTCCAGGCGCTGCACGGTGTTGCCGCTCCAGCCGACGGCGGCGCTGCGCACCTCGCCCTCGCCGAAGGAGAAGCCGGGGACGCCGACGACGACGTCGCCCGCGGCGTCGTGCCCGGTCTTGCCCGTGCGGTTCTCCCGCAGCCACAGCCCGTCGCGCACGGGCGCGCGCTGCGGCACCCGCTCGTGCAGCCAGCCGCCGGTGTGGTCCAGCACCTCGGCGGCCTCGTCGGGCAGCGGGACCAACACCTCCAGGCCCTCCAGGGCGTACGGCGAGGCCCCCGCGTTGGTGAGGGTGTGCCGAGCGCGCAGCAGCCCGCCCGCCAGCGCCTCCAGCTCGGTGCGCAGGCCCAGGCCCGCCGCGGCGTCCTCGGCGACGACGACGACGCGCGCCGTGCTGACCGCCGCGCCGGAGGCGGCGTCGTCGGCGTCGAGGTGCAGGTCGACCAGGCGGAAGGCGGTCGACCAGGCCGGGTCCTCCACACTGGTGTCCGTGGACGCCGGCGCCGGGCGGTGACCGCGCAGCGCGGGCCGGGTGTAGCGGCCGGTGGAGTGCTCGGGCAGCACCGCCAGGCCCTGCACGCCGAGCAGGCCCCGGCGCACGGCCACGACGTCGTCGGCGGAGGCGCCGGCCACCTGCGAGGCCGGGCCCCACCAGACGGTGCGGGGCAGCGAGCCGTCAGCAGGGACGGCGAGCGCCAGGGCGGCGGCCTCGGGTCCGGCGTCGGGGCGGGTCAGCAGGACGGCGCTGGGGTGAGCGGGCACGGGGTCCTTCCGGGTGGGGCTGCGGACGGGACGGTCGGCAGCACGGTGTCACGACGGCGGCGCCGCACCGGAGACCGGTGCGGCGCCGCTGCGGGGTGGGGCGGCTCAGCCCTTGACGGAGCCCGCCGTGAGGCCGCGCACGAAGTACCGCTGGAGCGAGAGGAACACGAGGATCGGCAGGATCATCGTGAAGAACGCGCCGGCGGTGAGCAGCTGGTCGCCCTGGCCCTGCTGGCCGAGGAGGGAGACCAGCGCGATGGTCAGCGGCTGGTTGTCACCGGGGCCGATGAAGATCAGGGCCACCAGCAGGTCGTTCCACACCCAGAGGAACTGGAAGATCGCGAACGACGCCAGCGCCGGGGTGGACATCGGGATGATGAGCTTCCAGAAGGTCTGGAAGTGCGAGGCGCCGTCGATCTTGGCGGACTCGATGACCTCCTTGGGCAGGGTGGCCATGTAGTTGCGGATCAGGTAGATCGCCAGCGCCATGCCGAAGCCGATGTGCGCACCCCACACGGCGATGAACTGGCCGTTGAGGCCCAGCTGCCCGTAGATGTTGAGCAGCGGCGCGAACGCCACCTGGTTGGGCACCACGAGCAGCGCCACGATGAGCACCAGCAGGAGGTTGCGGAACGGGAACTCCATGAAGGTGAACGCGTAGGCCGCGAACGCCGCGATGAGGATCGGGATGATCGTGGCCGGGATGGAGATGGCCAGGGAGTTGACGAAGGCCTGCGCCATCGGCGCCTTGTCGAACACCTCGACGTAGTTCTGCACCGTGAGGCGGCTGAGCTGCGAGGGACCGGTGAACACGGTCCACCAGCCGCTGGCGGCGGCGTCGGTGCGCTCGCGCAGCGAGGTCACCGCGAGGCCGAACACCGGCAGCACCCACAGCAGGCACAGCAGCGTGATGGCGATCTTCACCCACAGCGGCGCCGGGGCCCCGGAGTCCTCGCCGTGGCCGCCGCTCTCCTTGCGCTTGCGCGACCGGATGGCGGTCAGGCCCGGGTCCTTGGTCTGGCCGGGGTTGGACACCGGGGGGACGGTGGTGGACTGGCTCATCGCGCTGCCTCCTCGGCCCGGAACTGGCGGATCTGGTAGACGAGGAACGGCACGATCACCAGCATCAGCAGGACGACGATGGCCGCCGCGGCCCCCGCGTTGCGGTTGACGTACAGCTCCTGGAAGAAGTTCAGGGCGATGATGTTGGTGCCGAAGCCGCCGTTGGTGGCCACGTACACCACGTCGAAGGTCTTGAGCACCCCGATGAGCACGGTGATGAACACCGTGATGAGCGTGCCGCGGATCTGCGGGATGACGATGGAGAAGAAGATCTTCCCCTCGCCGGCACCGTCGATCCGGGCGGCCTCGAGGGTGTCCGTGGGGACGCCCTTGATGGCGGCGGACAGCAGCACCATCGCGAAGCCGGCCTGGGTCCAGATGAGGATGACCATGAGCAGCAGGCTGTTGAGCTTGAAGCCGGACTGCTGCAGCCACGCGATGGGGTCCCCGCCGAAGGCGACGACGATCGCGTTGAGCAGGCCCGTCTGGCCGCCGGTCGCGGCGCCCGCGTTGTAGATCAGCCGGAAGATCGCGACCGAGCCGACGGCGCTGATGGCCAGCGGCAGGAAGATCAGCGTCTTGGAGAGCTTCTCGCCGGTGGGCCGGAGCCGGTCCGCCAGCGTGGCGATGAGCAGGCCGAAGACGATCGCAAACGTCGGGACGATGAGGATCCAGAGGAACGTGTTGAACAGCGTGGTCTGGAAGCTGGGCGAGGACAGCAGCACCTGGTAGTTCTTGAAGCCGATGAACGCGGTGCTGTCGCTGTTCGCGAAGCTGTACACCAGCGTCTGGAAGAACGGGTAGACGAGGTACAGGCCCAGGGCCGCGAAGGCCGGGAGGATGAAGACGTAGGGCTTGATGAGCTCCTGCGGCTTGCTGGGCAGCAGCTCGGTGACCTTGTTGAGGATCCAGAACAGGACGACGGCGCCGGCGACTCCGCCGACGACGGCGATGAGGGCGTTCAAGATGGTGACGGTGATCGGGCTCACGGGACCTCCACGTCCGCTCGGCCAGATGACTGGTGGCTGAGTGTGGTGGGCCAGGGCGTGGCGCGCCACCGGCCCCTCAGACCCGACGACGCCGGGCTCCTGGTGCAGGAGCCCGGCGTCGGCGGGCGGTGTCGGAGCGTCAGCTCGCGGGCCAGCTGGCCTCGATGTTGGCGAGCGCGGTCTTCTCGTCCTCCTGGCCGGCGATCCAGGCGGTCATCTGGGTCCAGAAGGTGCCGGAGCCCACGGCGCCGGGCATCTGGTCGGATCCGTCGAACACGAACGAGGTGGACTTGTAGGCGATGTCCGCGATCTGCTTGGTCAGCTCGTTCGGGTAGTTGGACTGGTCGAAGTCCTTGCGGGGCGAGATGAACCCGTTGGCCTTGGCCCAGTCCTTGCCGAAGTCGGCGGACGCCATGTAGTTCATGAGCTTGGTGGCGCCGTCGGACTTCTTGAAGACCGACGCGAGGTCACCGCCGCCCTCGACGGGCTTGTCCGAGGCGGTCAGGCCCGGCATCGGGAAGACGCCCACGGTGCTGTCCAGGTTCTGGAGCACGGTGTCGGGGAAGCCGCCGCTGCGGGCCACGAAGTTGCCCTGGCGGTACATGAAGCACTTGGGCGGGTTCTCGAACATCGGGTTGGCCGCCGTGGCGAAGTTGGTGCTCGCGATCGAGGACCGTCCGCCGTAGACGTTGCCGTCGGTCAGCAGCAGCTCGTTCATGGTGTCCGCGGCCTTCACGACAGCGGGGTCGTTGAAGGGGATCTTGTGCTGGACCCACTGGTTGTAGGTGTCGGCCCCGGACTGGATGAGGAGCAGGTTCTCGATCCAGTCGGTGGCCGGCCAGCCGGTGGCCGAGCCCGACTCGATGCCGAAGCACCACGGAGCGGTGCCCGAGCTCTTGATCTGGCTGGTCAGCTGCTTCAGCCCGTCCAGGGTGTCGGGCGCCTTGTAGCCGGCCTGGTCGAACGGGCCCTTGGGGTAGAAGACGATCGACTTGACGTTCAGGCTCATCGGCAGCGCGTACTGCGTGCCGTCCACCTGCCCGGCCTCGACGATGCCGGGGACCATGGCGTCGAGGTTGGACTTGTCGACGATGTCCGTCAGCGGCGCGAGCTGCTTCTGGAACGACTTCATGATGCCGGGCTGCGGGAAGATCGCGATGTCCGGCGCGTTGTTGCCGGAGACGCGGGTGGAGATCAGGGTGTTGAAGTCCGGCGTGGGCGAGAACTTCACCTTGATGCCATTCGCGCTGGCGAACTTGTTGATCTCCGCCTGGAACTGGTCCGAGCTCGAGTCCGTGAAGCCGTACATGATCTCCACGGTGCCGCCCGCCGCGGCGGTGGCTCCGCCGCTGGCCGTGCCGCCACCGCTCCCGCCGCTGCTGAGGCAGCCGGCCGTGAGGACCGTGACCAGACCGGCGGTGAGCAGCGCGCCGACGGCGCGACCCTGACGTGACCTGATGCGCATTGCGTGGGCTCCTTCGTCCACCGGGGAGGGCACCGCACCGACCTGCGGGCCCCGTCGGCGGGCTCACGCCCGCCACTAGGCGCAGAGTTTTGCCCCAGATGCTCCGGCGCGTCAACCGCAGATCCGAACGAGCCGTGGCGCGGCGTGTTCGGGTCTGTGGGTTTCGGTGCGGAACCGCCTGTTCGTGACCTTCCCGTGACCTCCCCGTGTCCAGACCGTGTCCACCGGTGCCTCGGGCGCGGTTGACCCGGCGCGGTCCGCGCTGGCACCTTGTCCCCGCCGCGAAGGGACGAGGAGGTCCGTGGACAGTCACAGCAGGGCCGCCCGTCCGGCGCCCCCGGCACCCCCCGGCAGCTCGCGGGAACCCCTGACCGCGCCCGTCCCGGACGCGCCGGACGCGTCCGACGTCGCGGCCAGCGCGGCCGGGGCACCCGGAGCCGCCCACGACGTCGCCGTCGAGGTGCTCCGCCACGGCCCGCTCCCCCGCAGCCAGCTCGCCCGCCGGCTCGGGCTCTCGGCCGGCAGCCTGACCCGCCTGTCCAAGCCGCTCATCGCCAGCGGCCTGCTCATCGAGGCCCCGCCCGCCGCGGACCCCGAGACGCGCCGCCCCACCCGCCCGCTCGACGTGCCCGCGGACCGGCACCGGTTCGTCGGGGTGGACGTCGCCCCCGGCGCCGCCTGGGGCGTCCTCACCGACCTGCGAGCCCAGGTGGTGGCCCGCCAGGACGTGCCGCTGGCCGACCGCTCCCCCGCCACCGTGGTCGACGCCGTCTCGCGGCTGGTGACCTCCCTGGCGGCCCGGACGGGTGGCGTCAGCACCGTCGACGAGGTGGGCGTCACGCTCGACGGCTACGTCGACGCCTCCGGCGTGGTGCGCCGCGCCCTGCCGCTGGGGTGGTCGGGTCCCGTGGACGTCACCTCGGCGCTGGAGGAGCGCCTCGGCCGGCGCGTCGTCGTCGGCAACGGCATGCACGCCTTCACCCAGACCGAGCACTGGTTCGGCGAAGGGCGCAGCACCAGCTCCTTCGCGGTGCTCGCCGTCGGCACCGGCATCGGGTACGGCCTCGTCATGCACGACGCGGTGGTGGAGACGCCCGACTCGGGGCTGCACCTGCTGACCCACCTGCCGCTGGACAGCTCCGGCCCCCGCTGCCCGGTCGGGCACCGCGGCTGCGCCGCCTCCCTGCTCACCCTGCGGGCCCTGGAGGCGGCGGGCGGGCTGGCGCTGGGCCACCCGACCACGGCCGCGCAGCTGCTGGCGGAGGCGTCAGCGGGTGACCCGCTGGCGCAGGTCGTGGTCGACGACGCCGCCCGCCACCTCGGGACCCTCGTGGCCGCCGTCGCCGGCTTCACCATGGTCGAGCGGATCATGCTCACCGGGGACGCCGCCGCCGTGGCGACCGTCGGCCGCGGGGCGCTGGCCGAGGGCGTCCACGCCGCCCGGGACCCCGAGGCCTCCCCGGTGGACCTCGTGGTCCGCTCGGACGACTCCTCCGCCTGGGGCCGGGGCGCGGCCGGGATGGCCGTGCAGGCCTACGTCTCCAGCCCCGGGTGGTTCACCGTGGAGGCCGCCGAGGCCGGCTGAGCGGGTAGCGGGTGGACGGTCAGCGGGTGGGGGCCGGCTGGCGGCCGGTGAGCTCCAGCAGCTCCGCGAGCGCGTCGTGCTCCCCCGCCGCCTCGACGGGGGCCTCGCGCGGGCCGGAGGTGGGCCAGGAGCGGACGTGCGCGAGGGCCCGGTCGACGACGGCGGGGTCGAGCGCGGCCGCCGGGGTCCGCAGCCCGGTGGCCACGGCCACGTCCCAGGTGGCGCCGACGAGGTCCACGAGCACGCCGTCCGCGCCGGCCTCGGCGACCTGCGCGGCATCGGCGGCGGCGTCGCCGGCGCCGGCGGTGCCCTCGCCGTCACCGGCCTCCAGCGAGCGCGTCCACGCCTCGAGCAGCGTCACGAGCGCCTCGCGCCAGCCGGTGGCGGGGTCGGCGCCGAGCCCTCCGACCGCCCCGGCGACGACGTCGGCCACGGTCAGCGCGCCGCCCGGCGCCGTCGTCGTCCAGCTGGCGGCGGGCAGGGGCGCGAGCACCGCGGCGAGCCCGCCGGCCGCCACGGGCAGCAGCTGGCGGGCGGTGGTGGCGCGCAGCGCCAGGAGGGCGAGGGCGTAGGCCTCCTCGGCGTCCTCGGCGAGGGTGGTGGCCTCGGCGCCGGACCCCCGCCGGGTGGTGACGGCCCACAGCGGGCCGGACGGCGTCAGGGCCACCATCGCCTCGCCCGCCGCCACCAGGTGCTCGCGCAGCTGCCCCTCGCGGGGCAGCCACAGCACCTCGGCGGCGTCCACGCTGTCCAGGGCCCACTCGGTGGTGCCGTTGAAGCCCAGCACCTGCCCCGAGGGCAGGTCGTGCGCCTCGATGGTCATGTCCGAGACCACGAAGACGACGTCGTCCATCTCCACGTCGGGGATGACGAACCTGTCGCCCTTCGCGGGGCGCCACTGCAGGCCGGTGTCGCGCAGGGCGCGCGCCGTCGTCGTCGAGGTCACGACGGCGAGCCTGCCACGCGCGTCAGCCCTCGGAGACCCGGGCGCTGCGGGACTTGAGCTCGTCGATCATCTCCGAGGCGTGCGCCTTGGTGAGGTCGTCGGGGACCTGCTCGCCGGCCTCGGTGGCCAGGGTGCGCAGGTAGCTGAGCTGCGCACCGGTGGCGGGCTCGTCGCCGGTCACCCAGGTCTCGGGGTCCTTGACCGCGGTCGGGTCGGTCTGGGAGCCGGTGCCGGCCTGGTCGGCCTCGGTCTGGGAGTGCGAGTGGGAGGACGCGTTCTCGGTCATGTGTCCGAACCTAGGGCGCCGGGTCGCGGTCCGCCCGTCGACGTGGTCGGCTCGACCGCATGGGCTCTTCCCCCCGGCGCGTGCTGGTCACGGGCGCCACGGGCAACGTCGGCACCGCGCTGCTGCGGCGGCTCGCGCGCGAGGGGGTGAGCGTCTCCGGCGTCGCGCGCCGCACCCCCGCGCAGCACCCCGAGGCGGAGCGCTCCCTCGCCGCGCCGGTCCGCTGGCACGGCATCGACCTGGCGGCCTCGTGGGCGGCCGGCGCGCTGCGCGAGGCGATGGAGGGCGCTGACGCCGTCGTCCACCTCGCCTGGCGGATCCAGCCGAGCAGGTCGTCGGCTGACCGCGCCGCGATGCGCGCGGTCAACGTCGAGGGCACGCGAGCGGTGCTCGACGCCGCCCGCGAGGCGCACGTGCCGCACCTCGTGCACGCCTCCTCGGTCGGCGTCTACGCGCCCGCGCCCGACCCGGCGCACAAGCACCGGGTGGACGAGCGCTGGCCCCGCACGGGGGTGCCGACCTCCGCGTACAGCCGCGACAAGGTGGCCGCGGAGGACCTCCTCGACGCCTTCGAGGCGGGCGGCTCCTCGCCGGTGGTCGCCCGGGTGCGCCCCGGCCTGGTGCTCCAGCGGGAGGCCGGGGCGGAGATCGCCCGCTACTTCGGCGGCCCGCTGCTGCCCGCGGGCCTGCTGGGAGGCGCCGGTCGACGACGCGTCCGCGTGCTGCCGGTGCTGCCGCTGCCGGACGCGTTCGTCGTGCCGGTGGTGCACGCCGACGACCTCGCCGACGCCGTGTGGCACCTGCTCGCCGCGGGCCCGCAGCGCGCGAGCGGCGCCTACAACGTCGCCGCGGACGACGCGCTCGACCCGGACGACATCGCCGCCGCCCTCGGCGCCCGCCGCCGCGTGGCCGCCCCCGTCTCCCTGCTGCGCTCGGCGGCCGACGCCTCCTGGCGCGCCCGCCTGCAGCCCACCGACCCCGGGTGGGTGGACCTCGCCGCGGGCGCGCCGCTGCTCGACTGCTCCCGCCTCACAGCTCTCGGCTGGAGGCCGACGACGACGGCGCGGGCGGCCCTGGACGGCCTCGTGTCCGGGATGCGCGCGGGCGAGGGCGCCGGGACGCCCGCCCTCGCGCCGCGCGGTGCGCTGCACGGGAGGGTCGCTGTCTGATGGCGGCGACGACGACGGACGGGGAGCGGCCGGCGGCTGGGCCGGAGCGGCCGGGGGCGCAGCAGTGGGTGCCGGAGCACGCCGACGGTGTGGACGCGCTGCGCGCGGCGGCGCCCTCGTGTCAGGGCTGCGAGCTGTGGGAGCCCGCTACGCAGGTGGTGTTCTCCGCGGGCAACCCGCACGCGTCCGTGGCGCTGGTCGGCGAGCAGCCCGGTGACCAGGAGGACCGGCGCGGCATCCCCTTCGTCGGTCCCGCCGGGCAGCTGCTGCAGCGGGCCCTGGAGGAGGCCGGGCTCGCCCGCGACCAGGTCTACGTGACCAACGCCGTCAAGCACTTTCATTTCAGTGCACGCGGCAACCGACGCATCCATGCCACCCCGACCGGCGCACACGTCACGGCTTGCCGCCCGTGGCTGACCGAGGAACTGCGGCTAGTTGACCCGCAGGTCATCGTCCTTCTGGGCGCCACTGCGGCAAAGGCGCTGCTAGGGCCGTCGGTGCGCGTGGGCGCAGACCCGGGGGCACGCGATTGAGCGTGAGACGTCGCGGGGGGTGCGAACGTTCTTTGTGACGACGCACCCGTCGGCGGTGCTACGGACTCCCGAGGATGCACGCGAGGCGGCGTACACCGGATTAGTGGACGATCTGCGCGCCGTGCGTGAACTGCTGCCGCAGTAACCGAGAACAGCCCCAAGTTTTGGTTGCACGCCTGCGACGCCATGCCTACCGTCCGTGGCACCTCGCAACAGCGAGGCGCCCGCCACCCCGGTCCAGGCGGTGACGAGGGGGGACTCCCATCTGATTTAGCAGGTACGTGCCATGACAATTGGCAACGTTGCCTACCGCCCCGTCGAGCCTTCACCGGCCCACGACTGCCGCCTCGTCGAGGACGCTGCCGCAGAAGCGATCTTCATGGCGCTCAGCGCCGCAGCCGAGGCGCGGTGGGCATTCGGGGAGACGGCAGCGACATGCGCAGCGCTGCGCCGAGCCGCCAGGGCTGTGGCATGACCGCTGTACCCGCTGGCGTCTTTAACGTCAGCCAGTACGCAGACGCCCTGCTGATCTTTCGACCGTTGCGAGTCGCCCGGCTCAAGGTCGGGGACGACACCACGCCGCGGCAGGTCGTCCATGCCGACGTACACGTTCTGGGCGAGGACGGTGCCACGGTGCTACCGGCGCAGGTGGTCGCGCACATCACGTTCGTGCAAGCACTACGCAACCTGTCTACCGGATATCTACTGACACGTCCTGTGAAACTCCGCCATTACTGGCAAGCCGGCGAGACGTCCGCAGACGACCTGCGGCGCGCGAACGCTTACCTCGACACGCTCAGCGCCCCCTAGTAATTCCCCGAAACGACGACGGCACCCCCGGCGCCCTCCCCTGATGGGAGGAGGCCGGGAGCGCTGTGCTGCTCACCGGAGGGAGCGTGGGAGTTCGCCGGTCGTCCAGGCACTCACTGAATCAGTGCGGATACGCATCGACCCGATCTGCGACCGGAAGTTGCCTAGAACGAACTCGACTTGGGCCAGGTGAGCGAAACGCCCACTGACTTCCGCCTCGCCGTCAAAGCCATCGTCGGCGTCAAGAGCGCTGGGCGCTGTCGGCATCTTGAGCAACCGGCGCACCCACGGCTCAGACTGCGGATCGTCGGGGTTAATGATGCGCGAGGCCCATGCCTCCCGGGGGATCAGGCGCCCCGAGAGGATGGCGCCATTGACCACCATGACGAGCATCACCGCTTCATCGGGCTCGTCTTCGATCATACGGACGAGGAAGTTGAGTGCTTCATCCTGCCCGAACGCTGAGGGCCGATTGCCGGGCATATCTCACGCATCCCAATGTGAGGCTGGTCGCATGAGCCTACGGTGGCAGCGCCCGCGTGGTGACGGGGACGATTCCCACAACCCACTGGCGTGGCCCTTCGGGCGTCGCTCTCCAGCCTGTACGCCGCGCCGGCGCGAAGGTGTGGCCTGTCGATGAGGTGGACGGCACCGACACACCGCGTGCTTTTCATGATCTCACATCTTGTATGCCTGGCCGTAAGTTTGGACCGTCCAGCGGTTGGTCTCGGCCGTGTGGCGGGCACGTACTTGCCCGCACGCGCCGTATGGGTCGTGGACCGAGCGAGCGAGATTGCCGAAGTGCAGAACTTCTTCCTTCGCCTGCTTGCTCAAGGCTGGCCGCTTGGTAGCAGCAGTGGCATATGCTTCGCCCGATGCCTCTTTGATTCGCTGTCTATCGGTGGCATTAGGTCGGGCGTTTTTACCTAGGCGAAACGGAGCTAAAGTCGATATGACGTTCGGCTCCAAAAGGGTGTTCCAGACCGCATCCAAGTGGGCATTCGGGGAGCCATGGTGCGGCACCTTGAAGTAGGCCGCCCGGCTTATCGGCGTGAAGCCATCGACTACAGCAGCCCATCCGCAGTTGGCGGGACCGCGCTCGACATCGCCTCCGAGGAGCAAGCGCGTCGAGCCAGCATCAATCCAGAGCGCAATAGATGTCTCGTTCGCATTCGATCTTGGTGGAGGGCGTCCCGCGTCGTTCGCGACCCTTACGGCAGCAATGGCCTTGATTGCACGCGTGACCGCCTCATCGCTGGGCGCCAGCACACGTACGTCGGCCGGTGCGCCCGCCGACCTCTCCAGTAGGTATCGATCGGCTATGGCGAACTTGATATATGGGGGAATAGTAAGAGGACGGTGGCGCACCATGTCAAAAATGCGACTGTACTCGTTGTAGGTTCCACGGCTGGCGATTGGGCCCGATTCTTCCTGCAAGAGCGCAAAGTAATCATCATTCCTAAGCGCTTGTGGTATCACGAAGCGAGCTGAGGCGCATCGTTCATAGACTGACGCCAGGCCAGCTATGTGATCTTGGTGTGCATGAGTACCAATGACAAGATCGACGGACGTTGCAGCATCCACGCCGATGGCGTCTAGGTAATCAAGTGCGGGGACGCGACCGGTCCGCTGATCAATGCATGAATCAACGACCATCCACCTGCCGCTACCCAGGTGCACCAGGCAGCATTCGCCCCGCCCTGGGCCGAAAAGTGATACCTCAACGTCCGTAGACGCGGGCGGATCACTCGGCCAGCGAGTCAAGTCTTTCTCTCAATGCGCGCGCCTTCTTGTCGATACGCTCAATCTCGTCGGTTGACTTTGCAAAGAGGCGGCGCAATCGAACCGCCACCGTGCGCTCCGGTAGGTCCGAATTATTGAGGACGCTTCTCGACGTCACGTACACAGCTGAGCCAACAGCGATGCTCGCGCGCTCCGCGTCGGAGAGGATGTCGAGTGCAAATTCCACATCAAGCATCGGCGCGTCATGGTCCACGGGGTTCAGAGTCACAGTGAAGCTTGTGCGGTCCACCGAGACAACCGTGCCGTCCCAGCGGCGAAGGTTGCGGACGCGCACCCTCTTGGTATCGACCTGTCGAGGCGACGATTTAGTCCTGGGTGACTGCTGCTCGTCGCGCCCGTTCGTCGGTGGTTGCTCCGTCCGTAGGGGAACGGGGTCAAGGCGAGCACCATCAACTAGTCGGGGCTCCGTAGAAGTGGGTGCCGGGGCGCCTTCTTGCGTGTTGGCGGATCGCCAGTTGTCAACTGTCGGCGTTGAATCGCCCTTGACGGCCAGAAGGTTTGTCATGGACGTTGCCCGGTGAAGGAATATGCCTTCTCAAATATCTCCGTTGCTCGCCGGTTGGAGTCGTTCCAAACTCGCTCCAACACCTCTATGGCAACGACCCGCGCCCCCTGCCCCAATTCCCACTGTGCCTCGATGGTTGTAGGGGGCGCGGGCGCCGAGGGGACGTCATCTCGGCTTAGAATCGGCTCTTCGAGTCTCCATAGGTCATAATGATCGTTTACGGTGACGAAAAAGCCATTAGGCGGTATAAGGGTTGACGGCTCTATCCGAGTAGTTACTCGGCCTGCATCCAAGCCTGGTCTGTTGGACTGTAAAGTGAGACCCAGAAGGCCGCCGAGCGGTAATGCATCACCCCAGATATCCTTTGGGGCAATGGTGTCCGCCAATTTGTGAGCATTCTCGCGACCGCCGACTGCGAAATGTATGGCGTAGTTGATTCCCAGCGCGATGACCGGAGTGTCGGGCAGGCTGCGCAGGACGGCAATGGCAACGTCTCGCAGCGGCCCCACCTGAGCTTCATTGTCTGTCAACAATTGCAGCGAATCTGAGGTCGCGGTGAAAATCAGCCACTCGCTTCGCCAGGTGATCGCATCAGCGCTTACCTCTTGATACTCAACATCGGGCAGCTGTGACGCATCAATGATGTTGTGGCGAGCAGCCCAGGCCGCTGTGAGCATGCCTGGCGGCACTGGGCACTTGACGACAACCGCCGTGGATGAGTACTCACGGACTAGGGCCATGTATCCATGCTCCCGCCCCGCCTCACATGCTCGGTCAGTGGGTGCGGAGTGTGGCACAGATGGGACGGTCGTTGGCAGAGCGCCAGCGGCTGGACCGTCCAGGGGGCCAGCGTCTCGTGTCGTCGCCTCGCGTAATCACCACCCGCGGACCAGCCCGCCTAGCGAGCCACCGACCCTCGCGTCAGGCCAGCGGTCCCCACCCTCAAAGGCACGGCTCACCGGGGAGGCCAACGCCCGCGGGCGCCCTTGCTCGGTGCGCTGGTCTGCGATCTTCTGGCCGGGACTGCGCTGCTGGTAGCGCGACAGGCCGTCGAGCAGTTCGTCAGCCGTGGTCACCCGGTCCTGATACGTCAGGTGGGAACCAAAGCGCACCCCGCCGCGGAGGAACTTGCCCCGAAGATCGTGGGGCGAGGTGAGCAAGTGGTGCGCGGCGGCCGATGCGCCGTCGATCTCGTCGAGGCGCTGTGTGGCCGCGCGCACGCTGTTCAGCGCGTCAGCAAGGTCGCTGCGCGCGGCTTCGTGCTCGCTGTCAAGCGCCTCGGACCACGCCTCAGCGTGATCAAGAGCCACAGCGATGGCGGCGTGAAATGCGCGCTGCGCAATCCGGTAAGTGGCGGCTTCGCGTGCTGCGGCCTCAGCACGCTGCACTTCCAGCATGTCCCGGTCGATGGGCGCAGGGGCCGGGCGCCCAGCCGTAAGCGCCCTCTCAAGCGCCACCGCGTCGTCATGGTCGGCGTTCTGCAGTGTCTGTGCGAAGCGCGCACGGTCAGCGCCCGCGGCGCGGTAGTCGCGCAGGGCGCGCTCATACGCCTCGGCGCTCCGCGCGATCTCGGGAATCGGGGACGCGCTTAGGGCGGGCACGGACTCGGCGGTGAACTGCATGGGCATAGTAACTCTTTCTCCTGGCGGGAGGTAGCTGGTCAGGCGCTGGTCAAGCGCGCGTTATGCGCCTCGGCCATCGCTCGCTGCATCGGGCTCAGGCCGTCCGTGATGGCGACGGGCTGCATCGGCTGTTCAATCGGCGGGGTGCTGAGGAACGCCGGCGGCGTCCAGGGCTCGGGGGTGGTCATGGGACCTCCTTTCCAATCAGGGCGACGACGCGTCCGCGGAGGTGCTCTATGGCCTCGCGCAGCGCGTCGATCTCGGATAACAGGGCACGGGCGACGTCGTGGCTCACGCGGCCACCGCACGGGCCTCTAGGTCGCGAACGCGGGCTCGGGCCGCGGTCAGACGGAGTTCTGCAGCCTCCGCGCTGCGCTGTCGTTCGGGCAGCAGGGTCACGAGATTCGCCACCGCGGCCTGCGCCTCGGTCAGCGCGCGGGCCGCGGAAGCAGCCTCGGTGTAGGCGCCCTCAATGTCCTGCGGCGTGGGTGGGGTGCTCATGTGGTCCTCTCGGCGTCGTACGGGGGGCGGAACGCGGTCCAGCGCCACGCCACGCGCTCAGGGGAAGCGCCGGCCGTGCCGGCGGGGTCTTCAGCGCGGTGCAAACGCTCACGGGCCGACGCGTAGAACGTGAGGGCGAGCAGCGCCTCTGACGGCGGCTCACCGGCCGCGAACGCATCGGCGTGCTGCTCAGCGGTGCGGCCGGTGTACGCATCGCGCAGCACCTCCCAGGGCCGGGGCAGCACGCGGGGGTTGCTCTGCGCCGTGACCGCGGCGTCCACGGCGGCGATGAACTCGGCGCTGTGCAGGGCCGGCAGCCCGTCAGCGACAGTGGCCGGCGGCAGGGCCGGGGCCGGGGGACGACGGCGGGGCCTCACCGCAGGTTGACCACGGCGGGGCCGTGCCAGCGCTTACTGGCCTTCGCGGAGGCTGCAGCGCTCGCGTCGGGGCTCACGGCCAGGGCGCGCAGCGAGGCGAGGGCGGTGGCTTCCGCGGCCGCGAGCGTGGCGAGCAGGGGGTGACTCACCACCTGGCCGGCCGATCCCGTGGTCACCAGCGAGGGCAGCGCCGCTACCTCGCGCTGCAAGCGCTCCACGTGCGTGAGCGCCGAACAGGCTCGATAAAGCAGCGCGAGTTCTCGGGAATCGGGCTCTAGGTCATTATCGGCCGCGTCCCCGATAAACCCCTGCCACAGCGCAAACGCGGCGCCTTCCAACGGTAGCGGCGGGGTCAGCGGGTCCCGCTCGGAAGTCGGCGGCGAGGCCGGCTCAGTATCGGTCATATCCTACTCTCATTCGCTATAACCCTGAGTAATCAGACTAGGCAAAACAGCGGCATGCTGGGCATCCAGAGTGGGAGCCGCAGCCCCTCTCCGACCCCTGGTGATCCACCGGTGAGGGGGTCACCCCCTGGGGTCCAGCGACTCGTCACGCTGCGTTATCAGGGGCGAGGTCGATAAAAACGACTGAGGCGTCCGCGTCAGCGGCTGCTAGATCGTTCTACATTTCAGGGTGCAACATTCCGTAATGGTGCGAATAGCAGAGCGATTGCCATGCAGATACGGCGCGGTAGTCGTGGGCGCCGTCCACCGGCACCACGACCGCGGCTGAGTAGTTGCAGCGCCCGTCTGAATTACGCCGGTTCCTCGGTCGAGCCGCGGTGCATCGGCACTGATCTCGGTGGTTCACCAGTTCGTCGCGCCACGCGTCGTCGAGCACGAGCAGTTCGCCAGCGGTCGTCGGCGCACAGCCGTTGACCCACTCATTCACTTGTCGGTGTTCCTCTCGTGGTCGCGGCCAGCGCGTGCGCTGCGCTTCTCGGCAAGGCAGCGCACGCGGGCGTCACGTGGGTCGCGGGTGGGGCCAGGAACTCCGCTGCCGGGGTCGGCAGCGGGGGCAGGTGCGGGGCAGGGGTGAGCAGTGCCGGTGGCTCAGGAACCCGTGCAGCGGCCCTGCCACCACGTCACCGGGGGGTACTGAGCGCGGCGTACGCCGGGGTGCCCATCGATGGGCCGGCGGTGTCGGGCTCGGACGGGGCGTCGCACTCGGTGCACCGGGAGGACAGCCCGTCCGCGGACTCGGTGCGCGGGGCGAACATGTCGAGGGGGAGGGTGTGTCCGCAGCGGTAGCAGCGCTTGCCCGTGCGCGCGGTCACCTGCTCTGCGGCCTGCGCGTACTCCTCGCGTCGCGTGCGCTCGCAGGTCTTGCAGTCGCTGCGCCGGGGTCCGAGGTCGCCGCCCCAGCGCGGGCGGAACTCGCTCGCCGGCTGGACGACGCGGCAGCGCGTGCAGGCTCGGTCCTGCGCCTGTGCCTCCCGCGCGGCCACGGTGGTGGCCTCTCGTCGGGTCATCAGCATGGTCGCCACGTCGTGCTGCTCGGGGACGACTACCCCGAACTGCTCGGCTAGCGAGCGCAGGTGAGGTGCTGAGTGCAGCGCGTAACCCTCGGCGCCGTCGATGCCACGAGGGGTGCCGAGGTGCAGCACCTCGCGCGTGAAGTCGTGCCAGGCGCCGGGGTCGCGGGACGCGAGGGTGACGCGCAGGTGCGTGCCGCTGCCGCCGTGGGCGGACACCGTGGTGACCACGCCCTCACGCTCAAGCACGCGCAGCGCCGTGAGGACGTCGTGCAGCGACGCCGGCTTGGACAGCAGGGGCGACACAAGATTGATGACGCTGGTGTAGAACGCCTGCCGGTCAACGCGCACGTACTCGTAGGGCCAGGTAGTCGGAGCCTCAGCGGCAGCGAGCGCAAACACGCTGGCGACCGTGGCTTGCAGGACGATCTCACGTCGATTCGTAGACATTATGATCGGGAGCCTTTCGCAGTATCGGAGCCTAGATATACGAATGGCCCGGCCCCCATAGCGGGGGTCGGGCCATTCAGCGCCGGGCGGGAGCGACCCGAGGACGGCGCGCCGGCGCTGACAGGCTCCACAGGCCAGCGTCGGAAGTTCTTTGGTTAAGCGCAGCGGCGCACTTGCTCGTCAGCGAGCACGGCGCGAGCCGCGGGATGCATGCGCTCAGTCAGCACGTCGGACAGGTCGCCGGACCAGGACTGATACCAGCGCAGCGCGGCGCCCTCGGGACGCGGGCTGTCGTCGATGCCGACGCTGGCGCGGATGCGCTCGGCTGCCACATCGTCGGAAGCGACATACATGCTAATGATGGTGTGTGCGATATCAATAGCGTCCTGATACGAGAGGCAGGATGCCTGCCCGCAGTCGCAATCGCGGCGGGGGCGCACGGCCGGCACAACGTCTACGGCCGGGGCGAGGGCAACGGCAGGAGCCGCCGCACGGCGAACGGGGAGCGCGATGACGGTCATGCCTAGTACGTGGGGCAGTTCCGGTGCGATTACCCGCCTTCTGCGCGGCTGGGCTTTCCCGTCTCAGGTGAGGCTCAAGGGGGGTCCTGTGCGTCATCGGCCTCTGTAGGTGGCTACGCTTCCCCGTCCCTTATTACATGTATAAGAGTGTGTGTTCTTATAGCAGGAAACAAGAGATAGCACTCGGTAGCCACCTACAGAGGCCGATGACGGGCCAGACGCACCTCGCGCGGCAGGGCCGGATACAGCAAGAGCCGGCGACCCATGCGGGTCACCGGCTCTCGCACCCCAACCACGACAGGGGGGTCCAATCCCTCAGCCCACCGGGTGACGAGCCCGGAACCGTCAGCCGCGCGTGCGGCAGGTGGCTCAACCGCGCCGCCGCCCCCGAGCAGGAACAGGCAGCGGCGCGGAAGCGCACCCTCATGCGACGACACGAGGGGGTCGGTAAACGCTCGACAGCACCGCCGTCCCAGGCCGTTCGCGTAGGAGAGGACGGCGGCGCCGGAGCCGCAACGCGGCGTCAGGGCACGCCGCGTGCTGGGACCTACTCCGCACCGGGCGTGAGCGAGCACCAGCGCCCTCACGCCGACCGGGGCGCGAGGGAGGTACGAGAGGCGCGCTAGGCGCGCAGAGCGACGGATGCGGCGCGCTCCACGAGGGCGCGCACGTCGTCGTCGCTGAGGCTGTCCGCGAGGCGCTGCAGCGCTGCTGCGGCGCCCACGGCCGGCGCGATGGGACCGAGGCTCACGCCCCTGCGCCACGCGGCCATGTAGGCAGCGTCCCGCGCGCGCCGGCACGGCTCAGAGCACGTGCGCCGCGGGTGCGGCAGCCCGTCGAGCCGGTCGAACGGCTCGCGGCAGACGTCGCAGCGCGCAGTGGTGGTCGATGGCACGGCGTCCCTCCGCGGGTGTGGGCGATGGGCGCATGCTGCGCCGTCACCTACACGTTGGGCGGCGTTCCACCGCGCCAGCCGTCTGAAGCCACTAGAAGCCGTTCTCACGCGCTCAGACGGTCTTGGCGCCGACATCGGTGCTGATCAGAGCTGTGACCATGACGTGCATCACAGCCTCAGCATGTGAGACGTCGCGGCATTTCGCGGAGCAAGAGTGTCCGTCAGACGTGCCCGCCGGCCGTCGGCATCGCCCACACGGCGCGGGTAACCGACGCACGACCGCCCCACGTGCGGAGCATGACACCCACGTCCGTACCCGCGCCCGAGGACTCCCTGATCGCTGCTGCGCTGCAGCGCCTCCTCGCCTCCGCGCCGCCGCCCCTCAGCCCGGCCCGAGAGGCAGCGCTGCGCCGCGCGCTGGGCCCCGCCGCGCAGACGATTCTCACGGCCACCGCCGTGCCTGCAGCCGCCGCCTAGAGGCTATGCGGCTAGTGCCTCAAGGCTCAGCCCGTCATCTGCAGTCCAGTCAGCAACCCACCCTCGCTCCCCCACTCGCAGGAGTTGCACCGAGAAGAGCACCTGCGTCACGGCGCGCTGCCGGTCAAGCGGCAGAGCGCTCCACGCGTGCGCGACGTTGCGTGCGCTTAGCAGGTCCGCGAGGACGGGAGAGCGCCGTGCACGCCGGGTCACCTCCTCGCACTCCACCAAAACCGCGGTCATGCGCCGGCTGATCGTCCCCAACTGCTCTCGGTCGATGGTCCCTTCCGCGAACAGCGCCGCCGCCTCGGCCTTCCGTTGCCGTGCGTCCGCCGCGCGCCTACGTGCCTCTGCCGCGTCCGCGTCCGCGTCGTCCGAGGCGGCCGGGTCAGTACCGGCGGCGAGCATGGTCAGCCTTGCGATGACGGCAGCGGCCACCGCCGCGTCAGCCGGGGCGCGCTCCACCTTCACGCGCGACGTGCACGACTCCGACCGGCACACGTACACGTCCCTGCCGCGGGACTTTGACGCGTTCACGGTGCAGCCGCACGACCCACACTCCGCAATGGCCGTGAGCAAGTTAGACGGGGTGCGCCCCAACTTGATGGTCCCCGCGGTTCGCGACTCGTCGTTGAGCAGCGCCGTCAACTGCTCGTGCTGCTCAGCCGTAAGGATGGCCGGCCACGTGCCCGGCGCGTCCATGCGCTCCCCGTTGTAGACGCGCACCCCGATGTAGCGCGGCGAGGTGAGCACCCCGCGCACTCCGCGCGCCGACCACTGCTGCCGCGCCCCCATCTCTTTCCACCGGCTCGACCCGAGCCCGCGGGCGGTCCACTCCTCGGCTATCGACCGCATGCTCGCGCCGGCGAGCGCTTGCTCAGCACCCCACCGAATCGCGTCGGCCTCCTCGGGCACCACGTCAACATGGTTGGCCGCGTACCCGAACGCGCGGGCGCCGCCCGTGTTTGGCTTCCCCTGCGTGGCACGGTCCTGATTTGCCAGCCGCTGCCGGGCCGCCTTGCGCTCCACCTCGGCCGCCGCGACCGCCGCAAGAATGCGCGCAACCATGCGACCCGTATCGGTGGTGAGGTCGATGTCGCCCGTTGCGGTAGCGAGGCCCACGCCAGTGTCGTTGCAGAGTAAGATCAATTCCTCTAAGTCGGCCATGTTCCGCGTACAGCGGTCCATGTGCCACGCCACAACGACGTCGGCGGCGCCCGTTGCCACGCGGTCGAGCACGGCTTGCCACGCGGGACGCTCGCGGTCCCCACGTGCACCAATCGAGTTGTCCGTCAGCACTTCCGTCACGGTCCAGCCGCGTGCGAGGGCGAGCCCGCGGCACGCTTCCTCCTGCCTGAGCACTGACGCACGCTCGCCCGTGGCGTCGAGCGATGCCCGCGTGTAGATCACGGCACGGGTCGTCGGCAGGGCAGACGCGCTGCGTGGGCTCATGGACGGGGACGGTAGAGCGCCCACGCCGCCGTGTCCACCTATCTAGAACTATGCGGTGAAGCACTTCCGCTTCACCCCGCGCGGGAACCGCCGCATCCACGCGACCCCCGAGGCCGCGCACATCACCGCCTGCAAGCCGTGGCTGGCCGAGGAGCTGCGCCTGGTGGACCCGCGCGTCGTCGTCCTGCTGGGGGCGACGGCCGCGAAGGCGCTGCTGGGGCCCGCGGTCCGCATCGGCAAGGACCGCGGCCACCCCATCGAGCGCGAGACGACCCGGGGCACCAAGACCTTCTTCGTCACCACCCACCCCTCGGCGGTGCTGCGCACCCCCGAGGACGCCCGCGACGCCGCCTACGCGGCCCTCGTGGCCGACCTGCGCGCGGTGGCGGGGCTGGTCAGCGGCTCCTGAATGCAGCGGGGTGGGTGCCCCCGTGCCCGCTGGGTGCCCTGGTGCCCGGGTGGGGGCTGCGTCCCCGGGCACCACGCCACCCAGCGGGCACCTCACCACCCGGTCACACCAGTTCGCCCGCCTCGACGGGCGCCTCGAGGCGGTTCCCCGGCGGGGCGAGCGGGCAGGCCCACTCCGGGTCGTACGCGCACGAGGGGTTGTAGAGGAAGTTGAGGTCGAGCACGAGGCGCTGCTGGCCCTGCTGGCGCTGCTCGTCGTCGTCGGCGTCCACCGCGCCGAGGTCAGCGCCCTTGACCGTGTCGAGCAGGTACCTGCCGCCGCCGTAGCTGCTGGTGCCGCTGGAGCCGTCCCGCACGGGCAGCCACACGCCGCCGCCGTACCCGGACAGCCACCACAGGTCGAGGGTCCCCAGCGGGGTGGCGGCCCGTCCGAGGCGCGTGAAGACGACCTCGCCGTCGGTGCCCGTGGTGACGCGCAGCTCGTGTCCGGGCTCGTCCGGGTCAGCGGTCTCGACGGGTGCGGTGAAGCGCAGGTCCGGGTCGTAGGGGGCCACCGGCAGGCCGGTGCGCCGGCGGGGGTCGTCGAGCAGGAGCGGGGAGTCGACGTGGCTGGCGTACAGCTCGTCGCGCGCGGTGCGCCACAGCTCGTGCGCCTCGCGGGGACCGCGGCGCGCGGCCGCCTCCCGGACGTCGGCGTACAGCTGCGACACCCGCCGCCGGTAGTCGAGCAGGCTCAGCGATCCGGTTCCCACACCGACCACTGTGGTGGTCGACCGCCCATGATCACGACCGGAGTCAGGACGAGGAGGTCGGGGCCGTCTCGCCTGGGGGCAGCCACACCTGGCGGGCCAGCGGCACGCCGGCCTGGCGCAGCTGGTGGGCCAGGCCCACGCCGTCGGGCGCGCGGACCTCGGGCACCGCGGCGACCAGCCCCGAGCGCGCCGACCCCGACACCGGCACCGGCAGCACGTGCGAGAGCACCTGCTCGGCGGCCGTCAGCTGGCGGATGGCCACGGCGCGCACGTGCGTCGGCTGCTCCCGGGCGAACTCGCCGTAGATCTCCGGGTCGTGCTGGCCGTCGTCGCCGACCAGCAGCCACCGCACGTGCGGCAGCTCCTCGGCCAGGCGCCGCAGCGCCGCGCGCTTGTGCTCCTGCCCGCTGCGGAACCACCCGGTGTTGGTGGGTCCCCAGTCGGTGAGCAGCAGCGGACCGGCCGGGTAGCCGTGGCGCAGCATGAAGCGGGTGATGGTGGGCGCCGCGTTCCACGCCCCCGTGGACAGGTAGAGCACCGGGGTGCCCTCGTGGGCCTCGACCGCCGCGGTGAGCAGGTCGGCCATGCCCGGCACGGGGCTGCGCGCCTGCTCGTGCAGCACGAAGGTGTTCCACGCCGCGATGAACGGGCGCGGCAGCGAGGTCACCATGACGGTGTCGTCGATGTCGGAGACCACGCCGTCGCGCTGGTCGTCGCCGATCACCGTGATCCGGGCGGTGGACGGGGACCCGGTGCGCTCGTCGGCGTCGTCCTCACCGGGCGGCGCGGTGGAGAAGGTGACGTCGTGCACGCCGGGCGGCAGGTCCGAGGGCAGGCGCGCGTCGAGGTAGCCGCCGCGCTCGGAGACCAGCCGGTGCACCCGCTCGCCCACCGTGACCCACACGGCCGTGCCCTCCACCGGCGCGGAGATGAACGCCCGCCACCCGCGCAGCGCCGTCAGCGCGCGCTCCTTCAGCTGGTCGCGGTCGTACGGGCCCACCCAGTCGCGCAGGGCCACCGGGTCGTACGGGCCCTGCGGGACGGGCGCGCCCGCGTCGTCCTCGTCGTGCTCGGGCGGACGGGTGGCCAGCACGCGGCCCAGCACGCGCACCCAGCCCTGCCCGCCGTAGGAGGCGTAGCCCAGGACCCGGGGCGTCCAGCCGCGGCGCCGCAGGTGCGCCGCGAGCAGCTTGTTGAGGCGGTCCTCAACCCGGGCCGCGGTGTGGCGCGTGCGGGCGTGCTCCGGCCGGTGCTCGGGGCGGGAGGGTGCCGGGCTCACGGTCGGGGAGTCTGCCAGCCCGCACCCCCGCGGGGCGCGTCGACGGGGGCCGCTCGGGCCAGCCGGCGGCGCTGGGCGGCCAGGTAGGGGCGGGCGCGGCGCTGGCCGCCGCGGGCGGTGACGGCGGCGTCGAGGGAGTCCAGGGCCGCCCGCAGCGCACCGGCGTCCGGCTCCCAGCCGCGCCCGCGGCACTCGGCGTACCAGTCGGCGGGCGTGGTGTGGCCGCGCTGGCCGTTGCAGCGCGAGCACGCCGCCACCTCGTTCTCCGGCCAGCTCGGCCCGCCCTTGACGCGCGGCACCAGGTGGTCGGTGGTGGCCCGCACCAGCGGGCCGAAGGAGCGCCCGCACCACAGGCAGCACCCGCCCTGCCGGTCCACCGCGAGCGCGAGCCGCTCGGCGCGCCCGGGCTGCTGGGACGGCTGCTGGGACGGCTGCTGGGACGGCTGCGCCCCGGCGCTGGTCCGCTCGCCGCGCCGGGCCGGTGCTCCCACGGGCTGTCCCTACCCGGCGCCGGGTGCCCCACGCAGCGGGAGGGCGTGCAGGACCACGTCGTGCAGCGGGTCCGGGCGGCGGCCGTCCACGACGGCGGTCAGGTAGGTGCAGGCCGGCTGGCGGCGGCGGTCCGTGGGCGAGCCGGGGTTGAGCAGCCGCAGCGCGCCGCCGTCGGGACGGGTGGTGGTGGAGTCCCAGGGGACGTGGCTGTGCCCGAAGACGAGGACGTCGGCGGGGCGGTCGCCGCTGCCGTGGGCGGCGGCGCAGCGGCGCTCGCGCCCGCTGGCCGGCCCGGTCTCGTGGACCACGGTGAGGCGCAGCCCCTCGACGTCGTGGTGGGCCACCTCGGGCAGCCGGGCGTGCAGCGCGGGACCGTCGTTGTTGCCGGCCACGCCGAGCAGGCGGGCGCCGGCGGACGCGCAGCGGGCCGCCAGCTCGTCGAGCACGGCCTCGCCCACCCAGTCACCCGCGTGCACCACGAGGTCGGCCTCGTCGAGGGCCGCGAGGACCTGCGGCGGCAGGGCGCGGGCGCGGACCGGCACGTGGGTGTCGGCGAGCAGCAGCAGGCGGGTGGGCACCCGCCATGCTCTCCCCGACGCTCTCCCCGACGGGGCGCCGGCGCCGGTGCGGCAGGATGGACGCCCGTGAGCAGCATCCCCGGCAGCCCCGGCAGCCCCGCCAGCGCGCTCCTGCTGGAGAACATCCACCCCCTCGCCGTCGACGTCCTCGGGCGCGCCGGGGTCTCGGTGCAGCAGCGCCCCGGGGCGCTGTCCGAGGCCGAGCTGGTGCAGGCGCTGCCCGGCGTGAAGCTGCTGGGCATCCGCTCCACCACCCACGTCACCGAGGCCGTGCTGGACGCCGCCCCCGACCTGGAGGCCATCGGGGCGTTCTGCATCGGCACCAACCAGATCGACCTCGAGGCGGCGGCCGCCCGCGGGGTGGCGGTGTTCAACGCCCCGTTCTCCAACACCCGGTCCGTGGTGGAGCTGGTCATCGCGGAGGTCATCGCGCTGACCCGCCAGCTGACGGTGTTCGACAGCGCCCTGCACGCCGGGGTGTGGCAGAAGTCGGCAGCGGGCTCGCACGAGGTGCGCGGCCGGACGCTGGGGATCGTCGGCTACGGCAACATCGGCAGCCAGCTGTCCGTGGTGGCCGAGGCCCTCGGCATGCGCGTGGTGTTCTACGACACCGCCGAGAAGCTGGCGATGGGCAACGCCGTGCGCCTGTCGAGCATGGAGGAGGTGCTCGCCGTCGCCGACGTCGTGACCCTCCACGTGGACGGGCGCGCCGGCAACGGGGGCCTGTTCGGCGCCGAGCAGTTCGCGGCCATGAAGCCCGGCGCGATCTTCCTCAACCTCTCCCGCGGCTTCGTGGTGGACCACGGCGCCCTGCGCGACCACCTGGTCTCGGGGCACCTGGCCGGTGCGGCGGTCGACGTGTTCGCCAACGAGCCGCGCCGCAACGGCGACCCGTTCGACTCCCGGCTGCGCGGCCTGCCCAACACGATCCTCACGCCGCACGTCGGCGGCTCCACCGAGGAGGCCCAGGAGGACATCGGCAGGTTCGTGGCGGGCAAGCTGCGCGACTACGCCGCGCACGGCAGCACGTCGCTGGCGGTGAACCTGCCGCAGGTCATCACCGACGCGGGCCACGGCACCCGGCTGGGCCACCTGCACCAGAACGTCCCCGGCGTGCTCGCCACGGTCAACTCGGTGCTGGCGCGCCACGGCGTGAACATCGTCGGGCAGTCGCTCACCACCCGCGGCCAGCTGGGCTACGTGGTGACGGACATCGGCAGCGCCGTGGAGGCCGCGGTGCTGGCCGAGCTGGAGGCGATGCCGGAGACGGTGCGCCTGCGGGTGCTGTCGTGACGCCCCGCGCGGTCTGACGACGACGAGGGCCCCGGGCGCAGCAGCGCTCGGGGCCCTTCGTCAGCGCCGGCCCGTCCGGGCCGGTGGAGGCGCCTGCCGCCGGTCGTGGGACCTGCCGCAGGGGGTGTGCGGGGGTGTCAGATGCGGACGCGGCGGGGGTTGGCCAGCGGCGTCCAGTCCGGGTGCTGCTCGACCGCGGCCTCGTCGGTGCGGGTCTCGTCAGCCGGGGTGGTGGTGGCGGTGGTGGGTGCCATGTCGTGCCTCCTGGGAGCGGGTGGTCCAGCGGCGGGTTCGGTGGGACTGCCGCAGGGCCGGCGGGTCTCGCCGGCTCCACGGTGGGTCCGATGCCTGGACAGCGCCTGCGCGCCAGCGGTTGTTCCCCTGTCGCCCGGTCGACCGACCGGCGGTGCTGCCAGGTGACCCATCGTGACCGTGATCGCACCGACCCGCCACCCCCCGCGCCGGATCCGGGGCCGCAGCAGGCCGGACGTGGCAGACGTCACAGGCATCCGGTGACAGCCAGTGACCCAGCGTGACCACATGGCGACGACCTGGCCCGCAGCCCACCCGCGGGCCCCGGACGCCGCCCGGCGGGCGGGTGAGCGCCCGGCGGGCCCTGCGCGCCGCACCCGCGATCGCAGGGCATGCTCACGAGGTGTCTCGAACGTCGCTCGGGGGCCGCGTCCGCGGGCCCCTGGAGAAGGTGCGCGCCCGGACTGCGGCGCTGGTCGCGGTGGGCGGGCTGCTGGCGGGAGCGCTCGGCGCCTCCGCCGTGACCGCCCCCGCGGCGGCGGCCACCTCCGCGAGCGCCAGCGGCAGCGCGCGCGCCAGCGGCAGCGCGAGCGCCGAGGGGGTGCGCGAGGACGTGCTCTCGGTGCCGGTGGGCCCCGAGCCCGGCGGCCAGCAGGTCTCCCTCGACGCGACGCTCTACGTGCCCGACACCGCCAGCCAGGCCTCACCCGCGCCCGCCGTGGTCCTGGCGCACGGCTTCGGAGGCTCCAAGGCCGACCTCGCCGGGCAGGGCCGCTCGCTGGCGCAGGCGGGGTACGTCGCTCTGGCGTACACGGCGCGCGGGTTCGGCGCCTCCGGCGGGTCCGTGCACCTGGACGACCCCGACTACGAGGTCGCCGACGCCCGCGCCCTGGTGGACCTGCTCGCCCAGCGCCCCGAGGTCGAGCAGGACGGCCCCGGGGACCCGCGCGTCGGGGTGGCCGGAGCCTCCTACGGGGGCGCCGTGGGCCTGCTGCTGGCGGGCACGGACCCGCGGGTCGACGCCGTGGCCTCGGGCATCACGTGGTCGGACCTGTCCTCGGCGCTCGACCCGCAGGGCGCCCAGGGCCAGCCCGGTGGGGTCTTCAAGGCGGGATGGGCTTCGCAGCTGCTGACCAGCCTCACCGGCAGCGCCCTCCAGGGGGCCCGCTCGAGCACGACGGGCGGCGCCTCGGGGAGTGCCTCGGCGACCGGCTCCGCGTCGAGCGGCTCCGCGGCCAGCGGTCTCGACGCGTCGATGGCGGCGTGCGGGCGCCTCGCCGCGGACCTGTGCCGCGGCTACCTGCAGGCCGCCGAGACCGGCGTGGTGCCGGACGGGCTCCGCGCGCAGCTGGCGCGCTCGGCACCGGCCGCCGTGCTGCCGTCCAGCCGCGCCGCGGTGCTGCTCGTGCAGGGCGAGGGCGACTCCCTCTTCGGCCTGGGCGACTCCCTGGCCAACGCCCAGGCCGCGCAGCGCTCGGGCGCCCCGGTCTCGGTGGCCTGGGTGGGCGGCGGCCACGACGGCGGCTTCGACGGCGCGGCCTTCGAGTCCCGCGCGAAGACCTGGTTCGACCAGCACCTGCGCCCGCAGGCCGGCGGTGAGGGCGAGCGGACCAGCTCCACCGGCTCGACGACAGCGGCGTTCTCGGTGGCGGTGCCCCAGCAGAGCCTCTTCGGCGGCCGCGGCGGCGGCGGACAGGGTGGTGGCAGCGGGGGCAGCGGCGGGTCGGCGCCCGCGGAGCGCACGCTCGACGCCGTGCCCGCGCTCGGGGGCACGGGCCAGCAGCTGGCGCTGTCACCGGCGAGCCCCTCGGGTGACCGGTCCGGCCAGCAGCAGGACGCCCAGCAGGGCCAGCAGAGCGCCCAGCAGGGCCAGCAGGTGGTGCTCTCCCCCGCCGGCGGGCGTCCGGCGGCGATGACGGCGCTGCCGGGCATCGGCGACGTCGCCTCCCTGGTGGGCCTGGCCGCCGGCGGCGGGTTCAGCACCGCGGTGCTGCCCGGTCAGGCCGCCGTCTTCGAGACCGCGCCGCTGGCGGCGCCGCTGACGCTGCTCGGCTCCTCGTCGGTGCGGCTGTCGGTGACGTCGAACACCACCGACGCCGTGCTCTTCGCCTCCCTGTCCGACGTCAGCCCCGACGGCAGCTCCGCGCTGCCGTCGGGGCTGGTGGCGCCGGTGCGGGTGTCCACCACGCCCGGGCGGCCCACCTCCGTGGACGTCACGCTGCCCGCCGTGGTGCGCGACGTCGCGGCCGGGCACCGGCTGCGCCTGGTGGTGGCCACCACCGACTCCGCCTACGCCGTGCCCACCGACCCGCGCGTCTACGCGATCGGCCTGGCCGGCGGCACGGGCGGCACGGGCGGCGGGCAGCTGTCGGTGGCCGCCGCTCCCGCCGCGGCCGCCGAGCGCTCCGGTGACTCCGTGGCCGTCCCCTGGGCGCACGTGCTCACCCTCGCCGGTGTGGTGCTCGCGGCGCTGGCGCTGGCGCTGGTCGACGCGGTCCGCCGTCGTCGTCGTCCTCCTGCTGCTGGCGCCGCTGCCGCCCCTGAGCCGCAGGCGGCACCGGACGACGTGGTGCTGCAGGTCAGGGACCTGGAGAAGGTCTACGGCGACGGGTTCCGCGCGGTGGACGGGGTGTCGTTCACGGTGCGCCGCGGGCAGGTGGTGGGCCTGCTCGGGCCCAACGGCGCGGGCAAGACCACCACGCTGCGCATGCTCATGGGGCTGCTGCGCCCGAGCGCCGGGTCGCTGGAGGTGCTGGGGCAGCGGGTGCGGCCCGGGTCGCCGGTGCTGGCGCGGGTGGGGGCGCTGGTGGAGGGGCCGGGCTTCCTGCCGCACCTGTCGGGCATGGCCAACCTGCGGCTGTTCTGGGCCTCCACCGGCCGACCCGAGGCCGACGCGCGCTTCGAGGAGGCCCTGGAGGTCGCCGGGCTCGGTGACGCCGTGCACCGGCGCGTGCGCGGCTACAGCCAGGGCATGCGGCAGCGGCTCGGCATCGCCCAGGCGATGCTCGGGTTCCCCGACCTGCTCGTGCTCGACGAGCCGACCAACGGCCTCGACCCGCCGCAGATCACCGCCATGCGCCAGGTGCTGCGCGACTACGCCGCCACCGGCCGCACCGTGCTCGTGTCCTCCCACCTGCTCTCGGAGGTCGAGGCCACCTGCAGCCACGCGGTGGTCATGGCGCGCGGGAAGGTGCTGGCGGCGGGGTCCGTGGCGGAGCTGGTGGCCGGGTCGGGAGAGGTGCTGGTCAGGGTGGGCGAGGGACAGGTGGACCGGGCCGCGGCGGTGCTGCGCGAGGTGCTGGGTCGCGACGACGACGGCGGGCGCGTGCTCGGCGCGCGCGACGGCGGCGTGCTCGTGGCGCCCGGGGCGTCCGGGACCGGCCCCCTGGTGGCCGCGCTGGTCGCCGAGGGCGTGCAGGTGGACCTCGTGGTGCCGCAGCGGCACCTGGAGGAGGTCTTCCTCGAGCTGGTGGCCGCCCCGTGAGCGGGGCGCTGCCGCTGCGCGTGGAGGTGGCGCGCCAGCTCTCGCGGCGGCGCACCCGCTGGGTGGGCGTGCTGGTGGTGGCGCTGCCGCTGCTGCTGGTCGGAGCGTTCGCGCTGGGCAGCGACGACGGCGGCGGCACCTCCTTCGTTGACCTGGCCACCTCCAGCGCGGTGAACTTCGCGGTGTTCGCGCTGCTGGCGGCCTCGGGCTTCCTCTTCGTCGTCCTCGTGGCGCTGTTCGCGGGTGACACCGTGGCGGCCGAGGCCAGCTGGTCCTCGCTGCGCTACCTGCTCGCGGCGCCCGTGGGGCGGCGGCGTCTGCTGGCGGTCAAGGCGGTGGTGGCGTCGGCGTCGGCGACGCTGGGGATCGTCGCCTTCATCCTCGTGTGCCTGGCGGTCGGCGCGGTCGCCTACGGCTGGGGCCCGCTGACCAGCCCGCTGGGCGACGCCCTGGGCGCCTGGGAGGCGCTGGGGCGGCTGGGACTGGCCACGGCGTACGTCGTCGTCCAGCTGTCCTGGGTGGGGGCGCTGGCGTTCTGGCTGGGCACCCGCACCGACGCCCCGCTGGGCGCGGTGGGCGGGGCGGTGCTGGCCAACATCCTCTCGGCGATCCTGGCGTCCATCACGGCGCTCGGTGACCTGCGCACGTGGCTGCCCACCTACGACGCCGGCGCCTGGACGGCGCTGCTGCAGCCGGGCGTGGTGTGGGACGACATGGTGCGCGGGCTGGCGACCTCGCTGGTCCTCACCGTGGTGTTCGGGGTGCTCGCGGTGGTCGGCTTCGAGCGCAAGGACATCACCAGCTGATCCCGAGCCCCAGCCACGGTCAAGCACCTCCGCGCCACCACGCAGCGGCCGGTCGGGAAGCTGGCACCCGCTGGGCAGGCTGGCGTCCGCTTCAAGGCCCTGACCCGGACGTCAGCCTGCCCACCGGAACTGGGCCTGCCCACTCAGCACGACGATCAAGGACCTGAGCGTCTCACCCGGGGTCGCCGCGGTCGGGATGTGGCGCGGTGGTGCTTGATCGTCGCGCGTCAGGTGGGGGGGGGTGGCGTTGCCGCGCGGGCGGACGCGTGTTCTGCTGTGCGCGTGGCCATCGACGAGGGACGTCGGGCGAGCACTCCGCCGCAAGGACGGGCGCGCTCGCTGGGACAGCGCGTGACCGGGCTGTGGCCCGTGCTGCGCCAGGTGACGGGCAGCGACAAGACCGCTCACGGCGCCGCGGTCCGCACGGCGCACACCGACGCGACCACCGCCCGCACCGAGACCGCCGACCGCGTGGTCAAGAGCGTCTGCCCCTTCTGCGCGGTGGGCTGCGGCCAGGACGTGTACGTCAAGGACGAGAAGGTCGTCCAGATCGAGGGCGACCCCGACTCCCCCATCAGCCGCGGCCGGCTGTGCCCCAAGGGCAGCGCCAGCAAGAGCCTGGTCACCTCCCCCACCCGCGTCACCACGGTGCGCTACCGGCGCCCGGGCGGCACCGACTGGGAGGACCTGCCGCTGGCGACGGCGATGGACATGATCGCCGACCGCGTCCTGCAGGCCCGCCGCGACGGCTGGCAGGAGCTGGACGAGAAGGGCCGCAAGCTCCGCCGGACGCTGGGCTTCGCGAGCCTGGGCGGCGCGACGCTCGACAACGAAGAGAACTACCTCATGAAGAAGCTGTACACCGCCCTGGGCGCTGTGCAGATCGAGAACCAGGCCCGGATATGACACTCCTCCACCGTCCCCGGTCTGGGGACCTCGTTCGGCCGCGGAGGGGCCACCACCTTCCTCCAGGACCTCGTCCACGCTGACTGCATCCTCATCCAGGGCAGCAACATGGCCGAGGCGCACCCGGTGGGCTTCCAGTGGGTGATGGAGGCCAAGCGCCGCGGCGCGAAGGTCATCCACGTCGACCCGCGGTTCACGCGCACCTCGGCCGTGGCCGACCTGCACGTGCCGCTGCGCGCGGGCACGGACATCGCCTTCCTGGGCGGCCTGGTCAACCACGTGCTCGCCAACGACGCGTACTTCCACGACTACGTGGTGGCGTACACCAACGCCGCCTCGATCGTCGGCGAGGACTACCGCGACACCGAGGACCCCGGCGAGGACGGGCTGTCCACCGACCCCACCGGGCTGTTCTCCGGCTGGGACGAGGAGACCCGCAGCTACGACCCGGCCAGCTGGGCCTACCAGGGCGCGCAGGACGCGGCCGCCGCCGGGGACCGCTCGCAGGCGGTGGGCTCCCCGTCCGACCGTCACGACGACGACGCGTCCGACGGCGGCGCTCAGCACCGGGCGACAGCGGGTGCGGACCAGTACGGCAGCGGCGGCGCGACCATCGGGTCCAAGCCCGAGCGCGACGAGACCCTGCAGCACCCGCGCACGGTGTTCCAGATCCTCAAGCGGCACTTCGCCCGGTACACCCCGGAGATGGTGGAGCGCATCTGCGGCACCCCGCAGGACGCGTTCCTCCAGGTCGCCCGGGCGCTGGTGGAGAACTCCGGGCGGGAGCGCACCACGGCGCTGGCGTACGCGGTGGGCTGGACCCACCACTCCCAGGGCGCGCAGTACATCCGCACCTCGGCGATCCTGCAGACGCTGCTGGGCAACATCGGCCGCCCCGGCGGCGGGATCCTGGCGCTGCGCGGGCACGCGAGCATCCAGGGCTCCACCGACATCCCGACGCTGTTCAACCTGTGGTCGGGCTACCTGCCGATGCCCAAGGTCGGTCAGGACGACGTCGACTCCTACGTGGCCACGTCGGAGGACCTGGCCGGGTTCTGGGGCAACATCCGCGACTACTCGGTCAGCCTGCTGAAGTCGTGGTGGGGCGACGCCGCGCAGCCCGAGAACGACTTCGCCTTCGACTACCTGCCGCGCATCTCCGGCGACCACGGCACGTACCGCACGGTGATGGACATGGTGGACGGGAAGGTCGACGGGTACTTCCTGCTGGGGCAGAACCCGGCGGTGGGCTCGGCGAACGCCCGGCTGCAGCGCCTGGGCATGGCCAACCTCAAGTGGCTCGTGGTGCGCGACCTGCAGATGATCGAGTCGGCCACGTTCTGGAAGGACGGGCCGGAGATCGAGACCGGTGAGCTGCGCACCGAGGACATCGGCACCGAGGTCTTCTTCCTGCCCGCGGCCAGCCACGTCGAGAAGGCCGGCACGTTCACGCAGACCCAGCGGCTGCTGCAGTGGCGCCACCAGGCGGTCTCGCCGCCGGGTGAGTCGCGCAGCGAGCTGTGGTTCTACTGGCACCTCGGGCGGATCCTGCGGGAGAAGCTCGCGGCCTCCACGGACCCGCGCGACAGGCCGCTGCTCGACCTCACCTGGGACTACCCGGTGGAGGAGGAGGCCTTCGGCCCGGCGTCGGACCCGCTCAGCTGGGAGCCCGACGGCGAGGCGGTGCTGCGCGAGATCAGCGGCACCGAGACCCACGTCGACGACGACGGCACCGTGGTCGACCGCGCCCTGTCGTCCTACACGGAGCTGAAGTCCGACGGGACCACGCGCTCGGGCTGCTGGATCTACTGCGGCGCCTTCGCGGACGAGGTGAACCAGACCGCGCGCCGCAAGCCCGGGTCCGAGCAGGACTGGGTGGCGGCGGAGTGGGGCTGGGCGTGGCCCGCCAACCGGCGCCAGCTGTACAACCGCGCCTCGGCCGACCCGGACGGCAGGCCGTGGAGCGAGCGCAAGGCACTCGTCTGGTGGGACGAGGAGCAGCGGAAGTGGGTCGGGCACGACGTGCCCGACTTCGAGGCCACCAAGCCGCCGTCGTACGTGCCGCCCGCCGGGGCGCGCGGTCCCGAGGCGATCGCCGGGCGAGACCCGTTCATCATGCAGGCCGACGGCAAGGCGTGGCTGTTCGCGCCGTCCGGCGTCGTGGACGGCCCGCTGCCCACGCACTACGAGGGCGCCGAGTCGCCCGTGGGCAACCCGCTGCACCCGGGCCAGGTCTACAACCCCACGCGGCGGGCGTTCCCCCGTCCCGGCAACCGCGGTGTGCCGACGCGCTCGGACGTCTACCCCTTCGTCTTCACCACCTACCGCCTCACCGAGCACCACACCGCCGGCGGCATGAGCCGCACGCTGCCGTACCTGTCGGAGCTGCAGCCGGAGATGTTCATCGAGGTCTCCGCCGAGCTGGCGCGCGAGCGCGGGCTCGAGCACCAGGGGTGGGCGACCGTCGTCACGCCGCGCTCCGCCATCGAGGCGCGCGTCATGGTCACCCCGCGCCTCCGCCCGCTGCGCCTGCCCGGCGGCGGCGAGGACGGCGGCCAGGTGCAGGTGGTGCACCAGGTGGGCATCCCGTGGCACTGGGGTCCGAACGGCATCAGCCGCGGCGACGCCGCGAACGAGCTGGTGGAGATCCTCCTGGACCCCAACACGCACATCCAGGACAAGGTCGGCGCGTGCGACGTCGTCCCCGGACGCCGGCCCCGCGGGCCCGCGCTGGTGGAGTTCGTCGCGCAGCGCCGCGCCGCGGCGGGACTGCCCACCGACGACGACGTGCCGACCCCGCGCGGCGGTTCGAAGGAAGGCACGGCATGACGAGCACCACGCCCCGCTCCACCGGGGAGTCCTACGACCCGGCGTCGCACTCCGGGTACGGCGAGGACCACCCGCCGCGGATGGGGTTCTTCACCGACACCTCCGTGTGCATCGGCTGCAAGGCCTGCGAGGTGGCGTGCAAGGAGTGGAACGAGGTCCCCGCCACCGGCGAGATGGACCTCACGGGGTGGTCCTACGACAACTCGACGATGCTCGGGGCGAGCACGTGGCGGCACGTCGCGTTCGTCGAGCAGGCCGCCCCGGCGGCCACGGAGCCCCAGAACGCGAAGCCCGCGGTGAGCCTGGGGATGCCGAGCATCAGGCCCGAGGGCTTCCTCGAGCCGGAGGTCACGCGCCCGCCGCACGAGAGCGCCGGCG
Organism: Quadrisphaera sp. RL12-1S; assembly: GCF_014270065.1. Classification (NCBI taxonomy): domain Bacteria; kingdom Bacillati; phylum Actinomycetota; class Actinomycetes; order Kineosporiales; family Kineosporiaceae; genus Quadrisphaera; species Quadrisphaera oryzae. Next base: position 340,586 of record NZ_JACNME010000002.1, on the reverse strand, counting down.
AGCAGGGCCCGTCGGGTTCCATCGAGGGCGTCCGGTGGCTCATGAGCTCCGACGTCTGCAAGCACTGCACCCACGCCGCCTGCCTGGACGTCTGCCCGACGGGGGCGCTGTTCCGCACGGAGTTCGGCACCGTCGTCGTTCAGGACGACGTCTGCAACGGCTGCGGCTACTGCGTCTCCGCCTGCCCCTACGGCGTCATCGGCAAGCGCGAGTCCACCGGCCGCGCCCACAAGTGCACGCTCTGCTACGACCGGATCGGCGCCGACAAGCAGCCGGCCTGCGCCACCGCGTGCCCCACCGAGTCGATCCAGTACGGGCCGCTCGACGAGCTGCGCGAGCGCGCCGACGCGCGCCTGGCGGAGCTGCAGGCGAAGGGCGAGCCGAAGGCGCAGCTGTACGGGCGCGACCCCGGCGACGGGGTCGGCGGTGACGGCGCGTTCTTCCTGCTGCTGGACGACCCGGAGGTCTACGGCCTCCCGCCGGACCCGGTGGTGACCACCCAGGCCCTGCCGTCGATGTGGCGGCACGCCGCGGCCGCGGCGGGAGCGCTGTTCGGCGTGGTGGCGCTGTCCTTCCTGGGACGGCGCCCGTGAGCGAGCAGCCCAGCGAGCAGGGCGCCCCCCGGGCGACGACGAGGGGCGTCGGCGACCGGCCGCGGCGGCGTCGCGGGGCGGAGTCCGTCGTCGTCCCCGACGCCGAGTTCCAGTCCTACTACGGCCGGCAGGTCATCCACACGCCGGTGTGGGAGGTCCCGCAGGTGCCGGGGTACCTCTACCTGGGCGGCATGTGCGGTGCGGCGTCGGTGATGGGCGCGCTGGCCGACGCGACGGGGCGGCCCGCGCTGGCCAAGGTCGCGCGGCTGGCGGCCTCGGGCGGGTCGATCGTGTCCGTGGTGCTCCTCATCGACGACCTCGGCATGCCCACGCGGTTCCTCAACATGCTGCGGGTGGTCAAGTGGACCTCCCCCCTGAGCGTGGGCTCGTGGATCCTCATGCCGTTCTCCACCGGGGCCGGCCTGGCGGCGGTGCACGAGCTGTCGGGCGTGGTGCTGCCGCTGGTGCGCAAGCTCGCCGGCCAGCGGCTCGGTCACCTGGCCGCGGTGCTGCTGCCGGTGGCCGGGCGCGTCGGCGGGATCGGCTCGGCCGTCTTCGGGCCGCCGCTGGCCACCTACACCGCCGTCCTCATCGCCGACACCGCCGTGCCCGCGTGGCACTCGGTCTACCCCGAGCTGCCGTTCGTGTTCGCCGCGTCCGGCGCCGCGAGCGCCGGGGGCATCGGGATGGTCGCCGCGCCCCTGGCCGAGGCCGGGCCCGCGCGGCGCATGGGCGCCGCGGGAGCCGTGGCGGAGTTGGCGCTGAGCCACCGCATGGAGCAGCGGGTCGGGATGATCGGCGAGGCCTACCGCACCGGTCGCGCGGGCGTGCTGCTGCGCCTGAGCCGGGTCGCCATGGCCGGGGGCGCCGCGGGGGCGCTGGCCAGCGACCTGCCGGTCTGGCCCCGCACCCAGGGCGGGCAGCGTGCGCGCAAGGTCGTGTCGGTGGTGGCCGGGGCCCTGCTCAACGCCGGTGCCGCGCTGACGAGGTTCGGGGTGTACGAGGCGGGCATGATCTCCGCCCGCGACCCGAAGTACACGGTGGTGCCCCAGCGCGAGCGCCTCGACGCTCGGCGCGAGGGCCGCGACGCCGACCCGCACCTGGCCCCGAAGACCGCCCCGTGATGCGGGTGTGACCCCGCCGGCCCCGGGTAGGTGGTACTTGGACCCGGTCGGACACCGACCGCCTGACCTCCCGGAGGCACCCCGATGGCACGCAACACCCTGTCCCGCTCCCTGCACGACGTCGGCCTGGCCGCCTGGTTCGGCGGCACGCTCGCGAACGCCGTCGCCCTCAACCCCGCGGCCGGTGAGGCTGACGAGAAGGACGCCGGCCGCGTCACCAACGCGGGCTGGAACCGCTGGACGCCCGTCAACGCCGTCGCCATCGGCGCGCACCTGCTCGGCTCGGTGGGCCAGCTGGCCGGCAACCGCGAGCGCCTCGCCGCCCAGCCCGGCGTGAAGACCATGTCGAGCGTCAAGACCGTCGTGACCGTGGCGGCGCTGGGCGCGACCGCCTACGCGCGGGCGCTCGGCAAGGTGGTCGACTCCGCCGGCGACCCGCGCGTCAAGGGCGGCACCAAGCCCTCCAGGCGCACCCCGGCCGAGGTGGTCGAGGCGCAGGGCAAGCTCGACCTCATGCAGTGGGTCATCCCGGCCCTGACCGGCACGCTCGTGGTGATCAGCTCGTTCGCCGGCGAGCAGCAGCGCGGCTCCGAGGTCGAGCCGGGCATCGCCCGCCGCCTCTGACCCCATCACCCCGTCCGTGATCATGGACTTCCGAAGCACTTTCGGTCCGTGATCATGGACCTCCCGAACAGGGAGGCGCGGCGCCAGGTCAACGTCGCCCGCCGCCTCGGGCTCCCCTGGCCGAATTCCGGCCTGGGAGCCTGAGGCATCTGCGCAGCCTGGCAGCGCGACCACGTGGACCGCGCACAACGCCCATGATCACGAGGGAGGGTGCGCGGGAAGTCCATGATCACGGCCAGGGGGGTGGTCAGCGCACGACGACGACGGCCCCGTCCGCGCGTCGCGGCACCAGCTCCCCCACGAGCGCCGACCCCGGCAGGGCCGCCGTGAGGTCGGCCGCCACGAGCAGTCCGCCGGAGGTCTGCGCGTCGGCGAGCAGCAGCAGCTCCTCCTCGCCCACCCGCCCGCCGTCGTCGTCGACGGCCAGGTGGGGCTGCACCCAGGCGAGGTTGCGGCGCGACCCCCCGGGCACGAACCCCTGCGCCACCGAGGAGCGAACCCCAGCCAGGTAGGGCACCGCGGCCGCGTCGACCACCGCCGTCACCCCGGACGCGCGCGCCAGCTTGTACAGGTGCCCCAGCAGGCCGAACCCCGTGACGTCGGTGGCGGCCCGCGCCCCGGCGGCCAGCGCCGCGCGGGCGGCGTCGCGGTTGAGCGTGGTCATGGCGGCCACGGCCTCCTCGAAGACCTCCCCGGTCGCCTTGTGCCGGTTGTTGAGCACGCCCAGGCCCAGCGGCTTGGTGAGCGTCAGCGGCTGCCCGGCCTCGCCGGCGTCGTTGCGCAGCACCCGGTCCGGGTCCACCAGGCCCGTGACCGCCATGCCGTACTTCGGCTCGGGGTCGTCCACGGAGTGCCCGCCGGCCACGAAGCACCCGGCCTCGCGGGCCACGTCGAGCCCGCCGCGCAGCACCTCCGCGGCCAGCTCCACCGGCAGCGGCGCGTCACCGGTGCGCGGCCAGCACAGCAGGTTGAGCGCCACCAGCGGGTCGGCGCCCATGGCGTACACGTCGGACAGGGCGTTGGTGGCGGCGATGCGGCCCCAGTCGTAGGCGTCGTCCACCACGGGGGTGAAGAAGTCGGTGGTCGAGACCACCGCCTTCCCGCCCGCCACCGACGGGGGCAGGACGACGACGGCCGCGTCGTCGCCGTCGTCGAGCCCGACCAGCAGCTCCGCGCCGCCGACGGCGGGGGCGGCCGGCTGCCGGCCGAGGAGCCCGGCGACCGCGGCCTCCAGCTCACCGGGCGGGATCTTGCACGCGCACCCCCCGCCGTGCGCGTAGCTGGTCAGCCGGCGGGTCGCCCCCAGGGGCGAGGTGGTGCTCACCCCAGCAGGCTAGGCAGGCCCGGCTCGCCTAGCCTGCTGGGACGGCCACGCGCCCGCCCGGTGCGGGAGCGGGGCCGGGGAGGCGTCTGCTCACCTGGTGGGAGTCGCGGCCTTCAAAGCCGACGAGACCGAGCACCTCGGTCTGGCGGGTTCGATCCCCGTCCGCCTCCGCTGCTTCCGGTGCCTCCGGTGCTCGCGCTCGCCCGTCCTCAGAGGCGGAACGCCGCCGCTGACGAGCGCAGCTGCTCCACCGTGGCGGTGAGCCGGTCCACCGTGGCCGACACGCGCTCGGTGCTGCGCACCCCCGCCTCCCCCGCGGTCGCCACGCCGTCCACCACACCGGTGATCTCGTGGGTGCCGGCGGCCGCCTCGGCGGCGCTGCGCGCCATCTCGGCGGTGGTGGCGGTCTGCTCCTCCACCGCGGCGGCGATGGTCGTCTGGTGGCTGTCGATGGTGGCGATGACCTCGCTGATCTGCGCCATCGCCTCGCTCGCCGCGCGGCTGCCCACCTGGATGGCGCCGACCTTGCCGGTGATGTCCTGCGTGGCCTCCGCGGTCTGGCGGGCCAGGTCCTTGACCTCACCGGCCACCACGGCGAAGCCCTTGCCCATCTCGCCGGCCCGGGCGGCCTCGATGGTGGCGTTGAGCGCCAGGAGGTTGGTCTGCTCGGCGATGGCGGTGATGGTCTTCACCACGGTGGCGATGGCCTCGCTGGCCGTGGTGAGCTCGCTCATCGACGCGCTGGTGGCGTCCGCGGTCTCGACGGCCCGGCGGGAGACCTCCGCGGCGGCGGTGGTGCCCTCCGCGATCGCCTGGATGGCGCTGCCCATCTCGGCGGCACCGGCGGCCAGGGTGGTGACGTTGCCGGCCACCTCTCCGGCGGCGGTGCGCACCTCCTGGCCGGAGCGGGCGGCGGCGGCGTTGGTGGTGGCGAGCTCGCCGGCCACGGCGGTGAGCTCGCGGGACAGGTCGGCCACGGCGTCGGCGCCGCCGCGCAGGTCGCTCACGGTGGCGCGGGTGGCGTGGACCGCCGTGCGCAGCCCGTCGGCCACGTCGGTGAGCTCGTCACGACCGTCGACGACCGGCTCCGCGGTGAGGTCGCCCTCGGCGAGGGCGGCGACGTCGGCGCGCAGGCGGCGCAGCGGCACGGTGAGGCTGCGGGTGAGCACCACGAGCAGGGCGACCACCACAGCCACCGCGACGCCCAGGGCGCCGACGATGAGAGCGCGGGCCTTGGCGGCCTCGCTCTGCGCGAGCGCCTGGGCCGCGGCGTCGCGGGCGTCCACGGACTTGGTGAGGTCGGCCGTGAGGGTCAGCACCTCGCCGTAGATGCCGAACCCGTTGTCGAGCATCTCGGTCTCGGCGGCCACCCGGTCGCCGCTCCTGTACAGGTCCACCGTGCGCTGCTCGCTGGTGAAGTACGCCTGCCACTTGGCGGTGAGCTGGTCGTTGAGGGCGCGCTCGTCAGCGGTCATGGCCCCGGTGGGCGCCTTGGCCAGCAGCGCCTGCAGCGAGGCCTTGTCCGCCAGGAAGCCGGCGCGGTTGGGCGCGTCGTCCTTGAGCGCCGCGTCCACCCCGATCCGGTAGGTGTCGAAGGCGTAGGTGACCTGCCAGCCGGTGACGTCGGCGTCGTAGTAGCGCACGTCCTGCACGTACCGGACCACCGTGCTGACCTCGTGGGCGGTGTCCGCGGCGCGCTGCTGGCTGCGCAGGCCCACCAGGCCCACCGCTCCGACCGCCACGAGCAGCGCCAGCACCACGCCCAGCGCCACCGACAGCCTCGTTCCGACCCTGACCCCGCGCACTGCTGAGACCACCGCTCGCCCCCCCGGTCGGCGGCGCCGGCCCGCTGGCGGGCGCCGTCTGCGTGCTGGGCCCGGTGCCGGGCCCACCGAGGTGATCGGGCTGCAGGCGGCGGTCTTGAGGGGCGCGGGCCCCGCGTCGTCGTCCGCGGCGCGCTCCACCACCTGGTCGGGTCAGGGAACGGGTGGCTGGCGCGGTCCGGGCAGGTCGATCCGGCGGACCACGCCCAGCATGCGCAGCGCGAAGCACAGCCCGGCCGCCACCACCGCCCACACCGAGCCGATCCCCACCACGTCGGTGTGGGTGACCTGGGCGCTCAGGACGACGACGGCGGCGCCGAGCAGCGCCGGCACGGCGTACAGGCCCGAGCTGAGCACCTGCGGCGACCGGCCGGTCAGCAGGTCCCTCAGCGTGCCGCCGCCGACGGCGGTCAGGCCGCCGAGGAGGATCGCCTGCACCGGGCCCAGGCCCGCCGCGAGCGCCGTGCCGGCGCCGGTGACCGCGAACAGGGACAGGCCGGCGGCGTCGAGCACGGTGAGGGTGCGGGCCACGCGGCGACGGCCCATGCGGTGGCCGAACACGCACACGAGCACCCCGCCCGTGGCGGCGACGGCGAGGTAGCGCCAGTCGGAGAAGGTGGCGGGAGGGACCCTGCCGATGAGCAGGTCACGCATGATGCCGCCGCCGAGGGCGGTGATGACACCCAGGGTGATGACCCCGATGACGTCCAGGCGCGCGGTGCGGGAGGCGGTCAGCGCGCCGTCGACGGCGAAGGCGAGCACGCCGACCAGGTCGAGCACGAGCAGGAGGGTGGAGCCGGGCACCCGCTCATCGTCGACCATCCCCACCCTGATCACGGGCGCAGCGCGCACGCGGCGCCGGGCGGTTCAGCCCAGGCGGGTGAGGAGGTCCTCCACGCGCGCGGCGATGTCGTCGCGCACCAGGCGCATCCGCTCCACCCCCTCGATCCCGCGGGCGGAGGGCTCGTCGGTCTGCCACACCTCGACGGGGGTCCCCCCGACCGGCTCGACGTGCGCCTCGCTCCCGAGGACGACCACGAGGTCGGCCCCGCGCACGTCGTCGTCGGTGAGCTGGTGGGTCCGGGCGGCCGAGACGTCCACGCCCACCTCGGCCAGGCTCGCCACCGACTGGGCGTTGAGGGAGGTCCCGGCCCGGGTGCCGGCGGAGGAGACCCGCACCGCCACGCCGCGCTGGGCCGCGGCGTGCTGCAGGAGCCCGGCGGCCATCTGGGACTTGCCGCCGTTGCGGACGCACACGAACAGGACGTGGGGCGGGGTGGTCACGGGGTGCTCCTCGGGGGGACGGGGACGGTGGGGTCACCGGGGAAGGCGCGCCGACCGGCCCACAGCGCCACGTAGACCAGCGCCACCAGCACCGGGACCTCGATGAGCGGGCCGACCACTCCCGCCAGCGCCTGGCCCGAGGTGGCGCCGAAGGTGCCGATGGCGACGGCGATGGCCAGCTCGAAGTTGTTGCCGGCGGCGGTGAAGGACAGCGTGGTGGTGCGGGCGTAGTCCAGCCCGATGACGCGGCCGAGGGCGAAGGCGCCGCCGAACATGACCACGAAGTAGGCCAGCAGCGGCAGCGCGATCCGGGCCACGTCACCGGGGGCGGAGGTGATGGCGTCGCCCTGCAGGGCGAAGAGCAGCACGATCGTGAACAGGAGCCCGTACAGGGCCCAGGGGCCGAGCCGGGGCAGGAAGCGCTGCTCGTACCAGTCCCGTCCCCCGGCGCGCTCGCCGAGGGTGCGGGTGAGGTAGCCGGCGAGCAGGGGGATGCCGAGGAAGACCAGCACGCTCACCACGATGGCGACGACGGAGAAGTCCGCGCCGGTGGTGGGCAGCCCGAGCCAGGCCGGCAGGATCTGCAGGTAGAACCAGCCGAGGGCGGCGAACGCGACGATCTGGAAGACGGAGTTGATCGCCACCAGCACGGCGGCGGCCTCCCGGTCCCCGCAGGCCAGGTCGTTCCAGATCAGGACCATGGCGATGCAGCGCGCCAGGCCGACGACCACCAGCCCGGTGCGGAACTCCGGGGAGTCGGGGAGCAGCAGCCAGGCCAGGGCGAACATCAGCGCCGGCCCGACCACCCAGTTCAGGGCCAGGGAGGCGACGAGCAGGCGCCGGTCGGAGGTGACGCGGCCGAGCTGGGTGTAGCGGACCTTGGCCAGCACCGGGTACATCATCACCAGCAGGCCCACCGCGATCGGCAGGCTCACCGACCCGACCTGCACCGCTGACAGGGCCTTCCCCAGGCCGGGCAGCAGCCGGCCGAGGGCCAGGCCGAGGGCCATGGCGGCGACGATCCACAGCGGCAGGAACCTGTCGAGCGCGGACAGGCGCGCGAGGACGGGGGCCTGAGGGCCGGAATGAGGGTCGGCCGGGGCACCGGCCGGGTCGGTGCCGGCGTCCGCTGGGACGGCGGGGCTCATGAGGGACCTCCCACCCCGCTGCGCAGCAGGGATCGACATGTGTCGATGGAACCGTGACACAGGCGGGTGGAGGCGTCAACATAGACACTCATCGATGCCTGGTGACACACTCCCGGGATGGCGACCGACGTGCAGACCTCCCCCGCCGCCCCCGGCGCCGCGGCGCACCCGGGCGAGGTCGTGGCGTGCTGCGCACCCCTGGTGCGCGAGCCGCTCGGCCCCGAGGACGCCGTGGCGCTGGCCCGCACGCTGAAGGCCCTGGCCGACCCGGCCCGGCTCCGGCTGCTGAGCCTGGTCGCCGCGCACGAGGGCGGCGAGGCCTGCGTCTGCGACCTCACCGAGCCCCTGGCCCTGTCCCAGCCCACCGTCAGCCACCACCTCAGGGTGCTCGTCGAGGCGGGCCTGCTGACCCGGGACAAGCGCGGCGTGTGGTCCTACTACTCCCTGGTCCCCGGCGCGCTGGACTCCCTGGCCGGCGTGCTCACCACCTGCTGAGGACCCCCGGCCGTGAGCGCCCATCCCACCCCCGGAGCGGTCCGCGCCGAGGTCGCGCTGCGCCCCCTGGCCCCAGCGGACTGGCCGGCGGTCCGCGACGTCTACGCCGCCGGCATCGCCACCGGGCACGCCACCTTCGAGTCCGCCCCGCCCACCTGGGAGGGCTTCGACACCTCGAAGGCCGCCGAGCACCGCCTGGTCGCCGTCGACGCCGCGGGCCATGTGCTGGGCTGGGCCGCCGTCGTCCCCGTCTCCGACCGCTGCGCGTACGCGGGCGTGGTCGAGCACTCTGTCTACGTGGCTCCCGCCGCGCAGGGGCGCGGCGTGGGCCGCCTGCTGCTGGACGGCCTCATCGCCTCCACTGAGGCCGCTGGCGTCTGGACCGTCCAGTCAGGCGTCTTCCCCGAGAACACCGCCAGCCTCGCGCTGCACGCCTCCGCCGGCTTCCGGGTCGTCGGGGTGCGGGAGAGGCTGGGGCTGATGGGCCACGGGCCGATGGCCGGGCTGTGGCGCGACGTCGTGCTGCTCGAGCGGCGCAGCCCCGTCGTCCACGCCGCGGGAGCGGTCACCGGCCCGCCTTCCTAGGGTGAGGTGGTGACAGGTCCTGACGTCCGCCGGCGGGTGCCGCGCACCGACGCGGTGCTCGACTCCCCCACCGTCGCCGACGCGGCCACCCGCCTGGGGCGTCCGCTGGTGCGCGCCGCCGTCGGCCGGGCCCAGCAGCGGGTGCGCGACGGTGCGCTCACCCCGGACCTGGACGCCGTCGTGGCCGCCGTCCTGGACGACCTGCCCCCCACCGCCTCCTCGCTGCGGCCGGTCGTCAACGCCACCGGCGTGCTCCTGCACACCAACCTCGGCCGCGCACCGCTGTCGCAGGCGGCGGTGCAGGCCGTGGTGCACGCCGCCGGCACCACCGACGTCGAGCTCGACCTCGCCACCGGACGTCGGGCCCGCCGCGGACGGGGGGCGACGGCCGCGCTGGCCGCCGCCGTCCCCGACGCCGAGGCGGTGCACGCGGTCAACAACGGCGCCGCCGCGCTCGTGCTCGCCGCCACCGCGCTGGCCGGCGGCGGGCTCGACCGCGACGTCGTCATGAGCCGCGGGGAGATGGTGGAGGTCGGGGACGGCTTCCGCCTGCACGAGCTCGTCGCCTCCACCGGCGCGCGCCTGCGCGAGGTCGGCACCACCAACCGCACCACCGCCGCCGACGTCTCCGCGGCGTTCGAGGCCGCCGCGCGCGAGGGCCGCCGGGTGGGCCTGGTGATGAAGGTGCACCCCTCCAACTTCCGCGTGGAGGGCTTCACCTCCGCCCCCAGCACCGCCGACCTGGCCCGGGTCTGCGCCGGGCGGGCTCCGCTGCTGGTCGACACCGGCTCCGGCCTGCTCTCCCCTCGCCGCGACCTCCCCGACGAGCCCGACGCCGCCACCGCGCTGCGGGCCGGCGCCGACCTCGTCACCGCCAGCGGCGACAAGCTGCTCGGCGGTCCGCAGGCCGGGCTGGTCCTGGGCCGCGCCGACCTCGTCGAGCGGCTGCGACGCCACCCCCTGGCCAGGGCCCTGCGCGTCGACAAGCTGACCCTGGCGGCCCTGGAGGCCACGCTCACCGGTCCGCCTCCCCCGGTGGTCGCCGCCCTGGAGGCCGACCTCGACCAGCTCCGCGAGCGGGCCCGCCGCTGCGCGGCCGTCATGCGGACGGCCGACCCCGACCTCGACGTGCAGGTGGTCGACAGCGAGGCGGTGGTGGGCGGGGGCGGGGCCCCCGGCGTCGTCCTGCCCTCGGTGGCCCTCAGCCTCCCGCAGGCCTTCGCCGAGCCGCTGCGCCAGCCTCGTGGTGCGGACCGCACCCCCGTGGTCTGCCGCGTCGAGGCCGGGCGCTGCCTGCTCGACCTCCGCTCCGTCGCCCCCGAGCACGACGAGCACCTCGCCGCCGCCGTCGCCCGGGCCGCCGGGGCGCACACCCGCGGGAACGACTGAGTGCACGTCGTCGCCACCGCCGGGCACGTCGACCACGGCAAGTCCGCCCTGCTGCGGGCCCTCACGGGCACCGACCCCGACCGCCTCGCCGAGGAGCAGCGGCGCGGCATGACCACCGACCTCGGCTTCGTGCACACCCGCCTGGATCGCACCGTCGCCGAGGCTGACGTCGACGACGAGGTGGCGTTCGTCGACGTCCCCGGCCACGAGAAGTTCGTGCCGACCATGCTGGCGGGCGTCGGCCAGGTGCCCGCCGTGCTGCTCGTCGTGGCCGCCGACGGCGGGTGGATGCCGCAGACCAGCGAGCACCTCGACGCCCTCGCCGCCCTCGGTGTGCGGCGCGGCCTGCTGGTGCTCACCCGCGCCGACCTCGCCGACAGGGCCCAGCGCGACCGCGTGCTCGCCCGCGCCACCACCGAGCTCGCCGGCACCGGCCTGGAGGACCTGGTGCGCGTGGAGGTCAGCGCCGTCACCGGTGAGGGGCTGCCGCAGCTGCGCAGCGCCCTCCTGCGCGTGCTGGCCTCGGCCCCCCGCCCGGACCCGACGGCGCCGGTGCGCCTGTGGGTGGACCGCAGCTTCTCCCTGCGCGGCGCCGGCACCGTCGTCACGGGCACCCTGGCCGCCGGGACGGTGCGCGCCGGTGACGAGCTCGCCCTGCCGGACGGCGAGCGCGTGGGAGTCCGCGGCCTGCAGAGCCTCGACGCTCCGGTCAGCAGCGCCACCGGACCGGCGCGCGTGGCGCTGAACCTGCGCGGGGTCGCCGCGAACGCCGTGCGCCGCGGCACCGCGCTCAGCGCCCCGGGCACCACCACGACGACGACGATCGCCGACGTCCGGCTGCTGCCCGTCCCCGGCCGGGACGCGGGCGCGGACGTCGACGTGCGCTGGCCGGAGCACCTCGTGCTGCACCTCGGGACGGCGGCGGTGCCCGTGCGCCTGCGTCCCCTCGACGCCCACCACGCCCGCCTGTCGCTGGCCTCGCCGCTGCCGCTGCGCACCGGGGACCGCGGCCTGGTCCGCGACCCCGGTGGCCACCGGGTGCTGGCGGCGGCGCTGGTGCTCGACCCCGCGCCCCCGGCGCTGTCACGCCGCGGTGCGGCGCGCGAGCGCGCGCAGGTGCTCGCCGGCATCGGCGAGCACGCGGTGCTGGCGGGCGACCCGGCCGGTGAGCTCGACCGGCGCGGCCAGGCCACCGGCGCCGAGCTGAGGGCGCTCGGGCTGCGGCGGTCGGCGGTGGAGGCCCTGGCCGCGTCCCCGGGGGTCCTGGCGGACAGCGACCACCTGCTGGCCCCCTCCCTGGCCGACGCGCTGAGGGGCCGGCTGGCCGGGGAGCTGGCGGCGCACCTGCGGGAGCACCCGCTGGAGCCGGGTCCGCCGGTGGAGGCGGTGCGGCGTCGGCTCGGGCTGGCCTCGTCGGGCCTGGTCACGGCGCTGGTCACGGCGTCCAGCGCCGGCGCCGGCGGTGAGCGGCCGGCCGTGGCCGTGCGGGAGGGGCGGCTCGTGGCCGCTGGTGCCCCGTCCGGGCCCGCGCTGCCGCCGCAGGTGCAGCGGGCCGTCACAGCGGTGCTGGCGGACCTGGCCCGGGAGCCGTACGCGGCGCCGGAGGCGCACCGCCTGCGCGACCTGGGGCTGGGCCCCCGCGAGCTGGCGGCCGCGGTGCGCGCCGGGGCGCTGGAGCGCGTGGCCGACGGCGTCTACCTGGCCGCCGGCGCCGCCCAGGCGGCGCCGGCGGTGCTGGCGGCCGGGCTCGAAGACCGCTCGGCGGCCTTCACCGCCAGCGAGGCGCGGCGGGCGCTGGGCACCACGCGCCGCGTCGTCGTCCCGCTGCTGGAGCTGCTGGACCGGCGCGGCGCCACGCGGCGCCACGCCGACGGGACGCGGACGCTCACCGCGCCGCGGTGACGGGGCCCTGGGCGGACCAGGGGAAGTCGATCCAGCGGTCGGTGCGCTTCCACACGTACTCGCAGGCGACGATGGAGCGGGGCTTGTCGTAGATGACCGCCGAGCGGACCTCGCTGACGTGGCCGGCGCAGAAGTCGAGCACCATGCGCAGCGTCCGGCCGGAGTCGGCGACGTCGTCGACGACGAGCACGCGGCTGCCGGCGATGTCCACGGCCTGCAGCACCGGCGGCAGCACCACGGGCACGGGCAGCCGCTCGTCGACGCCGGTGTAGAACTCCACGTTCATCACGGCGGTGTTCTTGACCCCGAGCGCGTACGCGAGGGCACCGCCGGGCACGAGGCCGCCGCGGGCGATGGCGAGCACGACCTCGGGCTCGTAGCCGCTGTCGGCCACCTGCTGCGCGAGCTCGCGCACGGCCGTCCCGAACAGGTCCCAGGTCAGCACCTCGCGGGGCGCGTCGCTCGTCACGCGCGCCAGCCTAGGGCGCGGCCCACCGGGCGGACGGATGCGAACGGATATGTGCATGGCGCATACTTCTCCCGTGGACAAGGTCGAGAACATGCTCGCCTCGCTGTCGCTGTGGCTCAGTGACGCCGTGTGGGAGGCCGTCTCGCGCGGCGACGGCCCCGACCACGAGGACATCGCCGTCCTCGTCCTCGTGGGCCAGGAACCGCTGCGCATCACCGACCTCGCCGCGGCGACCGGGCGGACCCACTCGGCGACGGTCCGCGCCATCGACAGGCTCGCGGCGGCCGGGCTGGTGGACCGACACCCGGGAGCCGCGCGAGACGCGCGAGCCGTCCTCGTGGAGCTGACCGCCGCGGGTGAGGCCGCCCGCCGGTCCGCCCTCGACGCGCGCGCACGGGCGCTCACCCCGGTGACAGCCCTGCTCGACGAGGAGCAGCGCGCGGCGCTCGGCCCGCTGCTGGAGGTCATGCTGGAAGCCGTCACCACCTCCGCGGCCGCGGGGACCCGCATCTGCAGGCTCTGCGACGACGACGTGTGCGTGCCGCTCGGCTGCCCCGTCGAGCAGAGGTGCCTGGTCTTCGAGACCTCCGACCAGCAGGCACCTGACGGGTCGGGAAGGGCGTGAACGCCTCCGCAGGCGCCCGCTCGGCGGACAGGGCGGCGCCACGAGGCGCACGGCGCCGGATCCAGCCCGGGAGGCGCACGACCGGAACGGGCTGGGCGGCCGCCGCCGTGCTGGGCAGCGCCGCCTGCTGGGGCCTGTCCACGGTCGCCAGCCGCGGGCTGCTCGACGTGGTCCCTGCCACCACCCTCCTGGTGCTGCAGCTGTGCGCCAGCACCACAGCACTCGCGCTCGCCTCGCTGCGGGAAGCGCCGTGGGACGCGCTCCGCAGAGCCGGCCGGGGCGCCGCGCTGGCCAGCACCACCGCCGGTGCGCTCGAGCCGGGGCTGTCCTACGTCGTCGGCCTCACGGGGCTGGCCATGACGACGGCGGGGAGCGCCACCACCATCGATGCGAGCGAGCCGGTGCTCACGGTGGTGCTGGTCTGGCTGGTGCTGCGGCAGCGCCCGGAGCGCCGCCTGCTGGCGGCCGTGGTCCTCGGGACCGCGGGGCTGGTGCTCGTCACCGGTGGAGCGTCGCTGCGCGAGGGCGGAGCAGGCAGCGCCTCCGGCGACCTGCTGGTGCTGTGCGCAGCAGCGCTGGCGGCGGGGTCGGCGATCGCGAGCGCGAGGGCCGTGACCGTGCTGCCGACGGCCACCCAGGCGTCGGTGCAGCAGCTCGCGGGGCTGGTGGTCGCCGCGGTGGCGCTGCTCCTGGTCCAGGGGCCGGGTGCGCTGGCGCGAGTGCCAGACCTGGGCTGGCCGGTGCTCGCCCTGGCCGCCGCCACGGGTCTCGTGCAGTACGCCCTGGCCACCTGGCTCTACCTCGTGGGGCTGCGGCGCCTCGGTCCGTCGCGCGCAGGCCTTTTCCTGTCCACGGTGCCGGTCTTCGGCATCGCCGGCGGTTGGCTGTGGTTGGGGCAGGCACCGAGCCCTGCGCTCCTGGTGGGCGCCGCCGCCGTCGTGGGGTCCCTCGTCATCGCCAACCCACCCCGGCGACCCGCCTCCTGACGGCGGAGCTCAACGCCCGCTCCGCGGCGGCAGCGTCAGCGGCGATGGGCCCGGCTGGCAGTGGGGGCACCACCACGTGCGGCGCCGCACGCCCGCGGCGTCGTCGTCGTCCTTCGGTACCCCGGCGGCCTCCGCGACCACCTCGACACGGGTGCCGCACCGCCGGCACGCCTGCCCCGCGCGGCCGGCCACCCAGTGCTCCTGCCCGGGGCGGGTGTTGCCGGTGGTCACCTGGTAGCCGGTGGCGCCGCTGGCGGAGGCGCGCAGCGCGCGGGCGGCCCGCACCACCAGGCGCGCCACCCCCGGCTCGCCGAGGTCGCCGACCGGCGTCCAGGGGCTGCGGCCGGTGAGGAAGCACAGCTCGTTGGCCCACAGGTTGCCCAGCCCCGCCACGAGGCGCTGGTCGAGGAGGACCGCGGCGAGCGGGCGGGCCGGGTCTGCCAGCAGCCGTGCGGCGGCGGCCGGGACGTCGAGGGCGGGGTCGAGCAGGTCGGGGCCGAGGTGGCCGGTGGCGCGGGCCTCGTCGGCGGTGCGCAGCAGCTCCACCACGGGCATCCGCAGCCCGGCGGCCGTGCGCTGCTGGTCGGTGACCAGCAGCACGCGCACGTCGGGCAGCAGGCGCGCGGGCAGCCGCTTGCCGGGGCCCAGCAGCGCCCACTCGCCGTCCATGAGCAGGTGCGTGTGGAGCGTGAGGGCCTCTCCGGCGAGGTCGAGCCGTGTCAGGAGGTGCTTGCCGTGGGTGGCGACGCCGACGACGAGGGCGCCGGCGAGGTCGGCCGTGGCGTGCGCCGGCACGTTGAGGCGGCCGTGCACCAGGGTGCGGCCCTCCAGCAGCGGGCGCAGGCGCTGCGCCAGCCGCGCGACGGTGTCACCCTCGGGCACCGCCCGATCCTCACCCGGCGCGCCCGGACCAGCGAGTCAGCCCCGGGGCCAGGGCTCGGACAGGCGCACCGCGGCCACGCACGAGGTGGCGCCGGCCTCCCCCGCCAGGCGCAGCGCCTCCAGCACCAGCGACGGCTCGTGCTCGGCGGCGCGGCGGGCCGCGCGGGCGCGGGCCAGCTCGGCGATCCGGGCGGCGGGCTGCGGCGCGCCGTGCAGCAGCACCACCGCCACGAGGGCCACGAGCGACCCGGCGATGGCGAGGCAGGCGCCCACCACCATGGTGGCGCGCAGGCCGAACCCCGCCGTGAGCACCTGCGCGCCGGCCGCGGCGCCGAGGGCGTTGGCGGCGTTGAACGCCGCCTGGTTGAACGCCGAGGCCATGAGGCCCGAGCCGGGCGCCACGGAGATGGTGCGGTTCATGAGCGTCGGGCCCACGAAGAAGGCCATGACGGCGAAGACCACGAGGGCCACCAGCGCGCCCGCCCGCGACCCCGACAGCGCGAGCAGCAGCAGGCAGGCCAGGCCCAGGCCGAGCAGCCCCAGCACCACCGAGGCCTCCGGGAAGCGGTCCGCGGTGCGGCCGCCGAGCAGCGTCCCCGCCACGGTGCCGAGCCCGTAGACCACGAGCACCCACGCCACCGCGCCCGCGGAGAAGCCGGCGAGGTCGGTGAGGATCGGCGCGACGTAGCTGTACACGGCGAACAGCCCGCCGGTGCCGACGGCGGTGGCGGCCAGGGTCAGCAGCACCTGCGGCCGGGCGAGGTCGGCCATCTCCCGGCGCAGCGGGGTGGCGGTGTCGCGCCGCAGCGGCACCCAGCGCAGCACCGCGAGCGCCGTCACCACGCCGAGCAGGCCGATGGCGGCGAACGCCCATCGCCAGCCGAGGTGCTGGCCCAGCAGCGTGCCGAACGGCACGCCCAGCACCTGCGCCACGGTGAGGCCGGTGAAGACGCGGCTGATGGCGCTGGCGGCCTTGCCCGGCGGCGCGAGGCGGCTGGCCACCACCGCCGCGACGCCGAAGAACGACCCGTGCGACAGCCCCGTGACGAACCGCCCGACGAGCAGCCCGTCGTACCCGGGCGCCAGCGCCGTCACCGCGTGCCCCACCACGAACAGCGCCATGAGGCCCGCGAGCACCCGCTGGTGGGGGAACCGCGTGGACAGCGCCGTGAGGGTCGGGGCTCCGACGACGACGCCGAGCGCGTACGCGGAGATGGCGTAGCCGACCGCCGGCACGGACACGCGAAGGTCGGCGGCCACCTGGGGCAGCAGCCCCATCATGAGGAACTCGGTGGAGCCGATGGCGAAGGCGCCGATGGCCAGCGCCAGCAGAGCCGGGCCCGCCGAGCTCCCTGCGGGCTGGGTCGGGGCGTGCTGGGGTGCGTCCACGGCGTGCGCGGCCTCCGGTCTGGCGTGCTGGCGAGGGTCCGGGTCGGCTGCGCTGTCGTCCCACGACCATCCTCCCAGCCCTAGGCTGGCGTCGTGGCCACCCACGCCGAAGCAGCCGGCTCCGCGGAGCTCATCGCGCTGAGCCGCAACAGCTACGTCCGCCTCACCACCTTCCGCCGCACCGGCGTGCCGGTCCCCACCCCGGTCTGGGTGGTCGCCGACAGGTCCGCCCTCGGCGGCCGCGACGGGGACCTGCTGGTCATCACCGGTGCGCAGGCCGGCAAGGTCAAGCGCCTGCGGCACAACGGCCGGGTGCTGCTGGTGCCGTGCGACCGCCGCGGGACGCCGGAGCCGGGCGCCACCGAGCTGGAGGCCCTGGCGGAGGTGGTGGTGGACCCGGCCGTGGTCCGCCGCCTGCGGCTGCTGGTGCAGATCAAGCACCCGCTGCTCGGCCGGCTGCTGCTGGGGGGCCAGCGCGCCGGCGCGGCCGCGGCCCGCAAGCGCGGGAAGACGCCGCCGGAGCAGGTCGCGCTGCGCATCCACCCGCTGCAGGACGCCGCCTAGCCCCACCAGCCCAGGGCGCGTCCTCAGGGCACTCCCCCGGCGCACGTCCCCGGCGCGGGTCCCCGGGGTGCGGGACGGCGCGAGCAGGCGCAGCGTGGCGGGTGTGGACACCCGCACTCTGGGACGCACCGGCGTCCAGGTCAGCCCCCTCTGCCTCGGCGCCATGATGTTCGGCGCGTGGGGCAACCCCGACCACGACGACTCGATCCGGATCATCCACCGCGCGCTCGACGCCGGCGTGAACTTCGTCGACACCGCTGACGTGTACGCGCAGGGCGAGAGCGAGGAGATCGTCGGCAAGGCCCTGCTGGGCCGGCGCGACGAGGTGGTGCTCGCCACCAAGGCCCACGGCCAGATGGGTGAGGGGCCCAACCGCCAGGGGAACTCCCGGCGCTGGCTGGTCCGGGAGGTGGAGGACAGCCTGCGTCGGCTGCAGACCGACTGGATCGACCTGTACCAGATCCACCGGCCCGACCCGGCGGTCGACCACGAGGAGACGCTCTCGGCGCTGACGGACCTTCAGCGTGCGGGGAAGATCCGCTACTTCGGGTCCTCGACGTTCCCCGCCCACGAGGTGGTGGACGCGCAGTGGGTCGCCAAGGAGCGCGGGCTGTCGCGCTACGTCACCGAGCAGCCCCCGTACTCGATCCTCGTGCGCGGCATCGAGCGCGACGTGCTGCCCGTGGCCCAGCAGTTCGGGATGGGCGTGCTGCCGTGGAGCCCGCTGGCCGGCGGCTGGCTCACCGGGCGCTACCGCAAGGGCATGGACTCGAGCACCGCCCCGACCTCCAGCCGCGCCCAGCGCATCCCCGCGCGCTTCGACCTGTCGCTGCCGGACAACCAGCGCAAGCTCGAGGCCGCTGACGCCCTCGCCACCCTCGCCGACGAGGCCGGCCTGTCGCTGGTGCACCTGGCGCTGGCGTTCGTGCTGCGCCACCCGGGCGTGACCAGCCCGATCATCGGGCCGCGCACCATGGAGCAGCTGGAGAGCCAGCTCGGCGCCGTCGACGTCGTCCTGGCCGACGACGTCCTGGACCGCATCGACGAGATCGTGCCGCCGGGCACCACGCTGGCCACCGCCGACGCCGGCTACGTCCCGCCGTCCCTGGCCGACGCCTCGCTGCGCCGCCGCTGACCCCCGATCCGCAGGAGACCCGTGATGACCACCACCGAGCGCGCGCCCCGGCGCCTGCGCGACCTGTCCGTCTCACCCCTGGGCCTGGGCTGCATGGGGATGAGCGAGTTCTACGGCGGCGCTGCCGCCCGAGATGACGAGGAGTCGGTCCGCACGGTCCACCGCGCCCTCGACCTGGGCGTCACGCTGCTGGACACGGCCGACATGTACGGCCCGTTCACCAACGAGCGGCTCGTCGGCCGTGCCATCGGCGCGCGGCGCGAGGAGGTGGTGCTGGCCACCAAGTTCGGCAACGAGCGCCGCGAGGACGGCACCCGCCGCGTCAACGGCCGGCCCGAGTACGTGCGCACCGCCTGCGACGCGTCGCTGCAGCGGCTCGGCGTGGACCACATCGACCTCTACTACCAGCACCGCGTGGACACCACCGTGCCCGTGGAGGAGACCTGGGGCGCGATGAGCGAGCTGGTCACCGCCGGCAAGGTGCGCTTCCTGGGCATCTCCGAGGCGGCGCCGGAGACCATCCGCCGCGCCGACGCCGTGCACCCGGTGACGGCCCTGCAGACAGAGTGGAGCCTGTGGACGCGCGACGTCGAGTCCGACGGCGTGCTCGACACCGTGCGCGAGCTGGGCATCGGCTTCGTGCCCTACTCCCCGCTGGGCCGCGGCTTCCTCACCGGCGCCATCACCTCACCCGACGACTTCGCCGAGGACGACTTCCGCCGCAACAACCCGCGCTTCCAGGGCGAGGCGTTCGAGCAGAACCTGCGGATGGTGGACCGGGTGCGCGCCATCGCCGAGGAGAAGGGCTGCACGCCGGCGCAGCTGGCGCTGGCGTGGGTGCTGGCGCAGGGCCCCGACGTCGTCCCGATCCCCGGCACCACGAAGGTGGCGCGCCTGGAGGAGAACGTGGGGGCGCTGGAGGTGCACCTCACCGCCGAGGACCTGGCGCGCCTGGACGAGGCCGCACCCGCCGGCGCCACCGCCGGAGAGCGCTACCCCGACATGAGCAGCGTCCGCCGCTGACCCTCCCCCTCTCCCACCGTGATCATGGGCGCCCAGCCACCTGGGGTGGCCGATCGCCCATGATCACGGATGGGGGGCGGGGTCAGCGCTTGATGACCCCGTGCGGGTCGAGCACGTACTTCTTGGCGGCGCCCTTGTCGAAGTCGGCGTAGCCCTGGGGCGCCTCCTCCAGGGAGATCGGCGTGGCGTTGACGGCCTTCGCGATCTGCACCCGGTCGTGCAGGATCGCCATCATCAGGCCGCGGTGGTACTTCATCACCGGGCACTGGCCGGTGGTGAAGCTCAGCGACTTCGCCCAGCCGGTGCCCAGGTCGAGGGAGAGCGCACCGCGCTTGGCGGCGTCGTCGACACCGCCCGGGTCACCGGTGACGTAGAGGCCGGGGATGCCCATCGCGCCACCGGCCGCGGTCAGCTCCATGAGGGAGTTGAGCACCGTCGCCGGCGCCTCCTGCTGCGCACCGGAGCCGTGGCCGCGCGCCTCGAAGCCCACGGCGTCGACGCCGCAGTCGACCTCGGGCACGCCGAGGATCTGCTCGACCTGGTCCTTGGGGTCGCCCTTGGACACGTCGACGGTCTCGCACCCGAACGCCCGCGCCGCCGCGAGGCGGTCCTCGTTGAGGTCACCGACGATGACGACGGCGGCTCCGAGCAGCTGCGCCCCGGCCGCCGCGGCCAGGCCCACCGGGCCGGCGCCGGCGATGTAGACGGTCGACCCGACGCCGACGCCCGCGGTCACGCAGCCGTGGAAGCCGGTCGGGAAGATGTCCGACAGCATGGTCAGGTCGAGGATCTTCTCCATCGCCTGGTCCTTGTCGGGGAACTTCAGCAGGTTCCAGTCCGCGTAGGGCACGAGGACGTACTCGGCCTGCCCGCCGACCCAGCCGCCCATGTCGACGTACCCGTACGCCGAGCCCGGGCGGTCGGGGTTGACGTTGAGGCAGATGCCGGTCTTGCGCTCCTTGCAGTTGCGGCACCGGCCGCACGCGATGTTGAACGGCACCGAGACGAGGTCGCCCACCTTGATGAACTCCACGTCCGGCCCCACCTCGACCACCTCGCCGGTGATCTCGTGGCCCAGCACGAGGCCCTCGGGGGCGGTGGTGCGCCCGCGGACCATGTGCTGGTCAGAGCCGCAGATGTTGGTGGAGACCGTCTTGAGGATGACGCCGTGCCGGACGGGGCGGCCGACGTTGGCGGGGTTGACGCCCGGGCCGTCCTTGAGCTCGAACGTCGGGTAGTCGATGTCGATGACGTCGACACCGTGGCCGTTGTAGGCCACTGCGCGGTTGCTGCTCATGCACGCTCCCGAGGTGAGCCGGGCACCCGCGTCACCGCTGGCGCGGACGTCCCGGACACCCCGACCGTAGGGCCCTCGCGGCGCCGGATCAACAGCGGGGACCCCGTGATGCATCAGAAGAACATCAGATGACGATCTCCGTGCTGCCTCCGGTCGGGTGAGGCGCGTGTGAGCCGCCCGGCGCTGGGCAGGGAGGGCCCATGGCTGAGGAGCAGACCTTCCGCAAGGGCGACGACGTCGAGTGGTCGTCGCACGGCAACACCGTCGAGGGCACGGTGGAGAAGAAGATCACCGAGGACACCGAGGCCGCGGGCCGCACGGTCAAGGCCGACGACGACGACCCGCAGTACCTGGTCAAGAGCGACAAGACCGGCAAGGAGGCCGTCCACAAGCCGGACGCCCTCGACAAGGCCTGACCCCCACCCCGTCGGTGGTCGTGGGCGCTGGCCCCCCTGGTCGAGGGTGGCCAGCGCCCAGGATCACGAGGTGGGGCGCAGAGGGGCGGCGGTGGCCGTGAGGTGCACGCGGTCGCCGGGCAGCGGGACGCCCGACCGGACGGCCAGCGACCACCCGCCCCCGGCGGCACCGGCACCGTCGTCGACGGGCTCGGCGCACAGGGTCGCGCGCGAGCCGAGCAGCAGCGGCGAGCCCCACCGGGCGCGGACCTCGACGGCGGGCCCGAGCCGGGGCTCCACCTGCCCCACCGCGCGGGCCAGCGTCCACAGGCCGTGCGCGATGGCGCCGCGGAACCCGAACGCCCTGGCGGCCAGCGCGGAGAGGTGGATCGGGTTCACGTCACCGCTGACGGCGGCGTAGCGGCGCCCGGCGTCGGCGGGCACCCGCCAGCGCGCCGCCGTCCTGACGGCGGGCTCCGGCAGCCCGTCGCCCAGGCCGACGACGACGCCGGTCGCGCCCGCCCCGGCCGCCGAGGCCCCGCGCGCCAGGTAGCCGCTGGTGCCCTCCCACACGACCTCGCCCTGAGCGCTGGTCAGCACCGAGCCCAGCTCGACCACGGCGCCCTTCGGGTGCTGCGAGAGCCCGCGCACCGCGACGCGCACGTCCACGCGCTCCCCCGGGGCGAGCGGCCGGTGCTGGCGCACCACCTGCGTGACGTGCACCAGGCCGGGAAGCGGCAGCGGGAACTCCTCGGCGGAGAGCAGCTCCAGCTGGGCGGCGAAGGCCAGCAGGTGCGGACCGAGCACCGGAAGGACCGGGCGCAGCGGCACACCCGTGGCGCGGGCCAGCGCCGCGGCCCGGTCCGTCCCCACCGACGCTCCAGGGCGGACGACCTGCGCGGGAACGCCGCCCGGTCCGGCGGGGAGCACCAGCGGCTCCCCCGCCGCCGCCCGGGCGCGCAGCGCCGCGCCCTTGCGGCGCGCGCTCAGCACCGCCCGCGCGTAGACGGGCGCCAGCGACGGCTCCGACCGCTGGGACTCCTCCCGGCTCACGCGCCCACCAGCGCCTGGCCGCAGACCCTGACCACCTGGCCGGTGACGCCGGCGCTGGCGGGCTCGGCGAGCCACGCGACCGCCTCGGCGACGTCCACCGGCAGGCCGCCCTGCTGCAGGCTGGCGGTGCGCCGACCCAGCTGCCGCAGCAGCGGCGGGATCTTCGCGGTCATCTCGGTCTCGATGAAGCCCGGCGCGACCGCGTTGGCCGTGGCCCCGACCTGCCCGAGGCGCGGCGCGAGCGCCCGGACCATCCCCGCGACGCCCGCCTTGGACGCCGCGTAGTTGGCCTGCCCGCGGTTGCCCGCCAGCCCGGACGTGGAGGAGACCCCCACCACCCGCGCCCCCGCGCCCAGCAGCCCGGCGTCGAGCAGCGCCTCGGTCAGGCGCAGCGGCGCCGCGAGGTTGACGCCCAGCACCGCCTCCCAGCGGGCGGCGTCGAGGTTGACCAGCAGCCGGTCCCGCGTGATGCCGGCGTTGTGGACGACGACGAGCCGGTCGGCCCCGGGCCCGTCCAGCGCGCGCCGCAGGTGCTCCACCAGCCGGTGCGGGGCGTCGGGTGCGGTGACGTCGAGCGCGAGCGCCTGCCCGCGCACGCCGTTGGCGGTGCGCGCGAGGTCGCCGCTGGCGGCGGGCACGTCCACCGCCACCACGTGCGCGCCCTGCCGGGCCAGCACCTGCGCCGTGGCCCGCCCGATGCCGCGGGCGGCCCCGGTGACGACGGCGACGGCGCCGCTCAGCGGCTGTTCGCCGGCGCGGCGCACGTCGTCGTCGTGGACCGCGGCCGCCACGTCCACGACCTGCCCGTCCACGAACGCCGACCGCGCTGAGACCAGGAAGCGCAGCGGCCCGTCGAGCTCCGCCGGGCCGGCATCGGGGGCCAGGCGCAGCAGGCCGGCCGTGGCGCCGGCGCGCAGCTCCTTGCCGACCGTGCGCACGAGGCCCTCGAGGCCCTGCTGGACCGCGGCGGCCTCGACGTCGTCGAGGTGGGCCGGGGTCCGGCCCACGAGCAGCACCCGGGCGCTGGCCCCGAGGCGGCGCACCGCAGGGCCCAGCGCCAGGCCGAGGGCGGTGAGGTCGGGAGTGCGGGTGACGCCGGTGGCGTCGACGACCACCGCGCCGAGGCGCGTCCCCTCGGGCACGGCGGCGAGGTCCAGCTGCGCGTCAGCGCCGGCGCGCGCCAGCAGCGAGGCCAGCGCATCGCCGGCCTCGCGGGTGCGGAACACCGACGCCCCCGACCCGGCGGCGAGCACGAGCGCCGGGCCGCCCAGCAGCGGCGCACCGGGCTCGGAGCGCCGCAGCACCGCTGGGCGCGGCAGCCCGAGCCGCCGCGCGACCGCGGCGCCGGGCGCGGTGCGGACGAGCTCGGCGTAGACGTCCCTCACCTGCGCGCCCCGAGCGGGCCCCGCGCTCACGCCGCCTCCAGCGCCATGACCACGCCCTGCCCACCGGCGGCGCAGACGGAGATGAGCGCGCGCGGCGCGCTCTCGCCCGCGCCCCGACGAGCGGCGAGCCGGTGCAGCTGCTTGGCCGCGGTGGCGAGCACCCGCCCACCGGTCGCGGCGAACGGGTGGCCGGTGGCGAGCGACGAGCCGACGGGGTTGAGGCGCGTCCTGTCGACGGCACCGAGCGCGGGGCGCCCGAGCCGCTCGCGGCAGAAGTCCTCGGACTCCCACGCGGCCAGGGTGGCGAGCACGGTCGAGGCGAACGCCTCGTGGACCTCGAGGACGTCGGCGCTCTGCAGGGTCCAGCCGATCCGGTCCAGCAGCCGCGGCATGGCGTAGACGGGTGCGGTGAGCAGGCCGTCGGTGCCGGTGACGAAGTCGACCGCGGCGGACTCCGCGTCGACCACCCTCGCCAGCACCGGCAGGCGGTGCTCTGCGGCCCACTCGCGGCTGGCCAGCAGGACGACGGCGGCGCCGTCGGTCAGCGGGGTGGAGTTGCCGGCGGTCATGCTGGCGGCACCGGGCTGGTCGGCGGGCAGGTCGCGCCCGAAGACGGGCTTGAGCGCGGCGAGGGCCTCCACGGTGGTGGAGGGGCGCAGCACGTCGTCGCGGCGCAGGCCCAGGCAGCTGGTGACGAGGTCGTCGAAGAAGCCCTCGTCCCAGGCCCGTGCCAGGGCCTGGTGGCTGCGGGCGGCCAGCCCGTCCTGCGCGGCGCGGCTGACGCCCCAGGCGGCCGCGGTCAGCGCGGCGTGCTCGCCCATCGACAGGCCGGTGCGGGGCTCGGCGTTGCGGGGGGCCTCGATGCGCACCGCGCTGGGGCGCAGGCCCGCGAGCGCCCGGAGGCGCTGCGTCGTCGACCGGGCCGCGCGCGCGGCGAGCACCGTGCGGCGCAGGTCGTCACCGACCGCGAGGGGCGCGTCGCTGGCGGAGTCGGCGCCGCCGGCGATGCCGGAGTCGATCTGCCCGACGCGGATGGCGTTGGCCACGATGACCGCGGCCTCCAGGCCGGTAGCGCACGCCATCGACAGGTCGGTGGTGGGGGTGGTGGGGGCGAGCGCGCTGGACAGCAGCGCCTCGCGGGTGAGGTTGAGGTCGGTGCTGTGCCGCAGGACCGACCCGGCGACGACGGCGCCGAGGCGCTGGCCCGCCAGGCCGGTGCGGGCGGTGAGCCCGTCGAGGGCGGCGGCCAGGAGGTCCTGGCTGGAGGCGCGCGCGTAGGCGCGCCCGGCGCGGGAGAACGGGGTGCGGTCCGCGGCGACGACGACGGCGTCGCGCAGGCCCGCTGCCTGGGACGCCCGTGGGCTGGAGGCGGTCGCGGGAGCGCTGGGGGTGGCCACCTCACGACGGTACCCGCAGACGGGGTCTACCCGGTACTGGAGGTAGCGGGTACCAGCGGTACCGGGTTACGCTCGCTCGGTGACGCCCGCCGCGACGACGCCTGCGCCGGCGAGTGCTGCCCCCGCACCAGCCACCCCCGTGCAGGACGGGCGCAGCACCCGCTGGGAGGCGCACCGCCGCGCCCGCCGCGAGGAGCTGGTCCAGGCCGCGCTGCGCGCCATCACCCAGCACGGGCCGGGCGTGGGGGTCGACGAGATCGCCGCCGCCGCCGGCACCAGCAAGACCGCGCTCTACCGGCACTTCGCCGACAAGGAGCAGCTCTACCTCGCCGTCGCCGACCGCGTGAGCCGGCGCATCCTGCGCGACCTGGCCGCCGCCGCCGCCCAGCACGAGCGCCCGCGCGCGGCCCTCGGCGCCGTCATCGCCACCTACCTGCGCCTCGTCGAGCACGACCCCGACGTGTACTGGTTCGTCACCCGCGGCGCCGGGTCGGTGGCCGCGACCAGCGCGGCGGACCCCCTGGCCGGCCTCACCCAGGCGGTCAGCGCCGAGTTCGCCCGCGCCATCGCCCGCCAGCTGCGGGCCGCCGGCCTGGAGGCCGGGACCGCCGAGCCCTGGGCCCACGGCCTGGTGGGCATGGTCCGCGCCGCGGCCGACCACTGGATGGGCACTCCCGTCCCCGAGGGCGGGCGGCGCACTCCAGCGGCGGTCCTGGCCGAGCAGCTGACCGCCCTGGCCTGGGGCGGGCTGTCCCGGGCGCCGGTGGTGACGGCCCCGCCCTCCGCGACACCGCCCCTCACGACCCCGCCCACCGACCGCCCCGACCGGGCGGCGCAGCACCACCTGGAGGAGACGCCATGAGCAGCCCCACCACCCAGAGCGCGGCCGGCCCGAGCAGCACCGACGCCGCTGCTGTCGCCGCCGGGGTCGCCGAGACCGCGGGCGGAGCCCCCAGCCGCCTCGACGGCCAGGGCGAGGGCGCCGCCGGACGCGTCTGGCCGGTCGACCCCGAGCAGCTGGTCGCCGACCCGCGCGCCGTCCAGAAGGTGCTGGACGGGCGCTGGGCCCCCGTGCGCGACAGGGCTCGCGCCACGATCCCCGCCGCGTGGTGCGAGCCGACGGACCACCTGTCCACCGAGGAGCACCGCGCCCTGACGCTGCAGCGGCTCCGGGAGGTCGTGCCCACCGGCGAGCACCGCTACGGCTTCGCGGCCAGCGCCACCGGCGGCATCGGCGGCGACAGCGTCGGTGCGCAGACGGTGAACTTCGAGATGCTCGGCCACGCCGACCTGTCGCTGACCATCAAGGCCGGCGTGCAGTGGGGCCTGTTCGCGGGCTCGATCCAGGCCCTGGGGACCGCGAAGCACCACGAGAGGTACCTGCGCGACGCCGTCGAGCTGGACCTGCTCGGGTGCTTCGCCATGACCGAGACCGGGCACGGCTCCGACGTCGCCAACCTGCGCACCACCGCCACCTACGACGAGGCCACGGGCGAGTTCGTGGTCCACTCCCCCGGCCCCGAGGCGCGCAAGGACTACATCGGCAACGCCGCGCGCGACGCGCGGATGGCCGTGGTCTACGCCCAGCTCGTCACCCGGGGCGAGACGCACGGCGTGCACGCGGTGCTCGTGCCGATCCGCGACGAGGCGGGCAGCGCCCTGCCCGGCGTCACCCTGTCCGACTGCGGCCGCAAGATGGGCCTGAACGGCGTGGACAACGGCCGGATCATGTTCGACCACGTGCGGGTCCCGCGGGAGAACCTGCTGGACCGCTACGGCCAGGTGGCCGAGGACGGCACGTACACCTCCTCGATCTCCAACCCCAACGCCCGCTTCTTCACCACGCTCGGCGCCCTGGTCAAGGGCCGCGTCTGCATCGGCGCGGCGGCGCTGGCCGCCGCGAAGACCGGGCTGGCCATCGCGGTGACCTACGCCGAGCGGCGCGCGCAGTTCCCCAAGGCGGGTGGTGCGAAGGGCGAGGAGGTCACGCTGCTGGACTACCGCACCCACCAGCGCCGGCTGCTGCCCCTGCTGGCCTCCTCCGCGGTGTACGCCCTGGCCCAGGACGACCTGGTGGCCGAGCTGCACCGCGTGACCAACCCCGTGCTGCTGGGCGCCGCCCCCGCACCCGGCCCGCAGAAGGCCCTGGAGGCGAAGGCCGCCGGCATGAAGGCGCTGCTCACCTGGCACGCGACCCGTTCGCTGCAGGAGGCGCGCGAGGCCTGCGGCGGCTCCGGGTTCCTCTCGGAGAACCGGATCGCGCAGCTCAAGGGCGACACCGACGTCTTCACCACCTTCGAGGGCGACAACACCGTCCTGCTGCAGCTGCTGGGCAAGCACCTGCTCTCCGAGCACCGCGACGCCCTCAAGGGCGCCGGCAGGATCGGGCAGGCCCGGGCGGTGACGACGTCCCTGGTGGACGCCTACGCCGGCCGCACGCCCGCCCGCGCCGTCGCCGGCTTCGTCGGCGAGGTGGTCACGGACATCAGCGCGCTGCGCCAGCGCGGGGCGGCCAAGCAGGCCGGGTCGGCCCCGGAGGAGGCCGACTCCGAGCTCTTCGACAGGGCCTGGCAGCTGCGGATGCTCGAGCACCGCGAGCGCCGCACGCTGGAGAGCCTGGCGCTGCGGATGCGCAAGCGCGCGCAGGCCGGTGAGAGCGGCTTCACGGTGATGAACGAGGTGCAGGACCACCTCGTGCTCGCCGCCCGCGCGCACCTCGACGCGTGGGTGGCCCGGACCGCCGACGCGGCCATCGCCCGGGCCGAGGACGAGCGCGCGAAGGTGCTCCTCTCGCGCCTGCTCGACCTGCACGTGCTCTCGCTGGTGGAGGCCGACCGCGCCTGGTACCTGGAGCGCGGGCTCGTCACCGCCGGCCGCAGCCGCGAGCTCACCACCGCGGTGAACGCGCTGTGCGCGCAGGTCCGGCCGCACGCGCTCCGCGTGGTGGACGCCTTCGGGCTGCCGCAGGGCTGGCTGGGCGCGCACATCGCCAGCTGAACCCCCCACCTCCACCGCGACGATCAAGGAAGTCGCCAACGCCGGCGCGTGTGCCACTTCCTTGATCGTCGCGGCAGGAGGCGGGGCAGGGGGCGGGTCAGCGGGACGCGGAGAGCGCGTCGGCGGGCTCGGAGGCCAGGCGCGACACCAGCTGAGGCAGCAGCTCCTGCACGGGGGCGGCCACCTTGAGGACGCCGTCGGCGTCGGCGCGGGTCGCGCCGTCGGTCACCACCGCCACCGGCTGGCCCCGCCGCACCGCCGCCCGCACGAACCGGTACCCGCTCATCACCGTCAGCGACGAGCCGAGCACCAGCAGCGCCGGAGCCAGCTCCAGCAGGTCGTAGGCGCGCTCCACGCGGTCCTTCGGCACCGGCTCGCCGAAGTACACGACGTCGGGCTTGAGCGTCCCGACCTCGCACACCGGGCACAGCACCACCACGAACGAGGCCACGAGGTCCTCGGGGAGGTCGACGTCGCCGTCGGGGTTCACGCGCAGCTGGTCGGCGACGCCCTCGGCCGCCTCGGCGAAGCCGGGGTTGGCCGCGCGCAGCCGCCGGTCCAGCTGGGCGCGGGGCACCACCGCGCCGCAGCCGAGGCACACCACCCGCGCCAGCGTCCCGTGCAGCTCGAGCACGCGCTCGCTGCCGGCGGCCTGGTGCAGCCCGTCGACGTTCTGCGTCACCACGGCGCCCACCGCTCCGGAGCGCTGCAGGTCGGCCACCGCGGCGTGCGCGGCGTTGGGCCGGGCGGTGGCGATCTGCCACCAGCCCACGTAGGAGCGGGCCCAGTAGCGCCGGCGGCCCTCGGGGTCGTGGAGGAACTCCTCGTACCGCATGGGCGAGCCCTTGCGCTGGGAGCCCGTCGGCCCGCGGTAGTCGGGGATGCCCGACGCGGTGGACATGCCCGCCCCCGTCAGCGCCATGACACCGCGCCCGGAGGCCCGGGCGGAGGACAGCAGCGCGGCCAGCTCCTCGACGGACTCCTCGACGGACCCCGCGACGGAACTGGCGGGCAGCTCGCTCACCGGATCACGCTAAGCCAGCACCGATGACTCCCGCGCGCCCGGACGGTCACACCCCACAGGATCGAGAGGAAGGACGACGACCATGCCCGAGATGGTGACGTGCCTGTGGTTCGACGGGGCCGCGGAGGAGGCCGCCCGCCGGTACACCGAGCTGTTCCCGAACAGCTCGGTCGACGCGGTGGTCCGCTCCCCCGCCGACAACCCCAGCACGCCCGAGGGGGCGGTGCTCACCGTCGAGTTCACGCTCGACGGGCGGCGCTTCCTGGGGCTGAACGGCGGCCCGGCGTTCACGCCCAACGAGGCGGTGAGCATCCAGGTCCTGTGCGCCGACCAGGCGGAGACCGACCACTACTGGGACGGGCTCGTCGCCGGCGGCGGCCAGGAGAGCGAGTGCGGGTGGCTCAAGGACCCGTGGGGCTTCTCCTGGCAGGTGGTCCCGCAGCGCCTGACCGAGCTCATGGCCGACCCGGACCCCGACCGCGCCCGGGCCGCGATGCAGTCGATGATGACCATGCGGAAGATCGACGTGGCGGAACTGGAGCGGGCCGTCGCCGCGGTGCCGTCGTCGTCCTGACCCGAGGACCAGGACGACGACGGCAGCCGGCGAGCCGCGCTCAGCTGCCGGCGCTGCCCGGCTCCGGCGGGGACACCTCACCGGCCTGCAGCTCGGCGAGCTCGCGCTCCGGGGTCTCGGCGGCGGCCGGGTCGGCGTTGGCGCCGGGAAGCCCCCCGGTCTTGCCGACGCCGCTCTCGTGGGTGCTCTCGCTCATGCCTCCTGCCTACCGCTCCCAGCCGCGTGCGGCACGCTGGGCGGATGGGCGGGGGCTTCGGCGCAGGCGCGGACGACGAGCACGTGCTGCTGCGACCCACCCGGCGCTGGCTGTGGCTCGGGGTGGCGGCGTGCGTCGGGCTGACGGCGACCGACCTCGTCTCCGGCGAGCTCAGCGGCGACCCGGGCGCGGCGAACATCGGGGGTGCGTTCGCCCTGGCGCCCACGATCACGGCCATCGGCGGAGCCCGCTGGCACGTCGTGGCGGTGGGACTGCTGGCCACCCTGGTGGCGCTGTGGACCTGCCTGGTGGACGGCACCCCGCCGCTCACCACGCTGGTCAGCTGCGGCGTGGTGGCGCTGTCGACCGCGGTGGTGGCCGTGGTGGCGGGCGTGCGCCGCTCCCACCTGGCGCAGCTGCAGGACCGCCGGCAGGCCGCCCGCACGCTGCAGTCCGCGATGCTCACGCACCTGCCCCAGCCGCGCGGCCTGCAGCTGGCCAGCCGGTACACCCCGGCGAGCTCCGGGGACCAGGTGGGCGGCGACTGGTACGACGCGCTCGTGGACGCCTCCGGCGCCACCACCCTGGTCATCGGCGACGTCACGGGCCACGACATCCGCGCCGCCGCGTCCATGGGCCAGGTGCGCGCGGTGCTGCGCGCCTACGCCGTGGAGGGCGGGCAGGAGCCGTCGGCGCTCATCGCGCGCACCGAGGCGGCCCTCGACGCTCTGGGGCTGGACGTGCTGGCCACCCTCGTGGTGGCCCGGGTCGACCCGCCGCAGACCCCCGGCGGCGCGCGCCACCTGACCTGGAGCAGCGCCGGCCACCCGCCGCCGGTGCTCGTGGCGCCGGACGGGGACGGACGCGCGCGCGCCGTCGTCGTCCCCACCAGCAGCGGGGAGCCCGGGCCCGACGTCATGGTGGGCGTGGTGCCGGGATCGGCCCGCCGCGACCACCGCTGCCCCCTGCCGCCGGGCGCGACCCTGCTGCTGCACACCGACGGCCTGGTGGAGCGGCGCGACGCCGACCTCGACGCGGGCACCGCCGCGCTGCTCGCCGAGCTGGAGCGCGAGGGCCACCGGGACCTGGACGACCTCCTCGACACCGTGCTGCCGGACCTGCTCCACGGCCACCGCGACGACGACGTGGCCGTCCTCGCCGTCCGCACCCGCTGAAAACCCGCGGGCCGCCCGCCGCTCCCGCCGCCTACCCTGGACGGCGAGATGACGACGACGACCGCGGGCCCCGACCCGGCCGTGCTCCGCAGCGGGCTCGTGGCCACCACCCTGCGCGACGAGCGCCGCCTGGCCCGGCGCCTGGACGGCGCCGAGCGCGCCCAGGGCCCCCGGCGGGCCCGGCAGCTGGCCGAGGTCGCCGAGCAGGTCCTCGCCGCGCAGGGGCGCCTGGCCTCGCGGGCGGCGTCCGCGGACGCCCTCGTCGGCTCCATCACCTACCCGGACCTGCCGGTCAGCGCTCGCCGCGACGACATCGCGGCCGCCATCGCCGGTCACCAGGTGGTCGTCGTCGCCGGCGAGACCGGCTCGGGCAAGACCACCCAGCTGCCCAAGATCTGCCTGGAGCTGGGCCGCGGCGTGCGCGGCCTGGTCGGGCACACCCAGCCGCGGCGCATCGCGGCGCGCGCGGTGGCCGAGCGCGTGGCCGAGGAGCTGGGGGGGCCCTCAGCAGCAGTCGGCCAGGCGGTCGGCTACGCGGTCCGCTTCACCGACGAGGTCGGGCCCGACAGCCTGGTCAAGCTCATGACCGACGGCATCCTGCTGGCCGAGGTCCAGCGCGACCCGGACCTGCTCGCCTACGACACGATCATCATCGACGAGGCGCACGAGCGGTCCCTCACCATCGACTTCCTCCTGGGGTACCTGCACCGGCTGCTGCCGCGCCGACCGGACCTCAAGGTGGTCATCACCTCCGCGACCATCGACCCGCAGCGCTTCGCCGACCACTTCTCGACCGTCGCGGGCGAGGTGCCGGTGGTGGAGGTCTCCGGGCGCACCTTCCCGGTGGAGGTGCGCTACCGCCCGCTCAGCCTCGACGAGGCGCCCCTCGACGGTGCCGGCGGTGCCGGCGAGGACGGGGAGGACGACGACGGCGAGTCGCTCGAGGCCGACCCCGACGACGCGCGCCACGGTCGGGGTGAGGACCGGGACCAGACGGAGGGGATCCTCGACGCCGTCGCCGAGCTCACCGCGCTCGGTGAGGGTGACGTGCTGGTGTTCCTCTCCGGCGAGCGCGACATCCGCGACACCGCCGACGCCCTGACCGCCGCGATCGAGCGGCGGGAGGTCCCCGGTCTGCGCCCGGCGGGTTCGGGCGGCGCGGGTGCCACGGAGGTGCTGCCGCTGTTCGGGCGCCTCTCGGCGGCCGACCAGCACCGCGTCTTCTCCAAGCCGGGCGCCGGCACCTCGCGGCGGATCGTGCTGGCCACCAACGTGGCGGAGACGTCGCTGACGGTGCCGGGCATCCGGTACGTCGTCGACACCGGCACCGCCCGCATCTCCCGGTACTCGGCGCGCACCAAGGTGCAGCGCCTGCCCATCGAGCCGGTGAGCCAGGCGAGCGCCGCGCAGCGGTCGGGGCGCTGCGGTCGCGTGGCCGACGGCGTGGCGATCCGGCTCTACAGCGAGCGCGACTTCGAGTCCCGGCCGCGGTTCACCCAGCCCGAGGTGCAGCGCACGTCGCTGGCCAGCGTCATCCTGCAGATGGCCTCCCTCGGCCTGGGCGCGGTGGAGGACTTCCCCTTCCTGGACGCCCCCGACCGCCGCCAGGTGCGCGACGGCCTGGCGCTGCTGCACGAGCTCGGCGCGATCGACACCGCCACGCCGGAGGGGAACCCCCGCCTGACGGAGGTCGGCAAGCGGCTGGCGCAGGTGCCGGCCGACCCGCGGTTCGCGCGGATGCTGCTCCAGGCCGACCGCGAGGGCGTCGTCCCGGAGCTCCTCGTGCTGGTGGCGTCCCTGTCGGTGCAGGACGTGCGGGAGCGTCCGCTGGAGAACGCCGACGCCGCCCGCAAGAGCCACCGGCGCTTCGCCGACGAGCACTCCGACTTCGTCTCCACGCTGAACCTCTGGAAGTACCTCACCGAGCAGGCGGCCGAGCGGTCGTCGTCGTCGTTCCGGCGGATGTGCAAGGCCGAGTTCCTCCACCACCTGCGGATCCGCGAGTGGCAGGACGTCCACGCCCAGCTGCGGCGCGTGCTGCGCGGGCTCGGCATCTCCACGCCCGGTGGCGCGGAGAGCGCCCGGGTGCGCACCGGCGAGGAGCTGGAGCCGGTGCGCGCGCAGGTGCACGCGGCGCTGCTCGCAGGGCTGCTGACCCAGGTGGGCAGCAAGGACCTGCGTGCTGAGGAGAAGAACGGGCGCGACGGCCAGCGCGAGACCCGGCGCCGCGGCCCGGCGGAGTACGTCGGGGCGCGCGGCACGCGGTTCGCCATCGCCCCGGGGTCGGTGCTGGCCAAGCGCTCCCCCAGCTGGGTGGTGGCCGCCGAGCTGGTGGAGACCTCCCGGCTGTGGGCGCGCGTCGTCGCCCGGGTCGACCCGGAGCAGGTGGAGGCCCTGGCCTCGCACCTGGTGGTGCGCAGCCACTCCGAGCCGCGCTGGAGCAAGCAGCGCGGTGCGGCGGTGGCCACCGAGCGGGTCACGCTGTACGGCCTGCCGCTGGTGGCCGGGCGCACCGTGCCGCTGGCCCGGCTCGACCCGCTCACCGCACGGGACCTCTTCATCCGCCACGCCCTCGTGGGCGGGGAGTGGGACGCGCGCGGCGCCGCCGTGGCCTTCGTGGAGGCGAACGCCGCGGTGGCGCGCGACGTCGAGGAGCTGCAGGCCCGCACCCGCCGCCGCGACCTGCGGGTCGACGACGAGGCGCTGGTCGCCTTCTACGACGCCCGGCTGCCCGCCGACGCCACCTCCGCCCGCGCGTTCGAGGCGTGGTGGCGCAAGGAGCGGCGCACCAGGCCGGACCTGCTGACCCTGACCGTCGCCGACCTCACCACCGGCGACGCGGACGTGGAGGACGCCCCCACGTCGTGGAGCTCGGGCAGCTTCGACCTGTCGCTGAGCTACCTGTTCGACCCGCGGTCCACCCGGGACGGCGTCACCGTCCACGTGCCGCTCGCCGTGCTCGCGCAGGTGCCGGAGACCGGGCTCGACTGGGGCGTGCCCGCGTGGCGCACCGAGCTGGTGACGGCGCTGCTGCGGGCGCTGCCCAAGCCGGTCCGCGTGCAGCTGGTGCCGGTTCCCGACACCGCCCGCGAGGTGGCGGCCGCGCTGCCGGCCGTCCCACCGCCCGGGGTGAGGCTCGTCGACGCCGTGGCCGAGGTCCTCCGCGCGCGGCGCGGCGTCGTCGTCCCCCCCGAGGCCTGGGACGCCGCGCGGCTGGCGGAGACCGCCCCGCACCTGCTGCCCACGTACGCCCTCGAGGACGCCGACGGGCGCGTCGTCGCCACCGGCAAGGACCTCGCCGCGCTGCGCGAGAAGACCGCCGGCGCGCAGCGCGCCGCCGTCGTGCAGGCGGTGACGGCGGGGGCCAGGGCGTCCGGGCAGCAGCTCGAGCACGAGGCGCTCACCGCCTGGCCGGCTGGGCTGGTGCTCGCCGAGCAGGTGGAGACCGCCGCACCCGACGGGCGGCCGGTGGTCGGCTTCCCCAGCCTCGTGGTGGAGCGCTGGACGGCCGCGTCGAAGCAGACGAAGGACGGCGAGCGGCGGATCGCGGTGCGCGTGCTGGCCACCGAGGCCGAGGCGCGCGCCGCCCACCCGCGGGGCGTGGCCCGCCTGGCGCGACTGGTGCTGGCCAACCCGACGAAGTCGCTGCTGGACGGGTTGGGGACACCTGCCCGTCTGGCCCTGGCGCGGTCACCGCACGGCACCGTGGAGGCGCTGCTGGCGGACTGCGCCGACGCCGCGGTCGACCACCTCGTCGGCGCCCGCGCCCCCGGTGGCGGGCTCGGCGTCCGCGAGGGGCAGACCTTCGACGCGCTGCTGCGCGCGGTCCGCCCCGACCTGCTGGCCACCACGCAGCAGGTGCTCGGGCTCGTGCAGCGGGTGCTGAAGTCGGCCCGCGACGTC
This sequence comes from Quadrisphaera sp. RL12-1S, assembly GCF_014270065.1. Taxonomy (NCBI): domain Bacteria; kingdom Bacillati; phylum Actinomycetota; class Actinomycetes; order Kineosporiales; family Kineosporiaceae; genus Quadrisphaera; species Quadrisphaera oryzae. The sequence continues at coordinate 305,826 of NZ_JACNME010000002.1, read as the reverse complement.
GAGCACGCCCTCGACAGGACCCCGGCCTCGCTGCCGCTGGTGGCGTCCCTGGCCGACGTGCGCGCCCAGCTCGGGGTGCTGGTGCACGCCGGCTTCGTGGCCGAGGTGGGGCTGGCGCGGCTGCCTGACGTGCAGCGCTACCTGCGCGCGCTGCTGCGCCGGCTCGAGGTCCTCGGCGGCTCCGGTGGCGGGGGTGGTGCTGCCCAGGCGGCGCAGCGCGACCGCGACCGCACCGGCGTCGTCCAGCGGCTCGAGGCGGACCTCGAGCGCGCTGTGGCGGCGCTGCCCTCGGCGCGCCGGGACGCCGAGGAGGTGCGCGCGGTGCGCTGGCAGCTGCAGGAGCTGCGTGTGAGCCTGTTCGCCCAGACCGTCGGGGCGAGCGGTCCCGTCAGCGAGAAGCGCGTCGCCGCCGCCATCACCGCCCTGCGCTAGAAGATCCGCAGGCCGATCTCGGCGGGGGCCTCCAGGAGGCCCTTGATCTCGTCGTCGAGCTTGACCAGCGTGATGGACGCGCCGGCCATGTCCAGCGACGTGCAGTACTCGCCCACGTAGTTCTTGGCCACGGTGATGCCCGCGTCCGCGAGCCGCCGGTGGGCGATGCCGTAGACGAGGTACAGCTCGCTGATGGGCGTGCCGCCCAGGCCGTTGACCATGAGCGCCACCTCGTCGCCGGAGGAGAACGGCAGGTCGGAGACCACCGGGTCGAGCAGGTTGGCCACCAGCGTGTTCGCGTCGGCCATCTTCTCGCGCGACCGGCCCGGCTCGCCGTGGATGCCGACGCCCAGCTCGTACTCGTCCTCGCCCAGCTCGAACAGCGGGGAGCCCTTGGCCGGCGGGGTGCAGCTGGTGAGCGCCAGGCCCATGGTGCGGGTGACGCTGTTGACCCGCTTCCCCAGCTCGACGAGCTCCTCCAGCGAGGCGCCCCTCTCGGCGGCGGCGGCCACGGCCTTGATGACGAAGAAGTTGCCCGCCACGCCGCGCCGCCCGACGGTGAAGGAGGAGTCCTTCACCGCGACGTCGTCGTCGATCAGGAGCACCGCCACCTTGATGCCTTCGGCCTCGGCCATCTCCCGGCCCATGTCGAAGGCCATCCGGTCACCGGTGTAGTTGTTCACCAGCAGCAGCACGCCCGCGTCGGAGGCCATGAGCTTGGCGGTCTCGTAGACGTAGTCCATGGGCGGGGCGGCGAAGACGTCGCCGGGGCAGGCGGCGTCGAGCATGCCCCTCCCCACGGCCATGACGTGCGCGGGCTCGTGACCGGAGCCGGAGCCCTGCACGATCGAGACCTTGCCGGCCACCGGAGCGTCGGCGCGGGCGATGAGGTTGTGCTCGGGGACGTACTTGAGGGTGTCGGGGTTGGCCAGGGCCAGGCCCTGGAGCATCTCGGGCACGAACTGCTGGGGGTCGTTGACGAACTTCTTCACGGTCATCTCCTCGTCGAGAACGGTGGCGGAGGGCTCTCAGGCCGAGCGGGCAGGGCGGGTCAGCGGGCCAGCTCGTCGGCGACGGCCTCGGCCAGGACGGCGACGGCGGTCGCTCCCGCGTCGACGGAGCCGATGCTGCGCTCCCCGGAGTACGACGCGCGGCCGCGCCGGGCCTGCATCGAGGCGGTGGCGTCCGCGGCCCGCCGGGCCTCCTCGGCGAAGGCGCGGACCGCGGCGGGCCCGTCGGCGTCGTCGTCGAGCGCCTTCTCGAGGGCGTCGGTGGCCGGCGCGAGGGCGTCGAGCAGGGTCTTGTCCCCGAGATCGGCACCGCCGCGCTGCTTGATGCCCTCGACCCCGGCGCGCAGCGCCTCGACCCACTGCTGGGCGGTCACGGTCTCGGAGCCCTTGACCGTGGTGCCGGCGCGCAGGAACAGCGTCCCCCAGATCGGCCCGGAGGTGCCGCCGATGCGGCTGGTGATGACCAGCGCGACCTTGGTGAGGAAGGTGCCGGGGTCGGACCTGTCGAGCCCGTCCCAGCCCTCGAGGACCTTCTCGAAGCCGCGGGCCATCGAGAAGCCGAAGTCGCCGTCGCCGGCGACGGCGTCGAGGTCGCTGAAGGCCTTCTCGTTCTCGACCACGGTCTGGGCGACGGTCCTGACGACGCGCTCGACGTCGGCCTGGGTGGTGGTGGCGGTGGCGGTGCTCATGCCTGCTCCTCCTGGGTCTGGGTGGCGGGAGAGGGCGCGGGGCCCGCGAGGACCCGCTCGAGGACGGCGAGGTCCACCGGCCCGTCGGGCCCGTGGTCGAGGTCGGGCACCACGAGCGCGGCGCCGGTGAAGTCCTCCTCGGCGGTGTAGCTGGACGTGGTGACCACGCAGCGCAGTCCCGCGCCGAGCGCCGCGCGCATCCCGTTGCGGGAGTCCTCGACGACGACGACGCGGTCGGCGTCCACCCCGAGCTCGCGCACGGCGAGCGCGTAGATGGCGGGGTCGGGCTTCTTGGCGGGCACCACGTCTCCGGCGAACACGGCGACGTCGCGGGCTCGCTCGGCGCCGACGGCGTGCTCGAGGACCGCGCGCACTGACGCCTCCGCCGAGGTGGAGGCCACCGCGAGCGCCCACCCGGCCGCCGCGGCCTCCTCGACGAGGCGGGCGACGCCGGGGCGCGCGGGCAGGTCGCCGCGCGCCACGGCCTCGGTGTAGCGGGCGGTCTTGCGGCGGTGCAGGTCCGCGAGCAGCGCCTTCTGCCCGTCGGCGTCGGTGGGCAGGCCGTTGGCCTGGACGAACTCCGGCGTCAGCAGGCTGGCCATGCGCTCCTTGCCGCCGCCGATCCTCAGCTTCTCCGCGTAGTCGTCCTCCGACCACTGCACGGGCAGGCCGACCTCGGCGAAGGTGGCGTTGAAGGCGGGCAGGTGGCCGTCGCGCTCGGTGTCCGCGAGCACGCCGTCGCAGTCGAAGACCAGCGCCCTGCGCGGGGTCTGCCCCATCAGGCGGCCTTCCCGGCGGAGCCGAACGTCTCGCACAGGCCCTTCGTGAAGGCCACGACGTCGGCGCGCACCGCGGTGAACAGCGACGGCGGGTCCCACTTCCCCTTCGCCTCGGCGTCCTTGAGGAAGGCCAGGTTGGACCTCATGTAGGCCTCCTTGAGGCCGGTGGAGATGTTGACCTTGGCGCAGCCGCGGGCGATGAGGTCACCGAACTGCTCGGTGCTCAGCCCGGTGCCGCCGTGCAGCGCCACGGGGACGCCGGTGGCCTCGACGATGGCGGTGACCTTGTCGCCCTCCAGCGTCGGGGCGCTGGCGTACTGGCCGTGGGCGTTGCCGATGGCCGGGGCGAACACGTCGACGCCGGTGGCCCGCACGAACTCCACCTGCCGCTCGACGGCGAGGCGCCCGTCGGGGCCGACGGCCTCGGAGCCGACGCCGTCCTCCACGCCGATGCCCTCGATCTCGCCCTCCACGTGCGCGCCGTACCCGCGCGCCTCGGCGACCACCTCGACGGTCTGGCGCTGGTTCTCCTCCAGCGTCAGCTCGTGGGCGTCGAAGAGCACGGAGTTCCACCCGCGCTGCAGGCACTCCGAGATGACGGCGCGGTCGGGGCAGTGGTCCAGGTGCAGCGTGACGGGCACCTCGATGCCGCGCGTCATCGCCGTCCACAGCGAGAACAGCACCTCCGAGCCGATGCTCTTCACGGTCTTGACGCTGGTCTGCACGATGACCGGGGAGCGCGCCTCGACGGCGCCGGCGAGGACCCCCTCGAGGGTGAGGTCGTTGAGGACGTTCACCGCCGGGACGCCGTAGCGCTGCTGCGCGGCCGGGCCGACGATCTCGGTGAGGCTGACGACGGGCATGCGACGACGCTAGGTCGCCGTCCCGGGGCCGAGGATCGGGAACCTCCCCCGTCTCCACCGCCCCGGAGGTGGGGGGATCCCCCACCTCCACCACCTCCTCCACCCGTCAGTGGAGGCGGGCGGCGACCAGGGCGGTGCGGCTCGGCACGCCGTGCTTGCGCAGCAGCGAGCCGACGTGCTTCTCCACGGTCTTGCGGGTGATGACCAGCTCGTCGGCGATCTGCCGGTCGGACAGGCCGCGCTCCAGCAGCGCCAGCACCTCCCGCTCCCGCGGCGTGGTCGGCACGGCGGTCCCCGCCGGCGCGGCCGCCGCACCCGGCGAGGAGGCGGTGCGCGCGGCGCGCACCAGGGCGGCCGCCAGCTCCGCGGCGCCCACGTCGTCGGGCAGCGAGGACAGCAGCACCACCGGCAGCCTCGGGTGGGAGGCGCGCAGGTCCTCGACCGCGGCCGCGGCGCTGGCGCCGCGCGGTGACCCGACCAGCACCGCGTGCGGCCGCGCGGCGCCCGCCACGCCCACGACCTCCTCGGCCGCGGCCACCTCCCCCACCACCTTCACGCCCGACCCCGGCTGAGCCAGCAGCGCCACCAGCCCCGCGCGCAGCGCCGGCCTGCCGTCCACCACCAGCACACCCGTGGTGGAGGTGGCACCGGGCTCGCCGCCGTGCCGCGAGCGCGGCAGGTGCAGCCGCAGGTGGGTGCCCCACCCGGGTGTGGTGGTGACCTGGCCGGTGCCGCCGAGGCGCTCGGTGGCGGCGACCAGCTCGGTCAGCTCGGGGTCGGGCTGGTCACCGGCGCCGCCGTCGTCCTCCACGAGCAGGGCCACGCCGTCCTCGCCGTGCACCAGCCCCGCGCGCAGCGCGGTGGCGCGGGCGCCGGTGCCCAGGCGCAGCACCGCGGAGCGGACGGCGAGCACGAGGTGGTCCGCCACGTCCCGGTCCACCGACCTCGCCGCACCGGCCACCACCACCCGCACCGGCAGCCCGAGGGCGCGGTGGGCCCAGTCGGCCTCGGCGCGCAGGGCGCCCTCCAGCGCGGCGGGTGCCACCGGTCCGCCGCCCCGGACCCCCGCCACCGCCGAGGACGACGACGCCGACGCCTGCCGCGAGGCGGCCAGCGCGCACCGCGCGGCGGCCTCGGCGGGTCCGGGGCGCCCGTGCGCGAGGTGCTCGACCACCTCGGCGAGGTGGCGGCCGGTGCGCTCCGCGGCGCGGGCGGCGGCCGCCTCGCGGTCGCGCGCCGCGGCGGTGGCGCGGTCCCGCTCCGACAGCGCCGCGTGCAGCCGCGCGGCCGTGAGCGCCACGGCGGCGTGCCGGGCGAACAGGGCGAGCAGGTCGGCGTCGGCGGTGGTGAAGCGCCGGTCCGGGTCTGAGGAGAACACCACCAGCGCCCCCAGCACGGTGCCGGCCGCGGTGCCCGCCGCCGTGCCGTGGAGCACGGGGACGCCGACCGCGGCGTGCAGGCGGTCCCGGTCGACGGCGTGGAGGTGACCGGAGGGGACGTCGGCGTAGTCGGTGACCAGCACGGGGGCGCCGCCGCGCAGCACCTGTCCCGACAGCCCCTCGTCCACCGGGAAGCTGCGCCCGGCGTCGCAGACCACGCCGACCTCCACCTCCTTGCGGTACGTGCGCCCGCCGTCCTCCAGGAGGCTCACCGCGCCGTCGGCGCAGCCGAGAAGCTCCAGGGCCGCGCGCAGCACCCGCTCCAGCAGGGGGCGCAGCCGCAGCTCCCCGGACAGGTGCTCGGCCAGCTCGGCCAGCAGCTCCGCGGTCCCGGCCCCGGGCCCGAGACCTGTCACCCCCGGCTCCTGCAGCGCCGTCATCGAGCCCCCGCCCCGTCCGCCGGACCGCAGCGTCCGGACTCCGCCATGGTGCAGCAGCGCGGTCCGGACCACGCGAGGGAGACCCCCCGGGGAGGCCGCGTCAGGAGAGGGCCCTCAGGAGAGCGCGCCGGACGAGCGCAGGACCCCCACCGTCAGCAGCACGAGGAACAGCGCCAGCGCGGCCGAGGACGTGAAGAACCCGGCCAGCACCGTGCGGGTGTTCTGCGCGTCCCC